>JAAKFV010000029.1 GCA_011064875.1 Candidatus Anoxychlamydiales bacterium | reverse complement strand
TATTGGCTAAAATATTAACAATAGCTCCTTTGTTATTAAAATTATCTGACTCTAAATATTGCTCTATGGCAAGAGATACATATTTTTCTTCATCAAAAGAAACTAGATAACTAAGTATAGTATTGCGTAATTTACGTACTTTCATTTCATGAACAAAATTTTTGGAAAAAGGATTATATGTTTTAGGGTTAGGGGTTTTTTCAAGTAAATCAACTAAGTCATTTTCTAGTTCTTTAGCTAATTGCTTTTTAAATTTGTCACAAACTTTTGCAATCAATTGATAGTCATATATTTTTAATTCCTCAGCAAGAGTACGCAGGGAGGGGAGATCAAGAATTTGAGCTTTAGCCATAGGAGAGAGCGTATCAGAATTAAGAACATGGCGATAGAAATTATGAACGTTTGGAGAAAGAAAAATTTCTTTTTCAGGATTTTTCATTATTATAGTAGCTAATTTAATAAGTTGCTTTTTAGCAAAGATAGTTCCTGCTTCAAAACGCCAGAAAGCATCATCAGTATGTAAGACAATAGTTTCTAATTCTTCATTAGTAAAATCATATTTCCACTTAACTGGAGCTGAAAGACCATGTAAAAATAAAGGGATTGGTTTTTCATTTACATTATCAAATCTAAAAACCATTTCCCTATCTTTAAAATCCACTTTCATTTTGGGAGAGATTATCTTGCCATCTGAACCAATAAGTTCTAAAAATAGTGGAATGTGAAAAGGCTTTTGTTCTTCATTGGTTTTAGGATTTGTGCAGCTTTGTTTAACGAGGATTTCAGCGGTGTTATTATTTGAATTATAATTCATAGTGAGAGTTATAGTTGGTGTACCTATTTGATGAAACCATCTCTCAAAAACACTAAGATCCACTCCACTTACATCACTCAGGGTTGTTAATAATTCTTTAAATGAAACTGCTTGTCCATCATATTTAGAAAAATAAGCATTTTGAGCAACTCGGAATTTATCTCCTAGAATTGTGTGTAACATTCGAAAGACTTCTCGTCCTTTTACATATGTTGTCTGATCATAAAGATCATCTGAAGATACATATGATTCTATTTGAATCGGATGAGCTAAAGCGCTTGCATCTTCTGGAAATTGACTCTCTCTTAATCTTTGAATCTGTCCTACACGAGCAATTTCTGAAGAAAAAAAGTGCTCATCAAATAGCATTGCACGAAAATCAGTAAATGCCTCTTTTAAAGGTAATTCAAACCAATTCTTAACAGTAACTCTATTGCCACTCCAATTATGAGCATATTCATGCATTACTATATATGCAACAAGTCTAAAATAATTGTCTGGTCCAGAATCTTTGTCGATTAATAAATCCATAGCATTGAATATAAGCAACCCTTTATTTTCCATTGCACCCATATTAAAGTCAGGAATACTGACCATTTTCAAGTATTCTAAATCATACTTGCGATCAAAAAAGGTTTGATCGAACCACATACTTTGTTTTAAAGCCCAAAGGCTGTATTTTCCTTGCTCTTTTTTTCCTTTTTCAACAAAAACTTGTAATTTTACTTCTTCTTCTTCTTCTTTGGTCTGATAAGTTCCCTCAATAATATCAAAATCACCTAGAACAGTAGCAAAGAGATAACTTGGTTTCGGATAAGGATCATGCCATTTAATTATAGCTCTGCCATCTGGATGAAAATCTTCAAAGACAAGGTTTCCATTAGATATTCTAGTTGGATATCTTTTATTATCTGCAATAATGGTTACAGTATACTTTGAGAGATTATCAGGGCGATCGATAGTATAAAAAATGCGGCGAGCTCCTTCAGACTCACATTGAGTGCTCAGCCATTTTCCAGTCTTATATAAACCTTCCATTGAATCGTTATTATATGGGTCGATTTTACTCATTACCTTAAGAGTAAATTGAGAATCTTTAGGGAGTGATAAAATAATTAATTCGTGAGCTGTAACTTTGTACTCAGATTCATTTAGTTTAGATCCATTTATACAAACTTCAGAAACTTCTTGTTTATATCCATCTAAGATTAAGCTAGAGGAATTAGATTGCCTCAGTATACTAAGTTCTGATGTTACAATTACTTCGTTATCTAGTACATCCAATATGATATTAGTTTCTGGTATTTTAAAATCTAAATCAGGGTGATGTTTGTTAAAAGATTGTATAGGTTTGGCGACATATTCATTATATATAGTGTTATGGTTTCTCACAGCTCTTTTGAAGAGTGTAATCAATTCTATATCATTACTAGCTAGAATTTGTTCTTGAAGAGAATTTAGAATATCTCTTTGTTTTATTGCATAATCTTCTTTAGTTAAACCCAAAAGAGAAGAATCCCAATTGACTATTTCTTTAGTTTGGCAACAAGAGAGATGATTCAATTTTTCTTTTAGATCAGATTTTTGCCAATTAAAATCATTGTCTTGCAGTGGTGCGAAAAAAAATATTGTAGTTAATACTACTGATAAGAAGGTCATAGATTCTCCTAATGTTATAAAAAAAAATATAATATACAAAAACTAGTAAAAACAATCAATTCTATTTCTATATAAAATAGAGGTTAATTTAAGGGTATCTAAGGCAGTTTTTAGAGCTTAATTTTTAAGACTGTTAATCCATTGGTCGTAAGTTCGAATCTTTCTTTTGGAGTTTTTTCAAAGACCAGTGCAGGTTAATCCTGCATAAGTTATTTTGTGTTAAAACATTTAAGAATAAAGTCTTAAGTCTCTTTTTTTTTGTTTTTGCTAGGCTGAAAATTACATAAATATTGCACGGTAACATTCAATGTGTTATTATGCAAATAATATGTTAATAAAGTAGGTAAAATGATGAGCACTCTTCAAAATTTTGAGGATTATTTGCAAAAAGTACTCGATATAGGAGTTAAAGCAAGCTCTTGGAAAGAGGAAAAAGATCTCCCTATTTTTTTGAGGGATTTATATGATTTTTATGAGATTTCATTATTAGGAATTTCATGTCTTTTAATGATTGCAAAAGAAGATGTTGTGATCTCTCCTGCAACAGTGAATAAGCATTTTAAATACCTACAGGAGAAAAGGACCTGTTTATGTATATATGTATGTAGGGTGGTTTCTTCATATGATCGATTACGTTTAATTAATTATAGAGTCCCTTTTGTTGTTCCAAACAACCAGATGTATCTACCAGATCTATGCTTAGATTTACGTGAACATTTTCGAAAAATTCGTAAAAGCAGAAAAATTTTAAGCCCTGCAACGCAAATGGTGGTAATTTATGCATTGATTCATAAGAATGATCAAAAGTTTATTCCTTCAGAATTAGCAAAAAAACTAGGATATAGTGCAATGACAATGACTAGAGCTTTAGATGAATTAGAATCTATAGGGATTGGTGAAGTATTTCAAAAAGGAAGAGAACGTTTTCTCCATTTAATGAAAGATAGGCGGGCATTATGGGAACAGGTAAAACCATTCATACGAAGTCCTATTAAAAAAAACATGATGTTGAGATGCAAAGATACAAAAAAAATAAAACAATTGGGAGTTATTTCTGGATTAACAGCACTTAGTAATTATTCAATGTTAAATCCACCTAAACGACCGGTATACGCTATTAGTAAAGATGATTGGAAAATCTTGAAGCATTCAGCTTCAATTGAAAAGGTCTTTTTTCCTGAAGATGCAGATATTGAATTAGAGATCTGGAGCTATAAACCAAAGCTCTTTGTCAATAAGGGGATGGTAGATCCATTTTCACTGTATCTTAGCTTACAAGGGAATAAGGATGAAAGAGTGGAAGTAGCATTAGAAAAATTTATGGAGCAAATCAAATGGTAAAAGGATTGAATTTATTCAAGGAGTCTTTTTCAAGATTTCCCGATCAGTATGTACTCATTGGAGGCATAGCATGTTTTTTGGCTATGGAAGAAGTAGGTCTGAGCTTTCGAGCTACTAAAGATTTAGACATTGTCTTGTGTGTTGAAACGCTTAATCGAGAGTTTGCGCAGGCATTTTGGCAATTTATTAGAAAAGGAGGCTATTCACATCGTCAGAAGAGCACTGGAAAAAAGTTGTTTTATCGATTTCACTCACCAAATGATCAGAATTATCCGGAAATGTTAGAGTTATTTTCAAAAAAGACAGAAACAATACTACTAAATGATGAAAGTCACTTAACACCTATTTCGATCGATGACGAGGTTGTAAGTTTATCAGCTATTCTACTAAATAAAGATTACTATCGGTTTATCCATGAAGGAAAACGTGAAATAGAGGGATTGTCAGTAGTAAGTCACGAATATCTTATTCCGTTAAAGGCTCGAGCATGGATTGATTTGTCAAACAGATCTGCTGCTGGTTTGATTGTTGATAAAAGAGATATTCGCAAACATAAAAACGATGTGATTCGCTTATACCAATTACTTTCTCTTAATAGTAGCATTACTTTGCCGGAATCAATTAAGCAAGATATGCGGAAATTTATAGACCATTTGAAACAGGATGTTACCATAGATCTTAAAAATTTTGGTTTGAGAAACACAAAGTTTGAGGAAGTAGTTAGAAATCTCTCTCAGATTTATGGTCTTTTGAAGAAATAAGTAGGTGAAAATGCTAGTATGTCTATTTAAAGCTGACATACTGGTTTTATTTTTTTAAAGAAACATCGAACTTTTCTTTCAAAAAAAATAATCAAAAGTTTAATTTTGATTATTAACTTAATTTTTTTCTGATAAGATATTAGCTATGAATAAACCCTCTTTCTTCCTACCCATTATCTTAGATGGTGAAGACAAAAGCTCAACAATCAAAAACCGGATTAGAAAAAACTATAGACATATCCGTAAGTGGGCCAAACGCTCCCAAACTAATTGTTTTCGTATTTATGATCGAGATATTAAAGAATATCCTCTTGCAATCGATTTTTATGATGGACGTTTCTCAGTACATTTTTTTTCTTATGATCGCGATCTTAATGAAGCATCAGCTCAGTTGTATGAAGAGATCAATCAAGCATTATGCTCCATTTTTGGAACTACAACTAATCATATTTATTGGCGGACAAGGATAAAGCGTAGGAAAAAAGAGCAATATGAAAAAATAGATAAGCAAAAAGATTTTTTTACAGTTTTAGAATATGGAACTAAGTTCAAAGTTAACTTGAGAGATTATCTTGATAGCGGTTTATTTCTCGATCATCGGGAAACTAGGCGCCTCGTGGCATCTATTGCAAAAGGTAAACGTGTTTTAAACCTCTTTGCCTATACCTGTTCCTTTAGCGTTCAAGCTGCTCTTGCAGGAGCTAGTTTTACTAAAAGCATTGATTTGTCAAATACTTACTTAGCCTGGGGGAGAGATAATTTTATCCTTAATTCTCTACCGAGAGAGAATAATGAAATTCTCAGAGCTGATTGCATGAAGTTTTTAGATGATGAGATCGACTCAGGAGCACTATTTGATATCATTATTATCGATCCTCCAACGATTTCTCGCTCAAAAAAAATGGATCAAATATTTGATATTCAAAAAGATTATCCAACTCTTATTACAAAGTCTTTTAAACTTCTTGCGTCAGATGGTGTTATTTTTTTTAGCACAAATTCTAGGAAATTCAAACTTGATGAATCTTTATTTAATTCATGCTCGATCAAAGAGATTACTAATAAAACAATACCCTTGGATTTTCATAATAAAAAAATTCATCGCTGCTGGAAAATTACCTCTTAATTCACTAAAATTAAATAAGGAGATAAATTCATTAATTGCTTATAATAACGTCAGAAATTGATATTATTAATTAAAATAAAGAATTATTTTGAAAAACTATAAAACATCTGAAAATTCTACAATATTTGAAGCATTAAAAAAAATATTTCCTGATTCTTCGAATACCACTATAAGAAATCTTCTAAAAAAAAGAAGGATATATGTAGATAATGTTTTAATTGTAAATGCAAAGGAAATAATTGAAAAAGATAAGACTATATCAATACATGAAATAATTAAAAAAAGTCCTTCTGGAGTTAAAATTATTTTTGAAGATGAGCATATATTGGTAATAAACAAACCAGAGGGTTTATTAAGCGTTCCTTTGGATGAAGAAAAAACTGAAAATGCTCTTTCGATTTTAAGGAAATATTTTTCTACCAAAAATATTTTTGTAGTACATAGAATAGATAAAAAAACATCAGGAGTCATGATGTTTGCTAAAAATCAAAAAGCAATTGATAAGCTTAATCTTATGTTTAAAAATCATGAGCTTAAAAGGGCTTATCTGGCGATCGTTGAGGGCAACTTAAAAGAAGATGAAGGTGTTTGGAAAAGCTATCTTACAGAAAATAAGGAATATAATGTTCGATCTGTTGAAAATGAAGAGGAAGGAAAGATTGCAATTACTCATTTTTCAGTAATTAGAAGATCTAAACATTTTACTTATCTGAAACTTAATCTAGAAACTGGAAGAAAGCATCAGATAAGAGTTCATTGTAAAGACTCCGGTCATCCGATTCTTGGCGATAAAAGATATTCTCCATCATCTAGTCCAATATCTAGAATGTGTTTGCATTCCTATTTTTTAGAGTTTTTACATCCAATAACCGGAAAAAAAATGAGCTTTTCTGCGCCTATTCCTCAGAGCTTCAAAAAGCTTGGGGTTATAAAATTTAGTAATGAATAGATTTATTACTTCTGCTACCATTTTAATATGAGCATATTATTAAATACTAACAATCTATCAAAATCATATGGCTTAAAAGATTTATTTAAAAACATATCTTTTTCTGTTTTCACCCACGATAGAATTGGTCTTATTGGACCAAATGGTTCAGGTAAATCTACTTTATTAAAAATTTTAGCTAATTTAGAGATAGCAGATGCAGGAGAAGTCACAACTAGACGCTCTTTAAAAATTGCTTATGTTCCTCAAAGAGTATTTTACGAAAATATTTCAATTAATGATGTACTACAACATTCTCTAAAAGGTGAGAATTTATCTGAATATGATAAAGATTTACTTGTTGATAAATGGCTTAATAAAGTCGGGTTTAAAGATCCGAGAGTTAATGCTTCTGCATTATCTGGAGGATGGCAGAAGAGATTGTCTATGGCAGAGGCTTTCATATTATCTCCTGATTTACTTCTTTTGGATGAACCTACTAACCATTTGGATTTAGAGTCTCTTTTATGGCTTGAGAAATTTTTACAAAAAAAAGGCTTAAACTTTATCCTGGTCTCTCATGATAGATATTTTTTGCAAAATGCTTGTAATAAAATTATAGAAATATCTAATGCATATCCAAATCATATTTTTGTGTCTGACGGATCTTATTTAGATTTTTTAAAGAAAAAAGATGCTTTTTTACAAGGTCAAATCAAACAAGAAAAATCACTAACTACAAAAGCAAGAAGAGAAGCTGAGTGGCTAAAACAAGGTGTAAAAGCAAGAACAACTAAATCAAGATCAAGAATAGATGAAGCTCATGAAATATTTGAAAAATTATCTAATTTAAAAAAAAGAAATGAAACAAAAAAAACTAAAATAGATTTTATTTCAACAGACAGGGGAACAAAAAAATTAATAACTCTAAAATCTGTTTCTAAAAGTATTAATGGAAAAGAGCTTTTTAAAAATTTAAGTTTTATGCTGTCTCCAAAAACTAGAATAGGTCTCATTGGACCTAATGGATGTGGAAAAACAACTCTTTTAAAAATAATAGCAGAAGAGATTACTCAAGATAGTGGCACAATTAAAAAAGCTGATAACTTGAAAATTGTTTATTTCGATCAACATAGAATGAAGTTAGATGAAAATTTAACTCTTAAAGAAGCTCTTTGTCCAAGTGGTGAATTCGTGACATTTCAAAATAAAAAGATTCATGTTAATTCATGGTGTCAAAGATTTTTATTTCCTAAAGATATTTTAGGTTCCCAAATAAAAAAACTATCAGGAGGAGAAAGAGCTAGAATTTCTATCGCTCATCTTCTTCTAGAACCTGCTGATATACTACTTTTGGATGAGCCAACAAATGATTTAGATATTCAAACATTAGATACTTTAGAAGAGAGCCTTTTAGA
Source organism: Candidatus Anoxychlamydiales bacterium (assembly GCA_011064875.1). Lineage (GTDB taxonomy): Bacteria > Chlamydiota > Chlamydiia > Chlamydiales > SM23-39 > JAAKFX01. Next base: position 11,470 of record JAAKFV010000029.1, on the reverse strand, counting down.
GTTTAATGGAGCTATAATGTTAATAACTCACGATAGGTTTTTAATTGATAGAGTTTGTAATTCAATAATTTCTTTAGAAAATAAAGATGAAATTTCCATTTTTTCTGATTATGCTCAATTTGAGGCATCTAAGAAAAATGATAAAAATTCTAAAAAAGAAAAATCTAAACATAAAAAAATAGATTCCAATATTAAAAAATTCACATATTCAGAAAAAACAGAGTATGAAGAAATAGAGAAAAACATCCCTAAATTAGAGAAAGAAATATCAAATCTAAATGCATTATTAAATCAAAAAGATGTAATGGAAAATAAAGATCACCTTAATGAAGTCTGTAGAGAACTTGCTGCTTTAGAGAACGAAATAGAAATGCTATATATAAGATGGGAAGAGTTGGATAAAAAAGCTTAACTTCAATTTTTTTTAAATCAAAAAACTCTATTGTCAGCGAGAACCTGCATTTTTAGAAGGGTAGGGACAGAATACCCCCCCCTTAGTAGACATCATTTTTGATAATCTATCTAAAAAAAGACAGAACAAAAAAAAATATTAAAATTTTCCTTGTCATTTTTTTCAAAATTATTCATACAATAATTATGAGACAATTATTTTTTATTTTTATTTTTCTATTATCAGCTAACCAAATCGAAGCTTCTTCTTCAAAAGATATTGTTGAGGAGATGGTCTCTATTGCAGATATCAAACTCAATGGTGACCGCCCGTGGGATATTCAGGTTCATGATGAAGCATTTTATGATCGAGTATTGAAGGATCAATCTTTGGGACTTGGAGAATCTTATGTGGAAAATGCTTGGGATACAGAAGCGTTAGATGTTTTTATATATCAAATATTAAGAGCTGATCTTGAAAACAACTTTAAACCTACATGGTCCCATATTTGGGCTTATCTAAAAGCTAAATTTTTCAATAGACAGAGTAGATCTGGTAGCATGAAGGTGATTGATCAGCATTATCAGTTGGGAAATGACCTTTATCAAAATATGTTAGATCCTCTTATGACTTATAGTTGTGGCTATTGGAAAAATGCAAAAAATTTGCAGGAAGCTCAAGTAGCAAAATATGATCTGATATCAAGAAAGCTTGGATTTAAAAAGGGAATGAAAGTTTTAGATATTGGTTGTGGATGGGGCGGTTTTGCAAAATATGCTTCAGAAGAGTATGGAGTAAATGTAGTTGCTATTACTCTTTCTGAGAATCAAGCAGCTTATGCCAAAGAGGTATGTAAAGGTCTTCCTATAGAGATTCGTGTTCAGGATTATAGAGATTTGAATGAGAAATTCGATAGAATTGTTGAGATAGGTATGTTTGAACATGTAGGAGCGAAAAATCACAGAGAGTTTATGGAAGTTGTTCATAGATGCTTAAATGATAATGGAATGGTTATGCTACATACAATTGGAGGAAATCTCTCTAATGTAACAGGAGATCGTTGGATAGATAAATATATCTTTCAAGGAGGGCTACTTCCTTCAGTTGCACAAATTGGAAAATCAATAGAAGGGTTATTTGTCATGGAAGATTGGCACAATTTTAGTGTAGATTATGACAAGACTCTAATGGTATGGTTTAAGAATTTTGATAATAATTGGGATAAAATTAAAGAGAAATATCCCCCTCATTTCTATCGAATGTGGAAATATTATCTTCTCTCTTGCGCAGGATCTTTTCGAGCAAGAAGTATTCAGCTTTGGCAGGTTGTATTGTCGAAAGGGGGAGTTTTAGGTGGTTATGAGACAGTTCGATAATCTAAATTATTCCTAAATACAAAAGTATATTCAACTGTACGAAAAAATCGTACGAATGAAAAAATTATTCAGCTGTACGAAAAAGTCGTACAACTGAAATTAGAGTAACCTGATTTAATAGATTACATGGATAAAAGTGAAATGGTATTTCAACTAAATATTAAACAAGATTCGTTTTAGCTGCTTTTTTAAAGATGAGATATTTTTAGTTATATCCAAAATAATAAGAGCTCTGCCTTTTTTTAATTTAAAAGTGACTATCTTAGATATATTGTAATTTCTCAAAGAAAAAAAGTTACTATTTATCCTTTTTTCTTTTAAATCCCACTTGAGGCCTTGGGTAGTAATTAAAGATTCTTTAAACGGAATTATTGTAATAGTGGAGCCTATATTTAATTTGATATTAAACTCATTGTTTAAGACAACTCCAAGCTTTGTTCCAAAGCCATTTATTGTTGGGTAGGTATCTAAAAAAAACAATTCTTTTTTATCAGAGTATTTTGTCATAATTTGAGCATTTCCAATTATATGATCTATTTCACCTCCACCAAAACCTAAAACTAAAGAAGGTAGAAGGTTTAGCTTTTTCGCAAATATAATAGCTTTTTCAAAATCAGTTTTGTTTTGATCTAAGATTTTTATGAAAGAATTTGATTTCTTTTCCCCTATAGAGTCTCCATCTCCGATATTAAAGTTTGGGTTTATCGAGTAGTTTTTTAGTTTGTCAGAGGCGCCATCTGCTGCAATTATTGTTACATTTAAATCTATGAAATCAAATAACTTTTTATTTGGGAAATCACCATTTAAAAAGATTATGCTTTTATAAGAATTCAATATTTTATGAACCATATTATTTTCTATTATATTTGATTTTTAAAATTATCAAGAGAGCTGAAAAAATTAACATTATAATATTTGTTATCCAAACAGATGTAGCATTTAATATGATTCCATATATAACCCAGCAAATAGAACAAATAAAAAAATTGATTAGCATAAGAAGTGACAGATCAGCTACAGATTTGGTTTTAAATGTTTGAAATATCTGTGGAATCAAACTAATTGTTGATGTAATAGAGGCAATAGAGCCGATAATTAATAAAAACATTTTAAATCCCTTGCGCTAGCATTATCTAGATCAGGTTCTCTGGGTTAGCAATTTTTACTTCTCAGCTTTTTAGCACCCCAATAAAATTTATAAAAAGCATAATTGATTTTGATCTATTTGGAAATAATTTTTCTATTAGAGATATAAAATAGATTTAAAAATATCTATTTAAAAAAAAGTGTTTAAAAATAAAAAAAATTATATAAGAAATTTATGGTTACGTTTGTAAGTCAGCTACTGCTTTTTTGTATTTTAGTTACGCAATCATTATTTATTGCAATAATTAGATTTGAGCCAGAGACTACCTATAAATTTGCGATACCTATTTTTGTAAGTATAATAGCTTTTTTTTGTGCCCCCATTCAAGGCGGTTTGTCGGATTATTATTGTAGGAAAAAAGCGCTTATTTTTGCTTTGATTGTTACCTTGATCTCATCTGTTTTTTTTCTTTTTTGGCTTTGGCAAAACAATATTTTATATTTAATCATTTACATTGTGATGTTTGGTGTTGCGGGCAACGTTAATCCAATTGTTCTTTCTGCATATAAAGATATGACGAAACAATTCATAAATTTTAGATTTTTTATGGCTATGGTTCTTTTTTATTATTTTGTAGGGGACTTTTCTCATGTAGTATCTAGATTTTTTATTCACTCCGGCGCTATGATGGAGTTATCTTATTTTTTGTTAGTTGTGTGTATTATTTTAGTGTATTTAGTTTATAAAGATACTAAAGATATAGATCTAAATGTTCGAGATCCTAAAGAACGTATATCTATTTTACATGAAGTTAAATATATCTATCATAATTTTTTAAAGCATAAATCTTTTATGTTAGGATTTTTTGGATACTTTTTTTTAGAACTATCGATTTATCAGTTCACTTTTAGAAATGAGGCATTTAGACATTTTTTAACGCAATTAGTTCCTTTTGAAATGATAGCAGGTACTTTTATAGGGGTTCTATTTTTAAAGTTTGCAAAATTCTCAGATGAAAAAATATTTTTTTCAGGATTAATAATAGTGTTGATCTGTTTTCTCATTTTATTTTTCTCTAAAATATTTGGATGGACAAACAACATTCTTTTAATTTCTACAATTACACTCTTAGGAACGAGCTACTCAATTACATATTCTTGTGTGTATTGCCTTTTCACAAGAAAACGTCACCATCACGATCATGGAAAAGTTTTTGGAATGTTAGCGTCTGCTGACTATATATCATATCTTATTGCTATTGGTATAGTTGCTTTATCATTTAAAGTACCTGTTCAAAGGGTGTGGTTGATGTCTTTATCATTATTTGTTGTAGGAATAGTGTTTTTTCTATTCTTTCTACATCATGATAAAAAAATAACAAAAATTCCTAGATAAGGCTTTTAGTTATCTTGTTCTTTTGATAGTTTATTAATTTTTCTAAGTTGATAACTCCATATCCAATAATAAATACTCATAGCTAGTCCAAATAACCAAAGAGCTTCTACTGTCCAAGCAGATTTTCCAGTAACCGAAGCTAAAGTTATAAGATAGGTATTTAATTTATGTGAAAATATAAGATAGATGATTTGAAAAAAAGTAACAATTAAACTCATTGCTCTTATTACTAAAATCCAAGAAAGCCAGATAGTTCCTCTTTTTTTATATCCAAAATAGTAAGTTGCGCCTCCAAATCCAGAGGCAATTGCAAGTATAAAAATAGCTAAAAGACTAGGGGTGAAAAAAAGTAGATATATCCAAGAGGTTAAACAAATTACAATAAAGCTAATAAGCCAATTTTTTCTTATATATTCCATATGAAAACCGATATAAAGAGATGATAGTATATGTCTAAAAATTATTATAAATCAACGACTTTCATCAAAATTTTTAAAATTTTTAGAGTGTTGATTTTTACAAAAAAATTATTTATTATCTTTTTGATAAATATCAAAAAATGAGGTGAGTTATCAAAAGTCGTGTGAGCTTAAAATGGGTTATCTGGGGTCTTTGCGCTATATTTTATTTCTATGAGTTTGTCTTAAGAGTATCTCCAAGTGTTATGGTTGATGACTTAATGAATAGTTTTGGTATCACAGCATCAGCAGTTGGTCTTTTAACCTCTTTTTATATTTATTCTTATGCTCCAATGCAAGTTCCTGTTGGAATGTTAATGGATCACTTTGGAGTAAAAAAAGTTTTAAGCTCTGCAGCTATAATATGTGGCTTAGGAGCGATTGTTTTTGCTTTATCTAAATACTTAGCTTTTGCAAGCCTTGGAAGGCTGTTAATTGGAGCAGGCTCATCTTTTGCATTTATTGCGATGATATATGTTAGCACTAATTGGTTTGTTCAGACAAAAAGAGCTTTTTTAATTGGAATAGCAAACTCACTTGCTATGCTAGGAGCTTCTGCTGGAAATGGCCCTTTAGCTGTATTTATTAAAAACTTCGGATGGAGAGAGAGCATTTCTGTATTTGGTGTCTTTGGTATTATTTTAGGGGTTATTATCTATTTTGTTTTTAAACTTGATAAACAAGATGAGAAAATTGAGAAAAAAACTGCCAAGGTAAAGAGCCATATTTTTGAAAATATAAAGCTTATAATATCGAAAAAATCTACCTGGATAAATGCTATAGCAGCTCTTTTATTTTATATGACAACTACTATCTTTGCAGGTCTTTGGGGAGCGTCTTTTGTTCAAAAAGCTTACTCAGTTAGTAAAGAAGTTGCTGGCTATGCGATGAGTATGGTTTTTGCTGGATGGTTAGTCGGCGGGCCTTTAATGGGGTTTTTCTCTGATCTTTTGGGAAAAAGAAAAGTAGCTATAAGAATAGGTGTTTTAGGTGCGTTGCTTTGTCTTATTCCTGTAATTTATTTTCCATTTGTTCATATATATATAGTCTATGTTCTCCTCTTTTTAGTGGGGCTTTTTTCATCAGCGGAACTTCTTAGTTTTTCTTTAGCAATAGAGCTAAATACATTTAAAGCTAAAGCTACAGCAGCTGCTTTTACAAATTTTATAATTTCACTCGGAGATGCTATTTTTCAACCACTTGTTGGATTTTTATTAGATAAAAATTGGGATGGAAATATTGTAGAAGGAATCAGAGTCTATAGAATAGTAGACTATCAAATAGCACTCTCTTGTCTTCCAATGACACTTGCTTTAGCTTTTATATTGTTGTTTTTTGTAAAAGAAAAAAGCTCTAAAAAAGTTAGTGTTTGATAATCATTTTTTTAGATTTAACTTTTTTTGCGCTCAAATGTTTTACGTTCATTTTCTGTTAAAAAGCGTTTTCTAAGACGAATATTTTTAGGAGTTATTTCTACAAGTTCATCATCTTCAATATAACTAATAGCTTCTTCTAAAGTAAATGTTTTAGATGGGGTAAGTATAATATTTTCATCTTTTATAGTGGTTCTAAAGTTTGTTAGTTGTTTGGCTTTTGAGACATTAATAATTAAATCATTTTCTCTAGAATTTTCACCAACAATCATTCCTTCATAAACGTTATCTAATGGTTTAACAAATAAAGTTCCTCTTTTTTGTAAATTCAAACAAGCATATCCATTAGTTGTACCTTTGCATATAGAAATTAGAACACCTCTTTTTCTTCCGGGTATATGGCCTTTAAGTGGAGCGAAATGATCATAAATTGAGGTCATGATAACAAGACCTTTCGATAGAGTTAAAAGCTCGCCCAAACAGCCCATTAGACCTCTTGTAGGAACTAAAAAATTCATGCGTGAGACTCCCATATCATTTGTATCTAAGGATTGCATTTCTCCTTTTCTTTTAGACATCTCTTCTATTACAGAGCCTGAAAATTCTTTGGGTACTTCAATATGAACACTCTCAATTGGTTCACATTTTTTTCCATCAATCTCTTTTATAATTACTTTGGGCTTGGATACAGTAATTTCGAAATTTTCTCTTCGCATAGCTTCAATTAAAACAGCTAAATGTAATTCTCCTCTGCCAGATACCGTAATTCTATCTGTAACATTTTCTGGGATATCAATTTTTAGGGTAACATTTGCTTTTTTCTCTCTAAGCAGGCGCTCTTTGATTTTATGCATTGTAAGATTTTTTCCATCTCTACCAGAAAAAGGAGAGGAATTGACCATAATATCAATAGATAGAGTTGGCTCTTCTATTGAAATAGGAGATAGTTTTTTTGTGTTATCTAAATCACATAGAGTATCTCCAATACTAACATTTTCAAGGCCTGATATTGTAACAATATCGCCGACGCCTGCTTCTAATAGCTCAACTTTTTTAAGGCCATGGTAACCATTTATTTTTTGTATTTTAAAGTTTTGTTCAATTCCATCTTTATCGATTCTTTTAATTTCCATACCTTTTTTTGCAACACCTTCTAAAATTCTTCCACAGGCTTGCCGACCTAAGTAATTATCATAATCTATAGTTGCAGCTTGCATTAAAAAAGGAGCGTTAATATCTCCTTTAGGTGCAGGAACTTTTTCTACGATTAAATCAAATAGAGGTTTCATGTTTTCTTTTGGATCATTTTCATTTTTTATAGCAAAACCTTTAACTCCGGATGCATAGATATAAGCAAAATCTAACTGCTCATCTGTAGCAGAGAGCTCTACAAAAAGATCAAAAGTTTGATTTAAGCATCTCTCTACATCAGCTCCTTCTTTATCTATCTTATTTAAGATGACAATTGGGCAGAGTCCTAACTCAAGAGATTTTTTTAATACAAATCTAGTCTGAGGCATTGGGCCCTCTTTTGCATCTACGAGCAATAGAACTGAATTAACCATCCCCAAAATTCTTTCAACTTCACCAGAAAAGTCAGCGTGACCTGGGGTATCTATAATATTTATTTTAAAATCATCATAAAAGATAGATGTATGTTTTGAGAAAATAGTAATACCTCTTTCTTGTTCTTGATCGTAACTATCCATAACTCTCTCGGGAATCTTTTCATGAGATTGAAAAACATTGGATTGCTTGAGTAGGCTATCGAGCATAGTGGTTTTGCCATGATCAATATGGGCTATAATTGCGATATTTCGAATTTTTTTAGGTTTAAACATTTTTTTTCTATTCCCTTAACTTATGGTAAATCTATTTTGAGATTATATAAAAATAAATTGATTTAAAGATTTATTTTGCTTTTTACATATTTTTACACTAATTATAGCATTTTATCTAATAAATTTAAATATCTGATTCTTATCAAATATATAATTTTTCTGATATTATTTAGCTATTAAAAAAGTGAAATCTAATATGTACGATCTAATAGTCATAGGAGGAGGCCCAGCAGGTATTTTTGCAGCGATTTCAGCTAAAGAAAATAATGCTAATCTAAGAGTTTTAGTACTAGAAAAATCTCAAAAGCTTCTATATAAGGTGCTTTTATCTGGCGGGGGGAGATGTAATGTTACCAATGGGCTCTTTAATCCAATGGATCTTATAAAAAATTATCCAAGAGGTCAAAAAGAGCTTCTTGGTCCTTTTTATCAGTTTGGACCAAAGGATATTATAGGGTGGTTTGAAGAAAATAATGTGAAACTTAAAAAAGAAGAAGATGGGCGGATATTTCCTGTAACAAATAGAGCATCTACTATAGCAGATAGTCTTTTGTTAAGAGCAAAACTTTTAAATATTGAAATTCTGAAAAATCAAGATATTGAAAAAGTTTATAAAGAAAATGAGAGTTTTAAAGTTTTTGAAAAAGATAAAATTTTCATATCTAAAAAACTAGCAATAATCACTGGAAGTTCAGCTAAAGGATTTGAGTTTGCAAAAGAATTAGGCCATAGTGTTAAAAAACCTATCCCATCTTTATTTGGGCTTAATATTTCAAAATTTACTTTAAAAGATTTAAGTGGAGTAGCCCTAAAAGCAAAGATTAAAATAAAGGGGAGTAACTTTTCTCAGAAAGGAGACATTTTAATAACTCATTTTGGTTTTAGTGGCCCAGCTATTTTAACACTATCTTCTATAGCTGCAAGATATCTTTTTGATAAAAATTATAAAGCAGAATTAATAGTTAATTGGGTGCCAGGTTTATCAGAAGATGAGATTTTCAAAAAACTAAAAAATCTTAAAAATAAAAAATTTCAAAAAACGCTGTTTTCAGAAAATTTATTTCATCTACCAAAAAACCTTTGGATAATTTTTTTAGATTCTTTTGGTGAAACATTTAATAAAAAGCTAAAAGATATCCCAAATAACTTTTTTTTAATTCTTTCTAAGAAATTAAGTTCAGATAGCTACACTATTGATGGAAAAACTACCAACAAAAAAGAGTTTGTTACTTGTGGTGGTGTAGAACTTAAAGAAGTTAACTTTAAAACTATGGAAAGTAAGATCTGTAAAAATCTATTTTTTGCCGGCGAGATTTTAGATATTGATGGTGTAACTGGCGGATTTAATTTCCAAAATGCTTGGACTACCGCTTATATACTTGGGCAATCAATTTAAAAATAGCTTTCTTAAAATCTAAATGAAACAATTATTTTGTTATAAATATCATTTTTTGATAAAAAAATGATATGGGTAATCTCAAAAAAATAATTTATTTTTTTACTATTATAGCAATCTCTAGCTGCTCTATTTTAAGGGGTCCAATTCCAGCTACTCAAACATCTAAAGTTAATGGTGATGCTGATGAGTGCGAGTTTTGGATAGATAATAAAAATCCTTCAAAAAGCCTTTTAATTGGTAATGACAAAGATGAGAATGGAGCTTTATATCTTTGGGATTTGAATGGAGAGCTTATCTCTAAAAGTGAATCTCTAAATCAGCCAGTTGGAGTCGATGTTAGATATGGTATGAAGTTAGGAAATAGAATAATTGATATTGTTATTTGCGCTTTAAGATCTACAAACGAAATAAAAGTCTTTGAAATCGATTCTCAAAATAGACAACTAATCGACATTACTACAGATAAAAAAATATCCACTAATTTTACAAAAGATACATATGGGATTTGTCTTTATAAAAGACCAAACGATGGAAAAATATTTGCTTTTGTAAGTTCTAAACAAAAAGATAATATTCATCAAATTGAACTTAAAGATGATGGAAACTCAAAAGTTGAAGGAACTCTCATTAGATCTTTTGGGAAAAATGATCAAAAGAGTTTTGTAGAAGGTATGGTTGCAGATGATAATCTCGGATACGTTTACTTTTCAGATGAAACTAACGCAATTTTAAAATACGCTGCCGATCCTGATAAAAATGATAATTCTCTTCTTTTGAAATTTGCCTTAAAAGATGGGATAAAAGGAGATAGAGAAGGTCTCGCTTTGTATGAAAATACAAATGATACTGGGTATTTAATTTTATCTTCTCAAGGAAACTCCAGCTTTAAAATCTATCAAAGAGAAGGTAATAATAAATTCATAAAGACTATATCCTCTCTTCATGTAAAAAATACAGATGGTATCGCTGCAACAAATACAAAAATTGAGCCTAAATATCCAAATGGGTTATTTGCATGTCATAATTCAAAAGGTAAAAATTTTATGATCTATAATTGGGATAAATTTTTTGGGGATTTTATCACAAAATCTAAATAATATCTTTTTATTTTCGTTTGTTTGTAGTTTTGTTTTATTTAAATAATATTCAGTATAATATAATTAATGGTGTGTTTTATAATAAAGTGATAGTTATTTAAAAATACCGAGTTAAAAATTTTTTTTGAATTTTCTTTTAAAAATAATGCCTTTTCGGTTATTAGAAAATTAAAACAAGGTGGATTTATGAAACGATATATTAATTTAACAATTAAGTTATTAATTAGTTTATCTCTATTTGCAACATTTGTTGCTTTTACAGAAAAACCAACAGCTGAAAAATCAAAAGCTCAAAATCAAGAAATTGTTGCTAGAGATAGACATGGTCGAGGACGAGGACATAGTCGTTCTAGACATGGTCGACATGGCGGTGGATTTCAATTTAGAATTGATATAGGAGCTCCTCGCGATCGTTACTATTATGATAGGTCTTACAGTGAATATGTAAGAGTAAATTGTGAAGTATATGATACTAAATATGCTAAAGTTAAAGAAATTCAACTTGGCGGAAGAGCTATATATTTAAATGGAGCTGGAGACGGAAGAAGATATTATTTCACACTTAGACCTGGATACCATACGATTAAATGGAGAGTTGAAAACGATGATTATTTCGGAGCAAAATATAGAAACTACTCAAGAAACTTTAGAGTATACCGTGATCGTGAACAGGTTTATATCACAATAAAAGGATCTAGCATCTCTATTAGATAGATCTTTAATGTAAAATTTAGAATTTTTTCAAAATTCTCAAAAGTCAATTATACTTTTTTTTGCTTCTCAAAGAAAAGTATAATTGATATATTCATCTGCCTTTATTTTTATAAATATTAAAGCTCAAAATATATGAGCAAGGCAGAATTGCGTCAATCACCCCTCCCTAAAGGAAGGGGCTTGAACCGTGAGGATCAGGGGCAACAGGTTGACCAGAAGACAAACAAAAGGAGTTTTTTAAATGTTTGTAAACGTTAAGACAGAGAAAAGACAACAGACCAACGAGTGCCACCTCAGCTTGTTGCTCTCTGCTGTGCAATTAAACAAAGTTCAAAGACT
>JAAKFV010000028.1 GCA_011064875.1 Candidatus Anoxychlamydiales bacterium | reverse complement strand
GGTCTGCCTATTTTATTTTTAATCTTAGATATATGATTCTCTTCAATTTCTTCCATTTTATTACCTCGTTTGTCGAATTCGTATCCGTAATTGTTTCTTCCTTATAAAATTCGCTCATATTCCCCTTTTAATCGGCTTATCTACGCCCGAGTGATGTCAAAGCCTTCTTTAATAAATAAAACATCTTAAAACGAAAGTAAAGAGCTTTCTCGGTGAGATTGGCTTTTAGGGTTATTTTTCTTGAATTTCTAATCTTTTTCATTATGTTATTTTTTTTGTCTATAATATATTTTGGCTAAAAATTTTGCTTGGCTTTTCTGAATATCTTTTGTAGATTTAATTTATTTTTATAACTTTATTAATTAAATACTTTCTAACTTAATTAAATAAATAACTTAAGTTGATTACATGCTTGTTATATGAGATAATGATTTTCAATTAATTTAATACATTTTTTTTTAAACAGATAAATTAAGGAGAGAAAAATATGTCTCTAGAACCAATAACTCCTATTAATTTAATAGACGAAATAAACAATAATTCAACCTTATTAGAGTTTCCAAAAATTCGTGTTGATAAGAAATTATTTCAATCTTTGGAAGAAGAATCATCTGATAATAAGCCTTTAGATATTGTGGATATTGATAAAAGAAGTAAAAAAATGTCAAAAGCTGGAATGAGAAAGGTAAAATCTGAAGTTCAGAATCAGCAAAATATTTCCTGTCTTTTGTCGTCAACATTACAGAATAATGAAAAAATATTGCCTCATAAATCTGATAGAGAATTATTAGAGAAGGCTATAAATGCAAATAATCAAGAAATTATTGATTTACTTTGGAAGTATGGAGAGAACGAATATTGGATGCCAGCTTTGCATTATGCTGTTTATTTGGACGAAAAAATTGATGTCATAAATCTTTTAAACTTTGGAGCAGATCCAAATTTAATTTCAAAACATGCTGGCGGAAATGCTCTCGATGTAGCTTTAAATAAAGCTACTCAATCAAGAGATTTGTCTTTGGCAAATATATTAATGAATTATAATGGTACTACAGACTTTGACAATGCCATTAGACAATTTAGTCTTAATAATTATCTAGAAGGCTTAGAATGGCTTTTTTATGAAAAAAATATAGAAATGTCAGACAATGAAAAGCGTGAAGTTTTATGGACGATTTTCACTTATTGGCTTTATGATTTATCAGAAGATGAACCTAATACTAAAATCATCAAATTACTATTAGAACAAGGGGCTGATTGCAAATCTCAACATAAATGGACATATTGTAATAATCCCAACCCTTCTTATGAATTATGCGGACTATTAACACCTGCTATTAAACAAGGGAATATTGAAACTGTTAAACTTTTGATTGAATATGGAGCACCTATAGATACTCATTTAGCTACAAAAGACAATCCAACAGCAAATTCTCGATACAACCCTCTTTGGAGCGCTGTAGCAGAAAATAAACCTGAAATTGTAAGATTATTATTAGAAGCTGGAGCAACAATGCTCACTAGCTTTTATTGGCAAAATCCTTTAACAAACAAAATTCAAATTTCAAATAATGATTTGCTAGCCTTTGCGGTAGTTCAATATGATAGATTTAATTTAGATATGATGAAAATTTTGATTGAATATGGCCATCCAGTAGATTTTCCTATTCAATTTGGATTGTTACGAGAATATCAAGGCTCTTCCCCATTGCAATATGCAATTTCTATGAAAAATATTGATGCTCTTGAATTGTTGCTTTCATCAGGCGCAGATCCTAATTATTCTGGAGTAAGAATACCACCAATAAAATTAGCAGTACAAATAGGCGATCAAAGAATCATTAATCTTTTACTTAAATATGGTGCTGATATAGAAAAAGCTTAACTAATATCATCCTAATATTTTTTCATTCATTCTTGATACAACTTCTGATAAATGACTATCACTTAGATGAGAATACCTCTTTACCATTTGCAATGTTTTATGACCTAAGACTCCTGCTATTTCAACGATAGTACAACCATTCATTGCTAAATAAGATGCGCAGGAATGTCTCAAGTCATGGAATTTGAAATTTTCAATTTTCGCTTTTTTGAGAGCATATTCCCATGCGGATCGAATGTCTGTAGGCTTATTAAAAAAGGCTTTAGAAGGAAATAATAACTTTGTACATAATGAATGCTTCTCTTGTAATAACTTTAGAAGGTCCAAAGCTCTTCCTTTTAAAGGGACCTGTCTTCTTTCTCCATTTTTAGTCTCTTCTAAAATGATTCTTTGATGCTTAAAATCTACATTAGACCACGTTAAATTAAGAATCTCTCCAAGTCTCATACCGCTAGATAAAGCAAGTACTACGATAGTATATAAATATGAATTTTTACTGCTCTTACAGGTTGTTAAAAGCCTTTCTCTTTCATCGTCAGATAAAAACCTAACCCTCCCCTTTGGTTCTTTTAGTTTAGAAACAAAACTAAGAGGGTTTTCTCTTACCCAACCCCATTCTTTGCAAGCAACTGTAAAAACATGACTGATAATACTTAAGTAACGATTTGCTGTTGATCCTGTGCGCTTTTTACCTTTTTTAGTTTTTTCTGTTAGTAATTTTTCTTTGTATTCTGAGATTATGGAGGGAGTTATATCAGCAAGAAGCATGTTTCCAATATGTTTTTTCCACCAAAACAATTGTGCTTTTTGATCACTTGCTGTTTTCTTTTCCGGTAAAACTGAAGCAATATATCTATCGGCAAGTTGATTAAAATCATGTTTTCTCGATTCTGCTGTTTTAAAATATCTATTATTGCGAATAGATGATTCAACTTCTTGTATCCACTTTCGGGCATCGGTAAGACGATCAAAACTTGCTGTTTGAGGAGCGTGTCCTTTTAATCTTATCTGAACATGGAATTTTATTTTTCCATCTTTTGTTTGATGTTTTCTAATCGAAGCCATATGTTTTCCATTTTTTTAGAGTTATTAATAATAGCATTTTTAAGGCAAAAAACACAAGCATATGATATATAATCCGATGATTGTTGGGTATATTTACATTTAAACATAATGACTTATAAAGCAGCGTAACAGCTCGTTTCACACTCCTTACACACTTAATTTCACATTTTGCGTTTTTTACACACATAAATTGCCTATGTGATTTTATACATTTGTTTTTGCAGTTTGTTGTGAATTAGTGTGAAATTTTTGTGAAAAACTTTAAGTTTAGTAAGACTTACTATTCCTAAGTCCTTGAGAATCAAAATAGCGGCAATTGGACTCGAACCAACGACACCCGGATTATGATTCCGGTGCTCTAACCAACTGAGCTATGCCGCCAAAATAAAAAGTTAGTATAAAATAAGATAGTGCTTATATCAAGATGAATTTCTATAAAATTTGAATTTGATTATTTTATTTTTGAAAATGGCGGGGAGAGGATTCGAACCTCTGACCTTTGGGTTATGAGCCCAACGAGCTAACCACTGCTCCACCCCGCGATAATTAATGAGCAGTATAGCATTGATGATGAAAAAAAATCAACAGTGTTTTAAAAGTATTTTTGAAAGTGGGAAAATTGCAAGAAAAAGGAGTTGATTAAATAGATAGTAGATTTGTAATTTTATTAGTTGTGTTTTCTAAAATATTTTGATAGCTATCTTTAAGATTTGAGCAGTTTTTTATAAGCTTATTGAGTTTATCTTTATTATCTAAATATTTAGATAGTTCTGTTTTAAGGTTTTTTAGATGACACTGTTTTCCTGTATTAGAATCTAAAACGATTTTTTTAAGCTCTAATTGAGAGTGCATGGTTGGGCCGAAAAAAACAGGGGTTTTTACAAAGACAGGCTCTAAAATATTATGGCCCCCTACCCTATTAATAAAACTTCCAGCTACTATTGCAAGAGAGCTTATTTGATATAAAATATTTAAAATTCCCATTTCATCAATAAGAATAACTTTTGAGTTTTGGTTTTTTGATATTTCACTTAAAAGAGAAATAGATGTTATGTTTTTAAGCTGTTTGTAAACAGATAAAAATCTCTCGGGATGTCTTGGCGCTATTAGTATTTTTGTGTTTTTAAGATCTTTTAGTTCATTAATTAAAAGCTCTTCTTCTAAGCTGTGGGTTGATGCGATAGTAATAACTTTTTGATCTTTGATGTTTAGCTTAGATCGCCATTTATCTAAAGAGCTTTTTGAGAGAATTTCAAAAGAGTTAGAAAGCTTTAAATTTCCAGATACAAAAATCTTTTTGGAATCTAAAAAGTTTGAGAATCTTTTTCTATACTGCTCATTTTGAGCTAAAATTAAATCTATGTTTGAAAACAAGTTTTTAGAGAATTTTAAAAGTTTTAAAAAGTTTGAAGTTGATCTTTTTGATATTTTAGCGCTTATTACAGCTATTTTAGATCCGTTTTTTTTAGCGATTTTTATGAAATTATACCAAAAATCTGTTTCTAAAAAAATTATTAGATTAGGTTTTATTTGAGAGAAAACTTTTTTTATCGTAAATGAAAAATCAAAAGGAAAAAATATAAACTTATCAGCTAAAAAAAGAGATCTTTTAGCTTCCATGTGACCGGTCTCTGTAGTCGAAGATATGATTATATAAGATGTGGGATAGTTATCTTTTAACCTTTTAAGAAAAGAAACAGCAGCTTTTGTCTCACCAACGGAGACCGCATGTATCCAAATAATGGGTTTTTTATCTTGAGGATTGAATTTATAACTTTTTAAACCAAGCCTTTTTAAAATATCAGATTTTTTCTTTTTATAAAAAATGCAATCAAAAATAGCTTTTGGAAGAGAAAACAAAAGGTATATGAATAGTAAAAAGTTATATATCATCTTCAATTTTTCTTAACTACTATGTTAAGAAGTTTTTCAGGTACAAAAATGGTTTTTATTATATCACCCGTTAAATGCTTTTGTATCTGTGGGATTTTTTTAGCTATTTCTAAAATTTCATCTTTTGTGATCTCTTTTGCGAGATCTATTCTAGCTCTTAGTTTTCCATTGACTTGTATAACATATGTCTTTTGATCTTCTTGTAAGTATTTTAGGTCAATCTCTGGAATGGATGTAAATGTTAAAGTATTTGTCTCCCCTAAATATCGCCAAAGTTCTTCAGATATGTGAGGAGCAAAGGGATATAACATCTGAATGGCCATTTTCAGGGCTTGAGAGGGGTATTTTTCGAGTTTCGTGAAAGAATTGATAAATTCCATTAGGTGAGCTATTGCAGTGTTAAATTGCATGTTTTCTATCTCTTTTGTAACTATATAAACTAAATTATGTGAAAGCTTTGATGCTTCAAAAGTATTTTCACTAGTTACTTTTTCAGAATGTACCATGTCAAAAAAACGATTTAAAAATCTTTTACAACCACTAACCGCATCAGTATTCCATATCTTTTCTTTGTCAAAAGGTCCCATGAACATTTCATATAAACGAAGAGCATCAGCTCCATATTCTTCTACCATCTCATCTGGTGTTATTCCATTTAATTTGGATTTAGCCATTTTCTCTATTTGTGTAATTACTTTTTTTCCATCATATGTGAGGTCTCCATTATTCTTTTCAACATCTGCTTCAGATATATACCCACCTTTTTCTATTCTATAAGATGGAGCGGTAACGAGTCCTTGATAGCGATATTTTTTAAATGGCTCTTTTGTTGAAACTAAATTTAAATCATAAAAAACTTTATGCCAAAATCTAGCATAAAGTAGATGTAGCACTGCATGTTCAGCTCCCCCAACATATAGATCTACTGGCATCCAATACTTTTCTAAATCTTCTGACCAAGCTTGCTTTTCATTTTTTGGATCTAAAAATCTTAAGTAATACCAACAAGATCCCGCCCACTGGGGCATTGTATTTATCTCTCTTTTTGCTTTTTTCTGAGTTTTAGGATCTATAACTTCAATCCAATGAGTCTGCTTTGCAAGTGGAGAATTACCCTCATCTGTTGGCTTATAATCATGTATAGATGGAGGTATTAAAGGAAGTTCATCTAACTCAAGCGCTCTTTTAGAGCCATCTTCAAAATGTAGAATTGGAATGGGCTCCCCCCAATATCTTTGTCTAGAAAAAAGCCAATCTCTTAACTTATAGCTTATAGCTCTTTTGCCATTATTAGACTCTTCTAGCCAATTAATTATTTTCTCTTTAGCTTGCTCTTCATTTAAACCGTTTAAGGATACTTCATCGTTTTCAGATAAGATAACTCTACCAGAACCTGGTGAGCATCTTTTGCCTGCTAAAATTTTCTCTTTTAATTCTTTTAAAGGAATCTCTTCATCACTTTTTGATAGATCTGGGTCACGAATGCATTTGATAGGAAGATTATATTTTATTGCAAATTCAAAGTCTCTTTCATCGTGAGCTGGAACAGACATTATAGATCCAGTAGCATACCCCATTAGCACATAATCCGATATCCAAATTGGAATCTTTTCATTTGTTGCAGGATTAATAGCATATGATCCTAAAAACACACCTGTTTTTTCTTTTGCAAGATCAGTTCTCTCAAGATCACTTTTTTTAGCTGTTTCATTTTTGTATTTTTTGACCTCTTCTAAGTTGTCTTTTGTTGTAAGAAGATCAACCAAAGGATGCTCTGGAGATATTACCAAAAAGCTCGTTCCAAAAAGTGTATCTGGTCTTGTTGTAAAAACTTCGATTTCTATATCTTTTTTTGTCTCTTTAAAAACGATCTTTGCGCCCTTGCTCTTCCCAATCCAATTTACCTGCAGTCTTTTAATGTTTTCTGGCCAATCAACTTCATCTAAATCATCTATTAATCTTTCAGCATATTTCGTTATTTTTAATACCCACTGTTTTAAAGGCACTCTTACAACTGGATATCCCCCCTCTTTAGATCTACCCTCTTCAATCTCTTCATTTGCAAGTATTGTTTTTAGCTCAGGACAGTAATTTACATTGATCTTAGCTTCGTATGCTAAACCTAAATCATATAATTTTGTAAAAATCCATTGTGTCCATTTGTAATAATTAGCATCAGATGTAGCAAACTCTCTTGACCAGTCATAGCTAAAACCTAAAATTTCAAGCTGTCTCTTATATGTATCAATATTTTTTTTTGTAGTAATAGATGGATGTGTGCCTGTTCTAATAGCATATTGTTCAGCTGGCAGACCAAAACTATCCCATCCCATAGGACGTAAAACGTTATAACCCTTCTGTCTCATATATCTAGCTATTATGTCAGTGCCAGTATAACCAGTTACATGACCCACATGAAGACCAGCTCCAGATGGGTATGGAAACATATCTAATATGTAAAATTTAGGTTTAGCTAAATCTTTTTTGACTTCAAAAGTTTTATTGTTCTTCCAGTATTCTTGCCATTTTTTTTCAATTTTTTGATGATCATATTTATTTTTCATAAGATTAAAATTTTTTGTTATGAAAGATATCATAACGATTTTAATAAATTATATCGATCAAAAAACATAAAACATAAATACTTTTTTTTACATAGATAAAAATCATATTTTTTGCTATAGTTATTATACTATGGATAATAAAACGTAAATAAAGGTTATAAGATGGCTGTAGCTGTTATTAAAGGTAATTTTAAAAACTTTTTTGTAGAAGCGGATACTATTGCTAAAGAAAAGCCAATAGCTCCCATTACATATGCTTTTGCTTTAACAATATTTGCAGTGTTGATAGCTCCATTTTCTTTAATATTAGCTATAGGTGTTTTTTCGATAGCTCTACCTTTTCATCTCCTAATTATTAAAAATTTTAAAAGTATATATGAAAATTTTGAAGAAAAAGCAAAAGATATTTTTACAGGAGATCCTAGAGAAAAAGGTAAGATAGTTGGACATAATCTAAAAATTTTAACATATCAAGTATACAATCGTACAAGAGGCTTTTTTGAAGGGATATTTTCAAAAGGCAGAGAGCCAATAATTTAAAAATTTGAGTTTACAATATCTTCATCTCTTTAGTTTAATTACAAATCAATTTTTTAAGGTATAATAAAAAGCTCACTTTTGTTATCTTTTTAGCGAAAAAAGGAAATAAAAGGGGTTTAAATGCAGATTATTGATACAGCGATTATTAGTGTAAAAGATTTTTATAATAAAATTGAAGATACTACAAAAAAAAGACCTGTTGCTATCATTATTTCAAATTTAGCTTTAGCTATACTTTCAGCTTTAATTAGTCCCATTTCTTCTATTTTAGCTATAGGAGTTTTTAGCTTTTCATTATTTTTTACTGTCGCTATAGTTAAAAATTTTGAAAAAGTCTGTCAAAGAATTGAAGAGCAAATAACTGAACTTTTTGCTGGGCGAGCAGCTGCTGCAAGAGTAAGAGGGCGAAGAGATGGTAGAGATTTAGCTGAAGGAGCTGAAAGATTAGTTGAAAGGGCTAGAGGTATTGTTGAAGGTGTTGCTGAAGAGATTCTTCCTTAAGCTAAAATTAACAAGTAAGCATGATATGATAGTTGTAAAAGATGTTGTAGGTTTCATAAAAAAACCAGATGATTTTGTTTTGCAAAACCCTAAAAAAGCAGCTCTATATTCTATAGCTTTTAAAATTATAGGTTTTGCTTCTTTAATAATTAGTTCATGTAATCCCATTGCTTTTGTTATCTCATCTTTATGTTTTTTAACAGTGTCAATCTACATTGATCATAAAATTTTAAAAAATATTGAACCAATAGTCTTTGATTTACTTGAAAAATGGATAAATCACGATCCAGAAAAAACCGGGGTTTTTATAGGGCGTGTATTGGACATGGTTTGGAGGGCTGACCCTCTCTCTCGAGCTCGAGGAATTTATCGAGGGTTTTTCTTTCAAAGACATTCTTAATAAAAATATTTTTTTTCTATTGCATAATATTATTAAAAAGTAATAACGTTTCCTCGAAAAAAAATTTTAGGAGGTATAAAATGTCTTATTTAAATCCGCTTAATTGGTTCGGATCTAAACCAGCTATTGCATCTACAGCACCAGCAGCTTCTGCTACGGCAGCTAGCTCAACCACAACAGCGTCAGGAATAGGTTCTACAGCAACTACAATGGCACCAGCATCTAGCCCAGCTAGTTCAACTACACCAAGTTCAGATCCAGCAAATATATATGTCGAAGTATTTAAAGAATGTTTTACAAAACCAGACGAAACTGTTTTGAAACATCCTATAAAATCATTAACATATCATGTAGCAATAAAAATTCTTTTTTATTCTATAGCACAATCCTTTCCAGTATTTGGTTGGGCAGCTATAGCATTTTCAGCTGCTTTATTTGACAGAGTTGTCTTGCTTAATTTAAAAAAATACCCTAATGCAATCTTAGATAGCTTAAAAGATGCATGGAAATATATAAGCGACAAATGGAGTAAAGCTAAACCTCCTGCACCAGCATCTTCTGCAGCAGGAGCGCCACCGGCTCCACCAGCATCTTCTTTAGGAGTAGTACCACCAGCGACGCCAGTAGCTACAAGCACTACTGGAACTTCTTAAACATTGATGGTATTTTATGCCTGAGATAGCAGAAGTTGAGACAATCAAAAATGATTTATTCGCAGCTAAAATACTATCTCAAAAAATAGTAGATGTTAAAATCTTTAAGCCTTCCTTGATAAATACATCAAAGAAGGCTTTTGTACATAAAGTCAAAAATTCAAGAATTATAAATATCAAAAGAATTGGGAAATATTTAATTTTTGTTCTGGAAGATAAATTTTTGATAATTCATCTGAGAATGACAGGTCATATTTTTTTAAAAGATCAAAATCATATTTTTCAAAAGCATGAACATATTGCTTTAATTTTTGAAAACAAAAAAATGCTTGTATATTTTGATCCGAGAAGGTTTGGAAAGTTTTATTTAAGAGATGATCTTTCGAGTTTAGATAAATTAGGATGTGATATTTTATCAAAAAGTTTTATTTTTGATTCTTTTTATGAAAAACTAAAATCGAAAAAGAAAAACATAAAGACTTTGCTTTTAGATCAGAATTTCATTGCAGGACTTGGCAATATTTATGTTGATGAAGCTCTTTTTTTAGCAAAAATGCATCCTGAAAAAATCTCTTTAAATATAACTAAAGAAAAGGCTAAAGATCTATTTTTTTCAATTAAAAAAATAATCTCAAAAGCTATTAAAAATAGAGGAACTTCACTCGGAAAATCTAGATCAAACTTTTCTTCTATTTATGAAGATTTTGGAAATTTTCAAAATCATCTTTTGGTTCATACAAAAAAAACATGTCCTAATTGTTTTTCAGAAATAAAAAAAATAAAAGTAAGTCAAAGAACTTCTCATTTTTGTGAAAAATGTCAAAACTAGTTATTTATTTTTTCTTTCCACTTACCTTGTTTCTTCATAAGTAAGATTAATTTATCGACAGCATCTTTTTCATCGATATTTTTCTCTATACATTTCTGATTAACATATAAATCTATTTTTCCAGTGTTAGCTCCTACATATCCAAAATCAGAACCTTGCATCTCCCCTGGCCCATTTACAATACAACCCATAACAGCGATTTTAAGATCAGGTAGATGTGATGTTTTCTCTTTTATTTTTTGAAGTGCTTTTTGAATATTAAAAAGCGTTCTTCCACAACTTGGACATGCGATAAACTCAGTTTTATATTTTTTTAGATTGCAAGCTTGCAAAATATTTAAACTGAGCTCTAAATTATTTATTTGAGAGTTATTCTCTTTTGATTTTTCTTTTGTTTCTAAAAGAATACCGGTTACTAATCGTTCATATAAGATAAGACCGATTTCAGATGATGCTAATATTTTTATATCATCCAATGAGCCAATGTATTCAAGATTTAAAATTACATCTATATTTAGATTGTTTTTTTGTAGAAAAGAGCGAAATTCTCTTACTTTTTCAATATTTGAATTTAGTGGTTTATAAATAATAAAAAGAGGACTTAGATTTTTTATCTTTTCATAGTCATCTTTTGATGTAATCTCTAAAACAAATCTCTTATCACTATTTTTAGGATAACTTTTCAAAGAATATATTTTAGTTGTATCTTCAATATCTAACTTTGATATTATTGTTTTTTTAAGATTTTTAAGATTTTTTATAAATTCAAGAATTTCTTTAGGATTTTTATAATTTTCTAAATAAAATATATCGATTAAATTAAGCTTATCATCTCTTAGAGTAGTTATATTATCTTCTTTAGTAGTTTTTATAGCTAAGAGAGTTTTTCTATTTGAAATACTTTTAATGAGATATGAATTATCACTAAATTGAGTAGTTTGTTTTTTTGATCTATTTGAGCAAAGCTTAACCAACTTTTTTGCAGGCTCAATCTCTTTTGTAGGATCTTCAGTAAGAGAGACTCTTATAGTGTCTCCAATTCCATCTAAAAGTAGAGCTCCAATGCCTACAGATGATTTTATAATTCCATCGTCTTTATCCCCTGCTTCTGTAACTCCTAGATGCAGCGGATAGTCCCATCCGAGCTTTAACATTTTTTCAACTAATGCTCTATATGCTTCAATAGTTATAAATGAAGATGATGATTTCATAGAAAATACTATGTTATGAAAATCATGTTTTATTAAGATGTTAGCATATTCAATAGCGGACTCTACCATGCCCTTTATGGTATTACCATATCTTGTCATTATCCTATCAGATAAAGATCCATGGTTTACCCCTATTCGTAAAGCTACTTTATTTTTTTTTAGTTTATCTATTAATAAAACAAGTTTTTCTTCAGCTTTTTTAAGCTCATCTTGATATTCAATTTCAGTTAAGATGGTTTCTTTAAAAACAGCTCTTTTTTCTGCAAAATTTCCGGGATTTATTCTAATTTTATCTACAAAATCAGCTGCTATATATGCAGCTGGCGGATAAAAATGAATGTCTGCTACTATTGGAATTTTTGAATTTTTTTTAACTAGTGCGTTTTTTATATGTTCTAGTGCATATGCTTGTTTTTTTCCTTGAACTGTAACTCTTGCGATTTCACATCCCTCATTTTCTAAGGCTAATATTTGAGCTACAGTAGCATCTATATCTTCAGTTTTTGTGTTTGTCATAGATTGGATGCGAATAGGATTATTAGCTCCAATTGCTATATTTGATATAAAAACTTCTCTAGTTTTAAATTTTTTTGAGTTACTCATAAAAACATTGAATTGATTAATTTATAAAGATTATATCTCAGGTATTAATCTTAATCAATATCCAAAATCAGCAAATTCGGGATTGATAAGTCTTTGAGATTTAATTTTGCCTATTTCATCTATTTTTTTTATATCATCTAAAGATAACTCAAAATTAAAAATTTCAAAATTATCTTTTATATGTTTATCAGAGGTTGCTTTTGGAATAACAATAATATCTTTTTGAATCATCCATCTAAGAGATATTTGCCCAGAAGTTTTAGAGTATTTTTTAGAAAGATGTTTAATATCAGGATCTTCAAAGACCTTTTTTCTAGCAAGGGGTGAGTATGCAATTAAAGAGATCGAATGTCTTGTGCAAAAATTTAAAAGCGCTTCTTGATTTAAAAATGGATGATACTCTACTTGATTGACAGCAATCTTTATACCTTGATTTATAAGATCTTGCAAATGATTTATAGTGTAGTTGCTAACTCCTATGCTTTTTACTTTGCCTTTTTCTTTGAGCTTTGACATCTCATAAGATATTTCAGCTAAAGGTTTCGTTCTATCTGGCCAATGAACTAAATATAGATCTAAATAATCTAAATCTAGCTCCATTAAAGCTCTGTCACACTCGGATTCAACGAGTTTAGGGTCTAAAAAATCCTTCCAAAGCTTTGTAGTTATAAATAGCTTTTCACGGTTAAAACCTTTAATAGCATCTTTTACAAGCTCGTGATTATCATAAATATCTGCTGTATCGATATGTCTATATCCAGTTTTTAAAGCAAATTTTATAGCGTTTATGTAGTTGTCTTTTTTAGTTTGCTGCCACGTTCCCAGTCCAATCATCGGAATCTCATTTCCATCATTTAACTTTTTCAATAGCATGTATCCCCCTTTTTGATATTTAAATAAGCTTTTGTCTTCCCCCAAGGAAATGATATATCAAAGCTTTTTTTGCAAATAAAATCTTTATCATATTGATCAAGTGCATAACTAATTGTAATAATTTTAACAGAAGATGATAGTTTTTTAAATTTATTTATTAAGGCTTTTATTTTTTTCGTTGGCAGAGTTGTTCCATAAAGATAGATGATATCTATATCTTTTAGATCAAATGCAAACATATCACTGCATAAAAACTGTATTTTTTTGATTCTAAAGAGTTTAATGAAAAAATTTGCAATTTTTACAAATATTGGAACTTGCTCTATTGCAATAACTTTGTATTTAAAAAAAAAGTAGAGCCAAAAACTCATTTTTCCCCTACCCGCTCCAAGCTCTAAAAAAGTAACATTTGAGGGAATTTTAAAAAGCTTTATTATTTTTTCCATCTCGATTATTGGTGTTTCTCCATAATCATAGATTTTTTTATTAAATTTTTTTTCTAAAAATTTTCTGGAGATTCTATAGGGATTAAAAAAAAGATAGACAAATGAAAATAGAAGATCAAAAAATAGAAATTTTACGTTTAAATAGTATCTAATAGATTTTAGCCACTGAGTAAAAAAAAAGAATTTTACTCTTATAGTCAAAAAAATATTTTTACCAATTGACATACGATCCTGGATCTAACACTCTAAACTTACTCAAATCAATGTTTTCTTTTTGCAAGCTCAAATATAGCTCATATGGAGGTTGAAGCATAGCTTCATCTGAAAGATTAAAGATTTTCCAATGCATGGCTACAGAAAAATTAGAGTTTACATCCTTGTGAATTTTTACAGCATCTTGAGGATCAATATGTACAGGATTCATGAATTTTCTAGGGACATATGTTCCAATAGGTATAAGACTTAGATCCATGAACTTAAATTTTTTACCTATCTGCTTAAAGTCTATTTCATTATACCCAGTATCACCTGTAAAATATAACTTTTTTTGATCGTTTTTAGAAACTATTACATATCCTACCCATAAAACTTTGTTGCCGTCTAAAAGGGATCTTCCAGAATAGTGTTGAGCAGGAGTTGCATAGATCTCAATGAATCCATCTTCAAAATTCTCCCACCAATCTAGCTCAGTGATATTTACAACTTTAATTTTTTTCATCCATCTTTTCATTCCAAGAGGTACTATCCATTTTATGTTTGGAAATTTCTTATTTAGATTTATAACTGTCTTTTTATCTAAATGATCATAGTGATTATGAGATATCACTACATAATCAACTTTAGTTAGTTGATCTAAATCAATAGCCGGAGGAAGTTTTCTTTGAGGTCCAATTGACGATACTGGTGAGCATTTTTGAGTCCAGATTGGGTCAGTTAAGATATTTAGGTTATTAACTTTAATTAAAAATGTGCAATGTCCGACCCACATAACCCAAGGGTTGCTCGCATCATAGGGCTTATTGATTTTAGGAAAAGAAAAATCTTTGGGTACTATAAGTTTTTCATCTTCTTGATTACAAAGACCTAACTTCCATAATAAAAAATCTAAAAGAGTCCTTCTAACTCTTCTATTAGAGTTAAAATTAACAAATCTTCCAAGCCTTTTTAAAGATTTTAAATAATTATCATCATTTGCCATATAATTATATCATCTCCTTAAATTGCAAAATAAATAAAATTACATTTTTAACAACTAATTTTTTTCATATTTTCAAAAATAATCTTGCCAACTATAGCTTTGGCCAATAATATAAGACTTTATAGGGGCAAAAAAAAATCATGAATTCCTCGAAATCTTTAACAAAGTTTAAACAAGGTAGCGTAAAAGAGCTTTGGACTATAGCGCTCCCTTTAATGATATCTGCTTTAGCTTCTTTATTAATGATTGTTGTAGATAGATGTTTTTTAGCTAGGCTATCTTTAGATGCTTTAAATGCATCGGTCAATGCTGGAACTCTGGCATGGGCTTTTTTAGGAGGTTTTGGGGTATTAACCATTATGTCAGAAATATTTGTAGCTCAATATAATGGGGCTGATCTTCATGATCAGATAGGAGTTCCTGTTTGGCAGATGATCTGGTTTTCAATTTTTTCTATTCTTATATTTATACCTTTTGCACTCTTTATTGGTCCTTTAATTTTTAATGGCTCCTTGTATGCTTCTTTACAGATTCAATATTTTGGATATCTCATGCTTTTAGGACCTTTTTATCCTTTAATGACGGCTCTTAGTGGATTTTTTATAGGACGAGGCCAAACTAGGCTCTTAATATATGTGGCAATTATTGCAAACTTTTTGAATCTAGTTTTAGATGGAGTCTTAATTTTTGGAATCAAAAATTTTATTCCTGCATACGGGATTAAAGGAGCTGCTATTGCAACGGGAATTGGAACAATTTTTCAAGCACTAGTTTTAGCTATTATCTTTTTTAAAAAGAAAAATAGAGAAAAATATGGTACGACAAAATGGAGATTTAACTTTTCTATTTTTAAAAAATGCTTCAAAGTTGGGCTTCCCCCTGCAATTTTTTTTGCTTTAGAGATTATTGGATGGACCCTATTTTTTTTAATGATGACAAGTTTATCAGAAGTTCACATAACCATATCGAGTATTTGTCAAAGTATAGTAATTTTACTATCATTTTTCTTCGATGGGTTGAATCGAGCAGTAGCTGCGCTTGCTGGTAATTTTATTGGTTCTAAAAAGATAGATTTAATTCACTCTTTATTAAAATCAAGTATAAAGCTTTTAGTGATTTTTACAGTTATTGTTTCTGTCTTTTTAGTTTTTGATCCCAAAATCATTGTAGATTTTTTAATTCCAGGCAATTTAGAAAATCAAATACTGCTTTGGCAAGAAACTAGCGGCTTTTCATTTTATACTGCTATGAAGATTTCTCTTCTAGGTGTTTTTATCTATCTTTTTTTCCAAGGACTACGATTGATATTTGCAGGGCTTTTAACAGCTGCTGGAGATACTCTTTTCTTATTATTGGCAGGTTCTTTTTCTGTTTGGATATTTTTACTTTTGCCAGTTTATTTTATCGTCGTAAAATTTACACTGCCTGTACAGGTTGCTTGGCTTTTAGCGGCTAGTTACGCAATTATACTCAGTACTATCTATTGGTTTAGATATAAAAAAGGCAGATGGAAAGATATTATATTAGTTCCTGAAAATAAAAAAGCTATAGTTGAAGAAGACCCTACTTTAATTTTAGATGAAAATATTGAAAATCCTGAAGAAGAAGATCTATCTTAATTTTTTATAATGAATTATATAAGCTTTTTTAGCTGCACTTTTAGCTTCATTTAAAGATATCTTTTTAACATACTCATCGTCACATTTAAACCAAGAATCCCCTTTTTTAACATAAGAGATGTAATGTCTACCTATATGACAAATAAAGTTATTTAATCGATAATCTGCATCTAAATTACTTTCAAAATGATTTTTTCTTATTTTTAGGTTAAATGGAACTTGTACCTTATAATTACATTCATATCTTTGAAGAGTAAGAAATAAATCATTAGGAGCAAAAGAAAATTTTCTCTCTTCTAAAACATTAGTTTTTCTGCCTACTACAACTTCTTCTGTTATTTCTTCTTCTCTTGTTATAAGGCCAAAAAAAGATTTTTTTGGTTCATATCTTGTGATGGTATCAGTCACGTTTACTTCATTACTTTGCTCAGATGAAAATTTTTCTAAAAGCCATCCTTGAAGATTATCTTTTTTTTGCCTTTTAGCAGGAGGCGGCAATTCTAATAAGCCAGTATCTTCCATGCTCTCTTCTCTTATTGTTCTTTTGCCATCTGAGTGCACAAAATGATTCTTTGTAATCAATTTATTTTGAAGATTAGGATTTGAACTTTTAAATAAATCTAAAATAGCTTTCAAGACTTCATGAGAATCATGAAAAGCATGTCTCTCGTTAGTAATATCTGGACATATTGTTTTTAAAAATTCTCTCAATGCTATAGTATCGATTTTTATATCTTCTTTTAAAGCTCTTTCATATTTATCAATAAACTCTTTAAAATGAGGATTGCGTTTTAATGTCATTTTTAAATCTGGAATATTTAAAAGCATTTGCATTAAAGAATTTAACCAACAACTAGTCGCATCTTGGTTTTCAATTCCAACAACACCATATCTTTTTGGATTATTTATAATATTACTTCTATCTCTCAAAGCTTTAGTAATAGATATAGCTCCTATAGAAAATGTAATAGCTCCTATTCCCAATATAAAATCTAATGTAGCTACAGTTGCATGAAAAATAATTTGATTTATGCCACATGTTGCAATAGTTGTAGCAATAATTCCAAGAGTCAAAAAGATTAACCCAAAAAGCGCCCAATAGTTAATTTTATTAGCTGTTTTATCAACTTTATTTTTTGAAACAACAGCAATATCAATAGCCTTTGAAGCGTTATTTACAACATTTGAGCTTTTAGATGGATCTATAGTCATAATTTTTCATATTTTTTAATAAATTACTAAAATTATAACATAAATATGAAAAATTGAATATAAAAAATTATTTTGAAAAATTATTTTTTTAATAATTTAGAAAGCTCTTCTTTATTAAGCTTTTGAGATTTAAATTTATTTTTTTGAATTTTGATTTTTCTTTTCAAAATATCTTTACAATAGTGAACTAAAAATCCTGCGCTTTTATCATCTAAAGGTTTTGCTCTATCAACTTTATTTTTTACTGTTTTAGTTTTTGGCTTTTCTTTTGCAACTTTCATTACAACTCTAGCAAGCTGTTCAGAGATAGTTAAATCATCTTCATCTAGATCGTCTATATCATCTTGAGTAGCTGAAATAGATAAAATGCTTTTTGCGATAGTTAATAACTCTTTTTTCAAAAATGTAGCTGCTGTATTTTTTGCTATTTCTAAAAGCTTAGCTTTTGTTTTGAGATCAAGATTTGTTGATTCCAAAGCTTTTGAGAAATTTGAAAGCTCTGATTGATTAATTAGCTTTCCAACTTTTTCCTCAAGCTCACGATCTTCTTTATGTCGTTGATAATCAAGATCTTGTGATGCATCTCTCGCCTCATCACCTATCTTTTCAACAGCTGATATTTTCTCTGTATCCGTAGATTTATTAATCGGATTAACCGGAAATAAATAACTCATATACATCCTCTCTTATTTTTATACCTATAGTATAGCATATTCAGACATTAAAATAAAGTTTTTACGTATTATTTTAAGCTGTTTAGCTTCAATGAGATAGGAATTGAATCGGTAATTTCTTTATCTCCAAAGTATTGAATAGAACCGGGATAAGTATATAAATCTTCTATTGCCCATTTTTCTCTATTTTCTTTTAAAAACTTAAATGCTTTAGAATCAGCTTCTACCAAAGCTTTTTTTATAACAGGTTTTTTCTTAGCATGACGAACCTCTAAGTTCATTAAAGAGGTTATAGGAACGCCTTTTGGAGACCAATTAAGGGGATCTTTATTTAGATTGCCAATACAGCTCATATAACCTGTTAACCCCTCATTTATTAAAAGAGCTGCTGTATAACCGAGAGAGTAGCAATAATTAGCATCAAAGTTAGAAGGCATACCTGATCTACCCTCATAACCAAAAAAGTGATTTAAAGCGTTAAATTTACCTTTAAATCCCCTGTTTTTAAGCTCTTTTTTAACGGTTTCAATAAGTAATTTTTCTGTCTCTATTTGAGATACTTTTACATTACCATGAGGATCTCTATCTAAAAGTAATTGCTCTTGAATGGATTTTGGTAAAATTTCAAAACAAGCATTGGATGCTTTAGATAAAACATGACTGATATATTCAATTTTACTATCTCCAGATTTTAGCTTATTTAGCTCCATTTCTGTTTGTTCGCCAGTAGCGAGTAGTTTATTTAGCTCTGCTATTAAAGCTTTAAATTCTGGGATGAATTCAATAAGGCCTTCAGGTACTAAAATAATGCCATAGTTTTTATTCTTTTCAGATCTTTTTTCGATAACATCAGCTATTTTACTAGTTACAGTTTTTAGAGTTTTTTTCTTTTGTAAAATCTCTTCTGCAATCAATACAACGTTTGGATGAGTTTTTAATGCGCACTCTAGAGCTATATGAGATGCTGATCTTCCCATAAGTCTAATAAAATGATAATATTTTTTAGCAGATAAAGCATCTTTTGCGATATTCCCAATTAACTCAGAATACACTTTGCAAGCTGTATCAAAACCAAAAGATATTTCAACATCAAAGCTTTTTAAATCTCCATCGATTGTTTTGGGAACTCCTATTACTTTTGTAGATACTTTATTTTTCTTAAAATATTCTGCTAAAATAGCTGCGTTTGTATTTGAATCATCTCCTCCAATAATTACTATTCCATCTAAGTCTAAATCTTTAGCGCAACTAAGTGATTTCTCTAGTTGCTCATCTGTTTCTATTTTTGTCCTTCCAGATCCAATTAAATCAAATCCCCCTAAATTTCTAAAACCATCAATTAAATCTTTTGTAAGATCTAAATATTTGCAATCAACTACACCTGCTGGACCATTTAAATATCCATAAAGCTCTGATTTAGAATTTAATTTTTTTAAAGCATCAAAAAGACCTGCTATAACATTGTGTCCTCCAGGCGCTTGTCCTCCTGAAAAAACAACACCAACTTTTAGTTGTTTTTTTTCTTTTTTTGAAGATTTTTTAAAATTTACAATTGGAGCTCCAAATGTATTAGGAAATAGATTTTTTAACTCACTCTCATTAGCTATTGAAGAAGTTTTTTCCTTTTCATCGATTTCTAGATTTGAAATATCTTCTAAAATTTTTGGAAGACTTGGCTTATACTCTAAGCGCTTTTTTTGGAGTGGGCTTATCTCTTTCATGAGTTTGTATCCATATTTTAATTTATTTTTATACCTTATCATAGATCGCTTTTTTTTTATGATACTTTAAATTTTTACCAATCTTGGAGTAATTTCACATTAGAGAAAATAAAAGAAAGTTTACTTCGTACTCGACAAAAAATAATTTGAAAAGATTTTTATAAACATACCCCCGTGAACATGTACGACTTTTGATGTTTCGAGATTGTTTTTGATAAATTTTTAAAAATTAACAAGATTTATAATTTTCATGTTTTATAAAAAAGTGTGAAAATCAAAGATTTTTTCCCAGGCACTAACTATTAACCTGAGTTGCTAGTTTTTTAACATGCAATAGTTAACTCATTTTCAAATTTTATGGATGGTTTTTTATTTTGATGAGAATAAGCTACTAATCCTGCCAATATATTTACAGAAAAATTTATAATGCTTCT
>JAAKFV010000027.1 GCA_011064875.1 Candidatus Anoxychlamydiales bacterium | reverse complement strand
AGAAGAATTTTATTGCATTAAATGCAATTATCATGAGAACGCCGATTATGTTGGATCTATAAATATCCGACAAAAGGCTAGGATTATCTATGAAAAGGAAGTCATAGGATCTAAAAAGGGCCATGTCAGTTGGCCTATAGCAGTCCCTCGAAATCTCTGCCTATCTGAAGCGATTGGAACTGCAACTCATGCTCCTTTCTTTAGAAAGGAGTAATTGACAAACTCTTATAAAAGCTGTTAAAAAAACTAAAACAGAAAATGTAAGTGCGAGTATTTTGAAATATTTATGAAATACTATCATCGCGATAAAGAAAATAAAAGCCTCTGTTCTTTCTATCATTCCAGTTGAATAGTAAAAACTTTTTTCACTAGAGTTTTGAAAAAAGATGCCAACTACTAAAAAAGAGGTAATGCAAAGATAGGAGCTTGATATCATTAAAATAGATAAAAAAGATCTATCTATTGGATCTACTAAAAAAAGAGCAACTATTATTAGCATCTCTACTATTCTATCAGAGAAAATATCTAAAATAGCTCCTATGTTTGAGCTGTTATTAGATATTCTTGCAATTGAGCCATCTAAGGTATCTAAATATCCTGATATTAGAAGGGTCAAGACGGCTAAATATTTATGATCTGAAATTATTAAAAAAAATGAAAAAATTCCAAAAAAGGTAGAGAGTATAGTGACAAAATTTGGATCAATTTTTTTAATGAATTTTAGTTTTAATAGAGGATTTATTAAAACTTTTTGATAGGAATCTCTAAAATTTGAATCTAACATATTTTATTTTTTAATTTTTTAAAGATTAAAGGAAGAAGCATAAAAATAGCGAGCAAAATTAGAGCTAAATTCACTTCAAAAGTGAAGATTGATTTAAGCTCAAATTTATCTTGTTTAATGATAGATTCTAGAGCTGTGCCTGCTTGAGCAAAAACAAAAGTTCCAGGCAGAATCCCAAAAAAGGTTGTCCATAAAAATGTAGAAAATCTAATTTTAAATAGAGCTGGAACTATATTTACAAGCCAAAAAGGAAATAGGGGAATGAGTCTTAAAAAAAGCATGTAGCATGTAGCATTTTTCTGAAAACCAATAGATATTTTGTTTAGTAGTTTACCAGCTTTTTTTATAAAAAAATCTTTTATTGCAGTTTTAGCTGCTATAAATAGAATTGAAGCTCCGATAGTAGCTCCAATTGCAACGTAGATAGTTGCTAAATATTTACCAAATAAAAATCCAGCTAAGATAGTTAAAAAAACAGCGCCTGGAATAGAGAGCGCAGTAGATACTATGTATATTAAGATAAAAAAGAGAGGAAATAAGATTTTATTTTCAGCTAAAAGATTTTTTAGAGTGTCATGATTTTTTTTTATATTCTCAAAAGAGAAAAAATCCAAGCCTCCAAAACTGATCACTATTATCATTAAAATAACAATTATTAAAACAGGTAAAAATCTTAAATATTTTTTCATTTTTTTCTTTTAAAAATTGTTTCGGTTAAATATTTGTCAGCTGCTTTTCTGATAGCTAAGCTATATGTTGGATATGGATAGATAAGATTAGATAGACTATGAATTTTTATATTTTTTTTCATTGAAAGTATAATCTCAGATAACATCTCTCCTGCTCTTTTTGCTACTATGCAAGCGCCAAGGATTTCACCAGAAAATTTATGAGTTACAATTTTTACAAACCCATTTTTTTCATTTTCTGAGATCGCTCTATCCAAGGTATCAAAAGATACAAAATAGGTAGCTACATGTTTTTTTGAGTATTTTTTTTGAGCTTGTATATCACTGAGGCCAATAGATGCAACTTCTGGGTCTGTAAAGGTTACTCTTGGCATTAGAGATAGAGATAGTTTCTTTTTTAAAAAAGGGACTAAAAGGGTAAATAAAACAGATCTTGCCATACTTTCTGCTTTGTGAGTAAAAAAAGGCTCTCCTATGCAATCTCCAATTGCAAAAATATGTTTTTTATTAGTTCTAGCAAAGCTATCAACTTCAATTCCTTTACTTGAATAATCAAGGTCTGCATTTTCTAAATTTAAATTTTTTAGATTTACTCTTCTACCTGTTGCAACAAGAAGTTTTTCAGATTTTATCTGATTTACATAAGAGTTTTCTTGATTTTTTATAATAACTTCAAAACTATCGTTTTGATATTTTATATTTTCAACGCTAGAATTTAAATAAAGAGATATTTGTTCT
Organism: Candidatus Anoxychlamydiales bacterium; assembly: GCA_011064875.1. GTDB lineage: Bacteria > Chlamydiota > Chlamydiia > Chlamydiales > SM23-39 > JAAKFX01. Next base: position 18,409 of record JAAKFV010000027.1, on the reverse strand, counting down.
TCTTCAAAGATAGCTTTTAATATTTTAGATGCATCAATATCTTCATTAAATAGTATTTTAGGTGCTAAATCTATAAGAGTTACTCTGCTTCCTAGCCTTTGAAAAGCTTGAGATAGCTCTGATCCAATGGCACCCGCTCCTAAAATCGTTAAACTTTTAGGGATTTTCTCTAAATTAAAAATAGTTTCATTTGTATCATATGGGGTTTTATCAAGGCCATTTATAGGAGGGATAAAAGGAATAGATCCTGTTGCTATTATAATTTTTTTTGCGATAAATACTTTTTTTTGTCCATCTTCATTTATTGTTTCAATGATTTTATCTGTTTTAAATGAAGCTTTTGCTTTTAGAGTATCAACTCCTATTTTTTTAAGAGCTTCTGCATCTTCATTTTTTCGAATTTTTTCAATTATATCTCTTACTCTTTTTAAAGAAGCATTTGCATCGAAATCTAAACCATCAATTCTGGAATTGCCAATTTTGAAAGTTATTCCAAAATCTTTTGCTCTTTTGATGTTATTAGCTATTTTACTAGAGGCGATTAGGGTTTTAGAGGGGATGCATCCAAAGTTTGTACAATCTCCTCCGAATAGATTATTTTCTATTAATAAAACTTTTTTTTTAGCTTTAGCAAGACCTATTGCAACGACTAAACCTGCAGCACCGGCTCCTATGACAACGTACTTATATTTCATAATTTAAAAAATTATCTATAAAGATATGAGTGTTTATTTATATTACTCATTTTGTCAATAAAAATTTAATTTTATTCTCATTTTTGTTATTACGGTATTAAGAGAAAATTAAGGAAAATAATATGCAAATTGGATTTGTAGGTCTTGGTAAAATGGGACTTAACATGGTGAAAAGATTACTTAATCATCATGAAGTTATAGGTTTTGATTTGAACAGTGATGCTTTGAAATTAGCTGAAAAAGAGGGTGCAATTATTGCCTCTTCAATTCAAGATTTAATCTCAAAACTAAAACCTCCAAGAGTTATCTGGATGATGGTCCCATCTGGAGAAATTACAGAAGAGACTATTGAAAACATTTCAAGTGATTTATCTAAAGAAGATATTTTAATAGATGGAGGGAACTCATTTTATAAAGACTCTGTAAAACATTCTGAAAACCTAAATAAAAAAAGTATTAATTTTTTAGATATCGGAACAAGCGGTGGTATTTGGGGTTTCAAAGAAGGATATTGCTTAATGGTGGGTGGAGATGAAAAATCTTTTAAATTAATTGAGCCGATATTAAAAACACTTACTATCAAAGATGGCTATAGCTATATGGGAAAAGCAGGTTCTGGGCATTTTGTAAAGATGATTCACAATGGGATAGAATATGGCCTTATGCAAGCGTATGCAGAGGGTTTTGAAATGTTAAAAGAGAAAAAAGAGTTTAATTTGGATCTTCATAAAATATCTAAGCTTTGGAAAAGCTCATCTGTTGTAAGATCGTGGCTACTCAATCTTTTAGAAAACGTTTTTGAAAAAGATCAAAACCTTTTTGATATAAAAGCTTTTGTTAAAGATTCAGGAGAGGGAAAATGGACTCTTAAAGAAGCTATCGATTTAGAAGTATCGACTCCTGTAATTGCTAGCTCTTTATTTGAAAGATTTTCATCTCGCAGAAAAGAAGCATTTCAAGATAAGATTTTAGCAAAACTAAGAGATGAGTTTGGTGGACATGGAACGGAGAAAGTAAAGGATTAAAAATGGTAGATGATAAAACATTTGAATCTTGCATGGCAGGTCTAGAAACTTTTAAAGCCTCTAAATTTTTGATGGTAATTTTTGGAGGGGCAGGCGATCTTTGTCAAAAAAAACTGCTTCCGACTCTTTTTTTACTCTATAAAAAAGGCTTTATTGAAGACTTTACTATTTTAGGATTTGGATTGCCTGAAATGACATCGGAAGAATATAGAAAAAAAGCAAAAAGTTGGCTTCAAGAAAATTTAAAAGAACCATTTGATGAAAAAATTTATGATGAAAAGTTTCAAAAACATCTTTTATTTGAAACAGCAGATCTTAAAAAAGCTGAAAATTATTCAAATCTATGTAAAAAAATTACTCAAATCACAAAAGATGATCCCGCATATAATTTGATGTATTATCTAGCTGTGCCTCCTGTGTTATTTCCAACGATTGTACATAACTTATCTGATAAAGAGCTTTGTAGAAGAAGAAAAGGCGCTAAGATAATTGTAGAAAAACCGTTTGGTCATGATAAAAAATCTGCGCATGCGCTAAATCTAAAACTCTTAGAAGCTTTTGATGAAAATCAAATCTATAGAATCGATCACTATCTTGGTAAAGAGACTGTTCAAAATGTATTTTTCTTTAGATTTGGAAATGTACTTTTTGAACCACTTTGGAATAGAAATTACATAGATAATATTCAAATTACAGTTGCTGAAGATATGGGTATTGAAAATAGAGCATATTTTTATGAAAGCGCAACTGTTATAAGAGATTTTGTTCAAAATCATATCTTGCAGCTTATAGCTTTAATCGCTATGGAGCCTCCTGCAAATTTTGATCAAGAATCTATCAGAAATGAAAGGCAAAAAGTTTTTAAATCTATACAAGCTTTTGATGAGAAAAAAATAGATGACTTAGTTGTTATGGGACAATATGAGAGTGGAGTAGTAAATGATAAAAAGGTAGCTGGTTACCTAGATGAAAAAGGAGTAGCAAAAGATTCAAAAGTTCCAACATATATAGCAGCTAAATTTTTTATAGATAATTGGAGATGGGCAAATGTTCCTTTTTACATAAGAACAGGTAAAAGACTAAAAAAAAGATGCACAGAGATTGCTATTCAATTCAAATACCCACCACTAAGATTACTTGGTCATAAATGCAAAGATTTAGATGCCAATACAATAGTATTTAGCATCTATCCAACTCAAAAAGTATCTCTAACATTTAATGTTAAATTCCCTGGTATGGAAAACATTCCATATCCTGTAGATATGGTCTTTGATTACAAAGGTGTTTTTAAAGTAGACACTCCACTCGCTTATGAAAGGGTTTTAATAGATGCTATGAAATCAGATCTTTCTTTATTTGCTCGCCAAGATGGAATAGAAACTATGTGGGGAATTGTAGATCCGATTATAAAAGCCTGGGAGAAGAAAAAAACACTTTGCAAATATAAATCTGGCCGCAGGGGCCCAAAAGAAGCAGATGATTTTATAAAAAAAGATAAAAGAGCTTGGAGAATTTTTTAAATGCGCACTATAAAGATGTTCGATGATCTAGGAGATATGAACTTTTATTTGATTGATCTTTTTACTCAGATAATTTCTCAGGCTATCGAAAAAAATAATAAAGCATATATTGCTCTATCTGGTGGAAAAACCCCACTCTCTTTTTATCAAAATCTCTCTAAACAAAAGCATTTAAGTTGGGATAAAATTCACATATTTTTTGTAGATGAAAGGATGGTATCTAACTTAGATGAAAAAAGTAATATTTATCAGATAGAAAAGCATTTAATAAAACCCCTAAATCTTAAAAAAGAAAATATTCACTACATCAACAAAGATATCGATATATTAGATGCTATAAAAGAGTACGAGCTCGATATTAAAAGCTTTCTGCACGAAGAAAAACCTTCTTTTGATCTTATCTTATTAGGAATCGGTGAAGATGGCCATACAGCGTCTTTATTTCCAAATTCAGACACTTTAAAAGAAGAAGAAAAATTTGTTGTTTTAGCATCTAAAAAAGATGAGGATTTTGATAGGGTATCTTTTAGTTATCCTCTTATTAATTTAGCTAAAAATGTCATGTTTTTAACACTCGGTGAGAATAAAGCCAACATCATAAAAAAGATATTCTTAGATAAAAATAGGTTTTTGCCTGCTTTTCATGTAAAAGCTCAAGATAATCTATATTATATTTTAGATAAAAAAGCTGCTAAATTTATAGATTTATAAAATACTCGATAGACTTTTTATTAAGATATTGAATTTTCTACAATTTGTTGAAGTCTTAATATTTCAATTACCCGATTTTTTATGATTAAATAATCAGTAACAGTCATTGTTGGATTTAGTGTTTCTAAAGGAGTGATTGTAAAAATTATGTCAAAAATCATTTTTTGAATTTCTGAATCATTTAATGTAGTAACAACCTCACTTTGTGGTTTAGAAACTACAGGATCATTATTTAATAGTCTTTTTAATATTGAAAGAATATTAATCTCTTTGTTTATATTATTAAAAGTAATTAAGCTTTAATTATAAAAAATATTTTGATTAATTGCAATAACTAATATTAGTTATTTTTTTTTAATTTTTATAACTTATTTATTGTAAGGGAGTCTTGTTCAGTAAATCGTTTTACTAAAGACCCAAGTTATTGTTAATCAATGAATTATAAAAATTAATCAAAGTCTTTAAAAATTCATAAGTTATTGATAATCAATGTAATTCTTGACTTAAAAAAACCTTTCAAAAAATATTCTTTTGTTTCTTAAGATGTAATTAAAAATCCCATCCTTCTATGGCGGATGATTGATTATATGAGGTTACGGTAGATTCAAAAAAGTTAGCTTTAAAGATTATGTTAAATGGAGCTTATTTTTAATTTCATCCAATGTATATCGTTTCGTTTTTAACTCTTTTATTTTTTCTATTCGCTCTATCATACTTGAATCGTATAGTTGATAACCTGAAGAGGTAATTTGAGATACATCTAATAACCCACATTTCGTCCAAAAACGAATTGTAGAAATCGATTCATTTACTTTTTTTGCAAGTTGACCAATTTTAAATATTTTAAGTTCTTTTTTTTCTGAAATAACTTTGGTTTTTTTACCTACTATAGCTTCTAAGTAGATATCTAAAGAGCTATTAACAGCTTTGTATATCAATTCTAAATAATCTTTTTTAGATCCTCCTAGCTGAGCTTTTTCTAATGAGTTGATATAAGCTAATCGATCTTTTTTTTGGATAATAGCAATAGGATATCCACTCATAAGTAATATCCAATTCATCAATAATCTTGCTGTTCTACCATTTCCATCAATAAATGGATGAATCGTTACTAATCTATAATGAGCTTCAGCAGCTAATTCAATTGGATTTAATTTTTTTGAATCTTTTAAACATTTTATAAATTTTTTCATTAAATCAGGTATTTTTAATGGATTGGGTGAAATTACTCTTGAGCCTGAAATTCTAACAGGAACTCTTCTATAAAAACCTGAATTTGAATTATCTATGCCATCTAAGATAATTGCATGAATATCTAAAATATCTTTCTCAGTAATTGAAGTAATTTTACGCTTTGATAATTTTTTTATCCAATCAATAGCCTTTGCATGATTTGTTGCTTCTAGATGCTCTTTTAGGGATTTTCCTCCAACGGTTATTCCTTTTTCTACAACTAATGCTGTTTCTTGCCTAGTTAGAGTATTGCCTTCAATAGCATTACTACTATAAGTTAATTCGATACGAAACCATTCATCTAAATTATGTAGTAATTCAGAAGGAAGGGGCCCTTTGCTATCTAGTTTACGTTTTTTTAATAAAATTTCTTTATATCTCATACTATTAACTATGAAGTAATACTTCATGGTTTACAATAAAAAAATAATAATTTATATAAGTTGCTGAAAATTAAGCGCTTAAAAGTCTTCCCAGCCTTCGATGGCAGAGGATTGATTATAAGAGGTTACAGTAGACTCAAAAAAGTTAGCCTTAATATCACCTTTACCTTCAGTATCTGCTATTTTTTCTAAATGCTCATATGGATTTTTTGTATATCCAGGATAGAGGTGAGCTAAATTAATTCTTTGAAGAAGAGAGTTTGCTAGATATTTAGTGTATTTATCTGTAGCGTCATCAGATATACCTAAAATGTTGTTGCCGATAATATGATTTGTCCAGTCAATTTCTTGTTTAACAGCTGTATGAAACATCTCATGAATCCAAGGAGTATCTTTATCTTCCATAACTTCTGGGATAATTCTTTTAAAGATTACAACGTGCAAAAGTTCATCTCTATTGATGTATCTTATGATATCAGCAGTTCCCGGCATTTTGTGGCGAGATGCCAGGTTGTAGAAGAAATTAAAGCCATTATAAAAATAGAGCCCTTCTAATAAATAGTTAGCAATTAAAGCTCTTTTGAAATTGTCGATAGATGGCTTATCTAAAAAGTTTTGAAAAACTTGAGCAATGTATTTGTTTCTTTCAAATAGCACTTTATCATCTCTCCAAAAATCATAGATGTAGTTTCTTGTCTCTTTAGGAAGGATAGTTTCTATTAGATATTGATAAGATTGAGAGTGAATAGCTTCTTGATATGTTTGAATTGCTAAAATTAAATTTATCTCAGGTGACGTTATATAATCTGAGATATGAGGAACGTTATTTGTTTGAACGCTATCTAAAAAGATTAGAAAGCTTAAAATTCCATCGAATGCTTTTTTTTCTTCTAGAGTTAAATTTTTATAATCATTTATGTCAGATGTTAAATCTACTTTTTCAGGTATCCAAAAGTTTTCCATCATTAAACGGTATAACTTATTTGCCCAAGAATATTTTACGTTGTTTAAATTGAAAATATTTGTGGTGTTTCCTCCAATTATTTTTCTCTCATTAATTGAATCGATCCCTTCTGGATTAAATAGTTTTTTAGCTTTCATAATTTTTTTTAAAAAACCTCTTAGTTTGCGCAAGACACACATTCATTTTTGTCTGCAGTTGATCCATCTTTTTGAATCGTTCTTACATAATATATCGTTTTTATTTTTTTCTCCCAAGCATCTACTAGACATTCATAGATATATTTGGCATTTATTTTTTCCATATTTAAATTAAAGATTAACTCATATGATATTCCAGTATCTGTCCACTTTTGAATTTCAGATATTACAGAGTTTACAGCTTTGATATCCATGTTTTTATACTCTTTGTAATACCAAAATCTTTCTTTTATAAAAGGTGGGCAAATTGGAACTGCGCCTTTTGCATTTTTATCGAAATAGAACTTTGAAAAAATAGGTAAAACGCTCGGTGTACAACCCTGAAGTAGAGAGGATGATGTATTTGGTGCAATAGCAAGTAGTTGTGAATTTCTAATTCCATGTTTTATTAACTTTTCTTGCAAGCTTCTCCATTGTTCTTTACTAGATGATTTTTTTATGTATCCCTCTATTCTTTTTTGGTTGTCCCAAAGTGAATTTTTATATGCTTTAAATGAGCCTCTCTCTTTTGCTAGATCAATAGAAGCCTCTATCGAATATAAAGCGATTTTCTCAAATAAATATGATACAATTCCAACACTCGCTTCATATTGAAGCTCATTTTTTGCTAAATAATCAGCGAGGCCCATAGAGCCTATTCCAATGGTTCTATATTTATCGTTGTGAAATTTACTCTGTGTATCTGGATTTGTTGTTAAATCAATTGTGTTATCTAAAACTCTAACAGCAATGCTACAAACTTCTTTTAGTTCATGATCTTCAATATTTGCTAGATTAAGAGATACTAAATTACAAGTGTGCATCTCTTCATTTGCTTTAACGTTACTAAAAGATTCCATACAAAGATTTCCAGCTGGTATGTAGCCCGCATGAGGATTTGGATTATCTCTATTTGCGGTATCTTTAAAGAATAGATATGGCATTCCAGTCTCAAGCTGGGTTTTCATAATTTGTTTAAATAGCTCTTTTGAATTTATCTCTTTTACAAGTGTTAATTTGTTATCTTGGTATGCATCTTGGCATTTTTGATAAGCCTTTTCAAAATCCTCTCCCCAAAGTGAGCTTAAATCAATTTTTAGAGTAGTTTTGACTTCATATGGATCAAATAGGACCCAAGTCTTATTTGATTTTAAATAGTTCATAAAAAGATCACTTACTACAACTTGAGGAAAAATATCATATGCTTTTCTTCTTTGATCTCCATTTTCAGTTTGAAGCTCTAAAAACTCTTCGATATCTAAATGCCAAATATCTAAAGATATAGTTGCAGCTCCTGCTCTTTTCCCCATCTGATTTACTGCAACTGCTGTGTCGTTTAATATTCTAATCCAAGGAACAACTCCTCCAGATGCATTTTTATTTCCAGCAACAAAAGATCCTTTCGCTCTTATTTTAGATAGATTTATACCCACCCCGCCACCGTTTTTAGAGATCTTTGCAACTTGTGTTACTGTTGCAAAAATAGATTCAATATCATCGTCCATCGCTATTATAAAACAAGATGATAAATTGGACTTTATTCTTCTTAAATTGAGTAATATTGGAGTAGCGAGTGATAGCTTTCTTTTAGATAACATATCATAGAAAATTTTCGCTTGTTTTAATCTAGATTCTTTCTTTTCATTAGATGCTAATAAAAGTGCGATTGTAAGATATGCTTCTTGCAATAGTTCATCTTCTAAAAGATACCTTTTTGTGATCATTACAACAGCAGCGTAGTCATAGTCTAAATCTCTTTTCTGGCTTATCCATCTAGCAGCTTTATTTAACTCATCTTTTGAATATATTTTTAAAATTTTTTCATCGTATCTTTTTTTTAAAACCATCATCTCAACATGCTTTGCAAACTCACTATATTTATAGCCTCGATTTCTTTGAGTATCTTTCCATCTGTTCATCATAAAAAGTCTGCCAGATGCTATTCTAAAATCAGGCTCTTCTACGTTTGTCAAAGATAAACAATGGTAAATTAAATTTTCTTGAATATCAGATGTCGTTATCTTATCTTTAAAGATAATATCTACAGAAGCCTCCAATTTTAATGGATTAATATTTAATCCATCTATAGCCCAAGCTATTACCTTTTTTACTTTCTCAATATTAAATTTACAAACCCTTCCATCTCTTTTTACAACGGTTTTTACAAGATCAATTTTTTGCTTATTTTTATCTTTGACAATACTCATGAAATCGCTCCTCGTTTAGATAGTTCTCTTTAATCGAAGTATAGAAATATTATATTAGAAAAGTCCAGCATATACGAAAAAAAAATCATTTAATAATTTAAAGCTTTAAAGCTCAACAGAAGATTAATTTAAAATAAAAAACGTGTGTAATTTAATTATAAAAAATAAATTAAAACGACTAGTTATTATTATTTTTTGTTAGATGTTTTTATTATTCGTCCATTAATTTTCCTTGAATTAGTTTTGTAATTAAAAATTGCAGAGTTGAAACGTTTATTAAAAAAATCAAAATAGAGATTTATTTGGGAATACCTCTTTTAAAAATTCATCATAAAGCGTACATAAAATTCCCTTGATTTTAAGTCTTTGATTTTATGGATGCCATTTTTTTGAAAAAATCCTCTCATTAAAAAGGCGATAGATTTTTAATTTAAAATGAAAAAATAATGATTTTTCAGATAAAGGTTTCTCTAAACGAGGTGAAATTAAAAAAAAAACATTCCAAATGTAAAGTTTATTGGCATATAGTAATACTATATGAGATTTGATGTTACATATAGTTATATTGATTTTTGTAATCCACTAATAATAAATGATTTAATAATAATGCTCTAATTGTTGACGAAATTACTAAATGATGGTATATTGTCATTTAGTAGTACTATTTGTCATTTGAGGTTACATATGGTTAAACGTAATTATTGGTTAAAAAGATTAGAAGATGCGTGGAAAAGACGCTCTGTTATTTGGTTAGCAGGAGTAAGACGAGTTGGAAAAACGTATCTTTGTAAAAGCTTAGATAATGTTGAATATTTTGATTGTGAACTGCCTAGAACTAGGAGGTTATTAGAAGATCCTGAAGAATTTTTAGAAAAGCTAGGTAAGAAACGGATAATTCTCGATGAAATCCATCGTTTAAAAAATCCATCTGAATTACTCAAAATTGCAGCAGATTATTATCCAAAAGTAAAGATTATAGCTACTGGATCATCAACTTTAGGTGCTTCTAAAAAATTTAAAGATACTTTAACAGGAAGAAAAACAAAAGTGCATATTACACCAATTCTTTTTCATGAATTAAAAGATTTTGATGGACGAAATCTCGATTTTCGTCTTTTACATGGAGGTTTGCCTCCCTTTTTTTTGGAAGATGAACTTATAGAAAGTGATTATCAAGAATGGTTATCGTCATATTGGGCTAAAGATGTTCAAGAGTTATTTCATATTGAAAGTAGATTTTCTTTTGTTAAATTCACTGAATTAGTCTTAGCTCAAAGTGGTAGCATTTTTGAGGCTACTCGTTTTGCTCCTAGTTGCGAAGTAAGCAGATCAACAATTAATAATTATTTATCTGTATTAGAAGCCACCTATGTTGCATATGTAGTTAGACCTTTTTCTACCCATAAAGCTACAGAAATAATTTCAGCTCCTAAAGTATATGGCTTTGATACAGGTTTTGTTTGTCATTGTCGTGGCTGGATCAATCTTAGAAAGGAAGATTTTGGACAACTTTGGGAACATATTGTTTTAAATGAACTTTTAGGGCGATTTAATGAGATAGTTGTAAACTATTGGAGAGATAAGCAAGGTCATGAAATTGATTTCATTTTAAATCATAGAAAATCTTCTCCTGTTGCTATTGAATGTAAATGGAGTTCAACAAAATTTGATCCTAAAAATCTTAAAATATTTCGTCGGCGTTATCCTCAAGGAAATAATTTTGTAGTTGCAACAGATATTGATCGCAGTTTTGATAAGAGATATGATGGAATAGTTGTGAAATTTGTCTCTCTTAAAGATCTGATTGATTTAATAAGTTAAATTTAAAAATAGCTATTGAACATTTTCCATGTTGTCAGTTTTGTAAAAACCGATAGTTTTATGCTCTTGATCTTCTAATTTCTTGTATTTGAAGTCTTTATCTAATTTGCCCTCAAATAGGATAGCGAGTCTTTTTTTATTGTCTTTAGAAAGAGTCTTTTTACAAAAAGATATAAAATCTGGATAGGTAAGTTTTTGAAGAGCTTCGATTCTTTTTTCATGCCAAAGAAAATCTTTTTCTTTTTCAAAGGCTATATAATTTAGGGTAGATGACATCTCTTGTAAGTTTTTATAGGGATTTTCAAGATTTTGAATAATGCTGTTTTTTATGTTTTCAAATCGATCTTCTGGGACTTTAGTTTCGATGTTATCTTCATAGTCTTCTATAAATATCTCAAATCGAGCGAGAAGATCTCTTACACTGTGAGAATTGGACTGAACAAAGAATAGTTGATATAAATGTTTTTGCATCTCAATATCTGTTGAATGGGCAATGTAAGCTGTTTTTTGATCGGATCTGAGTGAGGTGAAAAATGCTTCTCTAAGAGTTTGTGATAAAATACTTTGAGCTGCTCTATTTTCAAAAGAAAATGAGTCTTGATCAATTGCTAAAACAACGCCATTTCCTAAAACATCTATTTTTTGATGAATCAAATAAGGACCTTTATTATCTTTTATTACAAAGACCTTTTTTTTGTAGTGATCTTTTGGTAAAAAGGGGTTTTGTCTAAGTGAATCTTTGATATCTAACCAGATGCTTTCAGCTTCTTTCAACGATAAATTACCTGATAAAAATCCTTCTATATAACAGGTTTCAAAAACCTTGTTTTTAAATTTTAGAAAATCTCTAAATTGAATTCTTTTTAAGGTATCTAATTTATCTAAGTTGGTAAAACTACTTGGAGCTAAAATGCTTTGTAAATAATTTTTCGCTTGAAATACTGGAAGTATTTTTTGAGAGTTTTGATAGTCTTTATATAAAGAGCTATAGTAAATATCAAACTGATCTTTTGAAATCTGCAAATTATTTATAGCTTTTAAAATCTCTTCTAAAAGAAAAGAGGCTTTCTCTGAGTAACCAAAAATATCTATTCTTATATTAAAAGTATCAGATGAAATAGATGGATATAATCCAGCTTCCTCTGCTGAATATATAGTTGGTGCTAACTTTTCTAAAAGAGCTTTAACATATAGATCTTTTAAAACATCAGATTTTACAGTTTCATCAAATATTTCATCTTTGATTTGAAAATGCCAAGAGACTTGAGGAACTTTATATTTATCATCTTTTAAATAAAAAATTGTTGCGAAATCATCAGATACTATTTTTGCGGGATCTTTTTCATTTGTAAAATTCTCTTTTGTTGTATCCATTTGAAGATTTGTTGGAATAAAAGAATTTGGCTCAGGTAGTTTGATATTTGGATTAGTAGGATTTTTAGATAATCTATTTTTAAGTGATTTATTAAGTTCTTTAACGCTATATTTAGCGTTTGTCCATCTTTCTTTTTTATCTAATTTCACGTTAGTTTTTTTTGGATCTGCTATTAAATAGATCTGAGACGTAGAAAAATTTAATGAATCCAATATCTGATTAACATTTTCTGAACTATACTCACTAGCTAATACATTTTTTTTGGGATACGTTGATAGATCTTCGTATAAAAGATTTGCTGCATGCTCAGATACAAACTCAAAAGCATCCTTATGTGCTTGATACTCGTAGTTTAACTTTGACATGGTTTTCATTTCATGAAATAAATAATTTGGGATAGATGATTTTTTTAAATTATTTATTGCTTCAAAAGATCTACTGATTACTTTCTCAGTATTTTTTATCCCCAAATCAGTTAGTTTGATCTCTAAAATAAATAAAGATTGATCAGAGCCAGCTTTTTCAACTACAATATCTAAATCTTCCGCTAAATGCTCTTTTTTTAAAACTTCTAAAAGAGAGTTTTTTTGTCCTCTCTTTAATGTAAATGCAATCAAATCAGCTGATTTTGTTTCATCATCTGTAAATTTTCTATCAAGCTCCCACTCAAGTAAGAGATATTGAATATTAGATATTGGTTTTATATAGGTGACTTTACCACTGTTTTCTTCGTTAAAAATACTTTCATTTATAGTAATTTGATCTTTTCCAATATTTGCAATTGGTGTGAACTTTTCTACTACTAGCTGAGTTAGCTCATCTAAATCTTTATTAGAATAAATAACTAAAGCCATTTGATTTGCAGAGTAGTGTTTTTCATACCATTTTCTAAGCTCTGATGGAGGAATAGACTGTAGAGTTTTAGCATTACCTGTTGAAAATTTAGCATTTGGATGATTTGGATTACCAATCTCTTTCGATACCATATGAGCTCTTCTTCCATCATTTTCAATGTTTTTAGAATGCTCTTGATCTACAGCATATAGCTCTTTTGCAATGTGAGATGCATCAAATATTGGATCTCTAAAAAAATAAGATAATCTATCTAAGGCTTCATCAAAAGCTGAGTCGTTTACTGAAAACATATATACAGTTCTATCAGAGGCTGTATATGCATTTGGAACGCCAGAGTTATCCCAAATAAATTTCATGTACTCAGACTCTTTAGGATATTTTTTTGATCCTTTAAAAAGCATGTGTTCACAAAAATGTGCCATTCCAGGAAACTCTTTTGGGTCGTCCCAAGAACCTGCAAGTACACTAATTGCTGCTGCTGATTTATCTGTATTTTTATCAGATATAATATAGACCTTCATACCGTTTGAGAGTCTAAGTTTTAAAGTATTTCTATCTTTGAGAGAGGGATTTAATATTTTTAAGTTTGATTTATCTTCAACTATTTGATATTTGGTATCCATTGCAAAAATATTAAAAATTGAAAATAAAAATATGATAAGAAATTTGAAGCGTAGCATCATTTAGCCCTTTGTTATCCTCTCATATTCTTCTTTTACAATATTATGAATATATTTGGCTCTATTTTTTCTTCTTTTGATTCTGTCTTTCTCATCAGAGTGAGGGAAATTTTCCATATCTAATTCATTTAAAAAACTAATAAATACTGCTCTTCTATTAACTACTCTTTTCTCTCCCATCTCAATTTGTATTTTTTCAGGAGGAGGCATGATTTCATAGGTAGCTAAAGTAAACGGAAAAAAATGTGTTTTCCTCTTAGCTTTTTTTCCCATTAAATAAAACATCTCTAAACTTTTATAATCAAAAGGTGCAATCTCTATTTTGCCACTTTTGTTTTTTCTGTCTCTGCCTCCACTTGGAGCTACATAGATCACTTTTCCCCCCTCAGATAAAAGGGTCTTCATTAATGACATCACTTTTTTGTTGTGGATCTGCTTTTGATGCTTTTTTGTTATATCTAAATCAATATATCTTTTTGAATAGATACATAAAAGTGAACATCCCATGGAAAAAGGAATAGCTAAAGGATCTAAAATTACTCTCTCTCCTGCAACCGATATAATATCAGAAGTGAGTGAAAAATATTTATCTTCAGATAAAATAGGGATCATTAGAGGGTCTACCTCTGATTGGTGGTTAGAGAGTAAAATTACATTCTCTTTTTTATCTATATACTCTTGTATCTTTTTTAAATTATCTATTCCCAAAAGTTTAGAGTTTTTTAAATCAACTAAGGGTTTTAAAAAATCTATTCCAAATTTTTGATAATTAAAAGGTTTGGTTATCTTTTTATGATATAGCTCAAATTTAAATGGGTTTTTTGTATGATCTATTAAAAGCTTTACAAGTTGATTAAAAAGTTTTGATATCTCTTTTTTAGATGTATGAGAGTTTACAGTTTTTATGTAACATTTATAAAAATCAGATAAGATATCTAAATATTTTTTAGTTATCCTCTTTTCGCTGTAGAGCTTTTCTAAATTTATTATAAAACTATCTTCAGACATCAGCTTTTTTACCATTTGTGAAAAGATGAAATTCATTCAAATGATAAGAGTCTTTAGTTTTAAACTCTAAATAGCATTTAGCATTAGATGCAAGTTTTATAAAGTACTCTTTATCAGAAGTTTTTAAATAGTTATCTAAATAGGGGTGTGTGACAAGTCTAATATTTGTTTTTTCAGCGTTATTAATTAGTTTTTTTAATGATCTTTCAATCTCTAAAGCTGTCGTTTCATGATTTTTTATAAGACCGTTTCCTGCACAATATGGACATGGTGTAAAAATTGTTTGGATTAAAGATTCTCTAGCACGCTGCCGAGTCATTTCAACGAGGCCAAATTCACTCATCCCTAAAATTGTGCATTTTGAAGAGTCCTCTTTCATGCTCTCTTTTAGTTTTTCTAAAACTCTTCTTTGGTTTTTTCGAAGCCTCATATCGATAAAATCACAAATAACTAGACCACCAACATTTCTAAGTCTAAGTTGTCTTCCTATCTCTTTTGCAGCCTCTAGGTTTATTCTAACTAAAGTTTCTTCAACATTTTTTATGGTTTCTTTAGAAGATCTTCCAGAGTTAACATCTATTGTGTACATAGCCTCTGTTTTATCAAAATATAGATATCCACCAGATGGCAGCCATACTTTTCGTCTAAGAGATTTATCTATTTCTCTTTCAACATTATACTTTTCAAAAAGTGGCAACTTTTGTTTATAAAAAACAATGTCTAACTTGTGCTCTTTTTCATAGTTTTTATAGATATTTAAACACTTTTGCATGAGTGAATAGTTATCAACTATGATTTTATTATATTTTTTATCAACAGCTGTAAGTATCGCTTTTTTTAAAAGTGTCCACTCTTCATGTAAAATTTTAGGGCCTTTTGCTTCATGAAAGTTATTTACAATCTCTTGCCATTGATTTAAAAGTTTAGTTGCTTCATCTATTAGCATTTCTGTCGTTGCATTAGCACTAGCTGTTCGACAAATGAGTCCCATATCTTTTGGCATCTCGAAAGCTTGAATCAGTTTTTTAAGCTTGTCTCTCATAGCTCTATTTTCAATTTTTCTTGAAACTCCTCTATGAGGTGTGTTAGGCAATAAAACTAAATATCTTCCAGCAATCGAAATATTAGATGTTAATCTAGCTCCTTTAGTTCCAATAGATTCTTTTACGACTTGAACTAAAACAGGCTGATTAATTTTTAATAGTTTTGTTATATCTTCTTTGAAAGGTTTTTCTTTTTTTCCTTTTAAAGAGACATCAAAATCCATATCAAACATCTCTTCGAATTTTTTTCTGTTTATTATGATATCGTTGATATGAATAAATCCATTTTCACTCTCATGAATATCGATAAATGCAGATTGAATATTATTTAAAATATTTTTTACTTGGCCCCGATAGATATTTCCTGTTATCTGTCTAGATTTTTTTCTATCTATTATTAAATCGTTTAGCTGTCCAAAACTCAGATAAGCATAACGAATCTCTTTGGATTCAACATTTATTAGAATTTCTTTCATAATACACCAATTTTTTTAACTTATATTATTCTACCCCTTATAAAGATAATAGAGAAAACAAGAAACTTTTTCCAGTAAAAAATTATTTATTCAAGATAAGTTTTTATTGAACCAATTAGATTATTTTCCACAAGCTCTATAGCATCTAGGATTGCTGAAATAATACCTTTTATTGAAGAATAACCATGACATTTTATAACAAGTTTTTTAACTCCCATCAAAACAGCCCCGGGATATTCTGAGTACGATAATCTTTTTTTGAGATCTTTTAAAACTTTTAAAATTTCAGCCTTTTTATTTACAATATTTTTTTCTACTTTATCGAGTACAAAACTAGCGAGACCTTCTGATGTTTTTAAAAAAATGTTTCCTGTAAATCCATCTGTAACAAGTACATCAACCTTTCCTTCAAAAACCTCTTTTCCTTCAATATTTCCAATAAATTCAAAATCATTTTCAAGCTTTTTTAGCTCTAAATAAGCTTTTTGATGATGAAATGTCCCTTTTTGTTTTTCCACTCCGATATTTAAAAGACCAACATTTGGCTTTTTAATATTTCTAGCCTTTTGAAATGCCGCTCCCAATAGAGCAAACTGAACTAAATTATCAGAAGACATCGCAATCGATGCTCCAACATCTAAAATAGCTAAAAGGTTCTTTTTTGTAGGGATCAGAGCGAGCAAAGCAGGCCGAGAAATATTTTTAAATGTTTTTATAAAATGAGTAGCTCCTGCAGCGAGCGCCCCAGTGTTCCCACAAGATATAAAAGCATCTATTTTATCTTCGTTTGAATATTTTAATCCCTTAAATATAGTAGAGTCTTTTTTTCTTCTAATAGCTAAAAGAGGATTTTCATCCATCGCTATCGTATGCTCCGAATATACTACCTCAAATGGATAATCAATCTCTTTTTCGATCTTTTTAAACTCATCTTCTAGATTTTTTTTTGCAAAAAATATAAAACTTACATCCTTTTTTAAACTTTTTGCAAAATGAAGAGTCTCTTTTAAAATAGCCTTTTCACTATTTTCACTCTCCATTAAATCTATACCAATTCTTATAGACATTTTTATTTTTCAGCTGTTTCTTGAGAAATTACTGCTCTTTTTGCATAAAATCCACAATATGGACAAACCGTATGTGGTCTTTTAGTTTTTTGACAATTTGAACATGTCGATACACCTTTAGGTTTCAAAGCTGAATGAGCCGATCTCGATCTTTTTTTAGATTTTGAGATTCTACTTCTTGGTACTGCCATTTTACTACTCCTTTAAATCAGAAAATGGAAAATTTTCCTTTTTTTGTTCTTTAAAATAATTTTTTATGTTTTCCCTGCTTGGGCAACTATCTAAACATTCTACATAAGATGGGATTTGTAAAAAACATAGATTTTTTATCTCATCTTTTAAATCATAAAATGTTTTGATGTTTTCTATCTCTTCAGTAATATATAAATTTTTAACTTTTATATCTTTTTCAATTAACTTGTTACAAATCTTGCAAGGTATGCTAACTCCAAATTTTAAATTTACATTAATAATTAATTCTTCATTTACTCTATACACTTTAGCTTCAAGTTCAATAGGGGTTCTGAAAATTAGCTCTTTTTCTCTCTCAATATCTAAATCTTTAGCTAAAAGAGTATCTAATATCTTCTCTTCTTTATCGTTTTTTAATCTATCAATAAATATATGCAGATTGTTTTCCATTAAAACCCTATATAAAAGTCTTATAAATATATAATATTAAACATTTATATTCAATGGCTTTCGAAGGTGTAATAATTAAATTATGCATAAAGACTTTGAGAAATTCAAAAGTTTTTTATAAAATTTTTTGAAATTATTTTTAGAACTAAAAAATAATTTATATTTTAGCTTAGATTCAATATTTTTAATCCAACAGGTATTGCATAAGGACAATATCCATTATGAGTGTGGATAATTTCTAGATGCTGACTCTCAGAAGTAACAAGTGAGGTGATAATGCTATCTTGTTCTTCTAATCGTAATTTATTAAGAGCTTTATCAAGAGTAAATTTTGATATAGTCCCATTAACTACTATTTCTATTCTCTTTGAAATAACATCCATCTTAACTCTAATTTTTTCTCCTTGAATGTTTGAAAGAACAATCCAATTTTCAAGAAAAAAATACATTGGATTCCACTTTCTTTAGAAAGTGGAGGAAAATGTGTATAATTTTTTTTAAAAATATTTTATAATGCTTTTTTTTGAG
>JAAKFV010000026.1 GCA_011064875.1 Candidatus Anoxychlamydiales bacterium | reverse complement strand
TGAAAAAAATGCCTACAAAAGGCTTAGCAAAAGGTTTGTTTAGCAATCAAATGAGCAAATTCGGAGGAAATAATTTATGGCGTTAGTTATCAGACTAAAAAAAACTGGAAGGACAAATCGTCAGTCATTTCGTTTAGTGGTGACAGATAAAAGGACACCAAGAGATGGTAAATATCTAGAAATGATTGGATGGTATAATCCTTTAGAAGATGAGAAAGAAAAAAATCTTTTTATAAAATCAGATAGAGTTGAGTTTTGGTTACAAAAAGGAGCTCAGCTATCAGAGAAAGCAAAATCTTTGGTTAAAAGATCTGCTCCTGAAATTATCAAAGGATTAAATGAAAAAAAACGTTTAAAGAAAAAAGAATCAAAACCAAAACAAAAAGCAAAGACAAAAGCTAAAAAATAGAAATAACAATGAAGATAGATATACTCTCATTATTTCCAGAATTTTTTAAAGGGCCTTTTGACGTTAGTATTTTAAAAAGAGCTATCGAAAAAAAGCTTTTAGAAATAGATCACATAAATATTAGAGACTTTTCAAAAGATCCTCATAAAAAAGTTGATGAGAGGCCATTTTCAGGAGGTCCTGGCATGGTTCTTACTGCTCAGCCTCTTTCAGATGCTATAAGATCTGTAAAAAAGGAAAAATCGCATGTTATATATCTATCGCCTCAAGGCGCGCCTTTAACTACAAATGTATGTAAAAGGCTAGCTAAAAAAGAGCATCTAGTTTTGGTATGTGGCTACTATGAGGGTATCGATCAAAGAGTAATCGAAAACGAAATTGATGAAGAGATATCAATAGGCGATTATATATTAACAAGTGGCGCTATTGCTTCTGTTGTTTTAGTAGATGCTGTTAGCAGATTTATACCAAATGTTTTAGGCAATCCTGAAGCTACTTTAACAGAGACTTTTGAAGAAAATATGTTTGAAGGTCCTCAATATACTCGCCCAGAGGTTTTTGAAGGAGTTAAAGTACCCGAAGAGCTTAGATCTGGAAACCATAAAGAAATCGAAAAATTCAAAAAAGAGAAAGCTCTGATAAAGATGAAAGAAGTTAGGCCAGATCTATATTTTAAATATTTATTAGAAAAAAAACAAAAAAATGTTAAAAAAGTAACCCAAGCTAAATAGGAGATATCAAAGTGACTATGCAAGCAATTCAAGAATTTGAAAAGAAGTTTATTGGAAAAATCAAGATAAATTTCAATATAGGCGATACTATCAAAGTTCATACAAAAATTATCGAGGGAGAAAAAGAGAGAATCCAAGTATTTACAGGAATTGTAATAGCGATTAAAGGAAGTGGTATTTCTAGAACTTTTACAGTTTATCGTTCTGCTTATGGATGTTCTATGGAAAGAGTTTTTCTAATAAACTCTCCTAGAATTACAAAAATTGAAATCGATAGAAGAGGAAAAGTTAGAAGAGCAAAGCTTTATCACTTAAGAGGAAAATCCGGTAAGAAAGCTAAGGTTAAAGAGCAGCTATTTAAAAAAGAGAGAAATAAAGTTATTGGAGAAGAAGAGCCTCTTCAAAGCGCTCTAAAAGAAGAGCCTGCTTTAGAAAAAGAGACAAAAGTTGAAGAAGCTCCAAAAGAGTCTAAAAAAGAAAAGAAAGAAAAGAAAGCTGCAAAAAAGCCAGAAAAAAAAGAAGAGAAAAAAACTGAAGCTAAAAAAGAAGAAAAACCTACAAAATCAAAAGAAGACAAGCCTAAGAAAAAACAAGAGCCTAAAAAGAAAGAAGAAGACAAACCTAAAGAAGAATAAACTTTTTTTATCTAATCAAAATATAAAAAAAGGTGTCAAAGATGAATTTATCTCATATTTTAGGGTCATATGATTCTTATTGTAATTTTATGAAGGGGGAACAACCTATCTCTCATCTTAAAAAAATTGCTGAGACTGGGGTAATTTCCAATGCTAAACCCTATAGAAAAATAAAACTTATCTGGAAGGTTTTTAAAGAAAGCGCTTTAATGCTTTTTACTGCTGGTAGGTGTTTCGAAGCTTTTTCATCGCATTATTGTAAAGAAAAAAATGCTATCGAAGAATTGAAAGGAATGAAAAAAACAACAATATTAGGAAACGAGTTTTTAGTTAAATCTCACAATAGACTTTCTTATAAACATCAAAAAGATTCTGTAATCCCAATATCTAATATAGATAAAAAACTAAAAAGTTATCTTTTAGAAGGAGATAAACCTAAGAAGGTTTTAGATTTGAATGAACATGGAATATGTAGAGGAATGAGTGAGTGGTTTGCTTATTTATATTTCAAGACTTTAGAGAGTTTCAAAAATAAACCTCATGAATTTCATGTGAAGGCCATTGCTGAGAATTTCAAAAAAGGATCACCTATTGAAGGAGCTTTACTGCAAAAATTTCCGAATTCTATATCGATTAGGCCTCCGATCTTTTTTGAGGCATTATATGCACAGAAATTTAAAAACCCACTCAAAAAAAGAGAAGAATCCATTAAAATTCTTAAAAAACTTCCATTGGGTATTTATGACTTAAATATTCTTGCTTCTTCTTCCTCTGAGACGGGACATGATTGTATTTTAATAAAAGAATCCTCCGATCTTATATATTTTTGGGAACCAAATAATGGACTAATTAAAATAAAAGGATCGAATATTGAAAATTCATTTTTTGAAGAGTATGAGAAAGTATTAAAATCTTTATATGATGAAATAGGAGATAAAACTTTAATCTTAGTAAAGATGGAACCAACATATAAAAAATATTATCCGAGAATTTCAGAAATATCATCAAATATTTATATTTTTGACGCAAGAAAAGCATTTTTTGGAGAAAGAGTTATTGTATATTTGAGGGATAAATTTACAGTATTTAGATACTTATTTAATATGATTAGAATACTCACAGATATAAATCATTATTGGAATTGTTTTATTCTTCCACCGTTGTTTCCAATTTATTTTATAAAATTTTGTTTCGAAAGAAATAAAAATCAAGAGAAGAATATAAAAAACATTGTAATTAGAACTTGGAAATATTTATATAGAGAAATATTTCTCTTGCGTGCATTAAAGTAAAAACATTTTTTTTCATTTAGACATTTGAGAGAGAAGATTAATGATTGCAGTTTTATGAATTTATATGAAATATAATCGATGATTTAATTTTTAACAAAATCTTTCAAATAAACTTGCTATTAATTAATAAAATATCTTATTTTAATTATTGTTTTAAAGATTATTTAATTTTTAAATTAAGTTTTATAATGGAGATAAAATTATGACAAATAAATCCTCAACAAAAGATGCTATTGAGCTTTCTATAATGCAAGAAAAAAGAAAATCTAAAACATTTATGCATCTTAAATGCTTAAAGAGTTTTTCTTTAAATGAAATAAATAAGATATTTAATAGCTCAGCCTCGAAGTGTCCTTTTTGTAATAAGGAAGCTATAAGAGAGGATTTTGTTGAAAATAAAGATTTAGATGAAGCAAACAATCTAATCAATAAACTTCAAGAGTCTTTAGAAAAAATTAATAAATCAATAAATCATTATTTTGAAGCAGAAAAATACTTTGAAAATGACTCTTTTCAAATGGCTAATAGAGCATGTAATAGTGGAATAGAGATAAACATAGATAATCAAATTATTACTTTAGCTCTATCGAAGCTTTTAACAAAGATTAAAAGTAAGTTAAATAAAAACACTGATACTAGAGTATCTGAGGCTGAAGAGGAATATAAAAACGAAATACAAAAATATGAAACATTGGTAGAAAAACAGATAAAAGACCAAGAAAAATGCGAGGCTAATTGTTTAGCTAAAACATATAATAAACTTGCATTTGCTTGGAGCAAATGGGGGGATTTTTTATATGAAAATGAGAGTTTTATTGATGCTGAAGAAAAATATAAAAAAGCAATTGAGAAGAATATAAAAGGTTTAGAGCTTCAATGTAATGATGTTGATTTGAATATACATCAAGCCCATTTTGTTAATAGCTTAGGCCTTATTTATAAAAATCAAACTCAGTATTCAAAAGCTCTATCGAAATTTGATGAAGCGATTAAATTATATGAAGAATCAATTAAAGTAGAAGAGAAAAAAAACTCTCATTCTTTGATTGTTGATAATATAAAAGAGGATTTTGCAAAAACGTACATAAATATATCTAATACAAATAAAGATCTTGGAAATTCATATTATAGCTCTAAAAAATATAGAGAGTCTCTTCTTGAGTATAATAAAGCTATATTAATGATACAAAAATCTCTAGAGATTTTTGTAAGTAAATATGCTTATTTAGATCTATCTTATCTCTATGAGTGCGCTGCTAATGCTGTAAGAATGCTAAATACTATATAGTTTTGATTGATAGAGTAATTATATTTTTCAATATTAGAATATAATTATATAGCTGCTTTGATATTTATTTCTAACCCAAGGGCATCCAGCATAAGAAAAAGATTCATAATTGTTGGATTTCCATGTAAAGACAAGGTCCTATATAAACTTTCTCTATTAAGATCCGTTTCTTTGGCAAGAGAAGAAACTCCACCATGAGCTTCTGCTACATCTCTTAAAGCAACAAGAAAAACTCTCAAATCATCATCTTCCAAAGAAGCATTCAGATAAGCAGCAGCTTCTTTTGGGTTTTTAAGCCTTTCTACTAAACTTTTTTTATAACTTATTGATTTACTCATATTATTCACCTTTTTTGAGATTCTAAATAATTTTGCCAATATTGATTGGCCTTCAGAATATCTCTTTTTTGAGAACCTTTACCTCCTCCTAAGAGAAGTAAAACAATCTCATTCTTATATTTTCCAAAATAAATTCGATATCCAGATTCAAAATGAATTCTAAGCTCATAAATCCCTTTCACTCCTTGAATGGATTTACAATCACCAAAATTCCCCATCCTTATTCTTACAAGTCTAGCTGTAATAACTGCTCTAGCTTTTCTATTTAATTTAGATTCCCATTGAAGATATGGAAGTTTTCCATTATCAGTCTCATAAATCTGTATATCGACTTCATCTTTCATGTAGCTTTATTGTAGCATTAAAGCTACAATTAAATCAAGAAAAATGCAAATTTTGCTATATTTACCAATAAAAATCACAAAAAGATATGAAAGATATGAAAAACACTTTTCATAACTCTTTAATTCTCCTCTTGTTATATGTTTTTTGTGATTACTATAATTTAAATACAAAAATTGTGAAGATGCTAGTATCTTAGCACTAATATTTAAACTATAACTCCACCTGAAAAAAACATAGCAGATAATAACGGTTGGCAATTCATCCCTTCCCTTAAAGGAAAGGTTTTTTTTGCCATAAAAGAATAAAATTCCAATTTGCTTAGCTGAATTTGTAAGACAGGAAATTCTTGCAGCTAAATGAATTCTTATATTAAGATGCATCATAGTAAAGGATGCATCTTAAGTGAAAAGTAAAAAATCAAAAATTTCAAATAAAGAAAGATACAGAATCAACAAGCTTCGTTTTTATGAAAAAGAATTAAAAATGAAGGGCTATAAATATATTGCAGGTGTAGATGAGGTGGGAATAGGTCCATTAGCTGGTCCTGTAGTAGCTGCAGCTTGCATACTTCCTGAAAGATTAATTATTAAAGGGGTAGATGATTCTAAAAAGCTTACAGAAGAAGTTAGAGTTAGAATTTATGATGAACTTGTAAATAACAAAGCTGTTGTTTACTCTCTTGGAATAGTAGAGGTTAAAATAATTGATCAGATAAATATTCATCAAGCATCCCTGCTTGCTATGAAACAGGCTATCTTAAATCTAAAGATAAAACCAGACTATTTACTTTTCGATGGAAGAAAACATCCGATTATACCAATTGAATCTGAAGCTATTATAAAGGGAGATAGTCTATGCATGTCTATTTCTTGTGCATCGATAATTGCAAAGGTTACAAGAGATAGAATAATGGGGGATTATCATCAAAAGTATCCTCTGTACGGCTTTAATCTACATAAAGGTTATGGAACTGAAAAACATAGAAAAGCTTTAATAGAGCATGGTCCATCAGAGATTCATCGAAAATCATACGATCCTGTAAAAATACTTTCTTAAATTAATAAATATAAATTTAATTTAACAAAATAGACATTGTTTGGATGAATTTAAAAAGGAATTGCTTATTAAATTCTAGAAAAATTAAAATATTGATAATCACAAGGTATTGATAATCAATATATTTCTCGATTTATATAATAAAAGATATGTGTTGATTATAAAAAATGAAATAAAATTAAATTAGACTTGCTATAAGTTTTCTTAATCTATATCATATTAATGATGAACGATAAATAAACGATAAAAACTAATTTTATCTTAAAATTTAATTTTAAAGTTTGATAATTTGCAAACTTTTTTTTGGAGAAGAGTATGACTACAATTTCTAGATTTTCAGCAAGAAGTGATAGCAGAGAGTTGCAATCCTCAATTTCATCTGAAAACGGTGTAGATAAAAGAGATGAATATGGCAGGACCCGATTAATGTTAGCTGCTTTAAGTAATCAAACAAAATCTGTACAAGCATTAGTAAATGTGGATGATATAGATGTAAATGTAAAAGATCTATCTGGCAAGACAGCATTAATGATCGCTTCTATATTAGGTCACGTGGAATCAGTAAAAGTATTATTAACCGCTCGTGGAATAAAGGTAAATAAATCAGATGAATATTTCGACTTGCTAGCTTTAAGGGAAGCTGAAGACGAACAAGCTATAGAAAGAAAACGAAATAGAAATAAATCAACGAACAGATTAGGCGTGACGGCTTTAATGTTTGCTGCAGAAAATGGGCACTCTGAAATAGTAGATGCATTACTACTAGATAGTAAGATAGATGTAAATAAAACAGACAGACACAATGGCTTTACTGCCTTAATATGGGCGGTTACAAATAATCAGATAGAAGTAGTAAAAAAATTATTAGCTGCGAAAGGTATAGATGTAAATATAGCTGATAAATTTGACAGGACAGCTTTATTTTTTGCTGCAGGGATGTCAAGATCAGAAATAGATGAAAGTAAAGTAGATGAAATTAGCAAGGGGAGTCCAGAAATAGTTAAAATGTTGTTGAAACATGGTGCATATGTAGATAAAGATGATGAAGAATGGATAAATGGGCTTTTTAATACGAAGATTGCAGAAATTTTACGAGCTGCTATCAGAAAAAATAATATTTTGATTGGAAAGATGGAAGAGGTTGTCTTTAGAATAACTGAAAAACTAAATAATGACAAAAGCAAAGGAAAATCTTTTGATGGAGTTCCTATAGATGTTATTGATAGAAAACTTGTTCAAGAATTGTTTGATGATGGATTATTGAAATTAGAAAAGAGTAGATTGGCTAAAGATAAAGAGATAGAAGATAAAATCGCTTCTATAGATAAAAAACTTGAAAATTTAATAGATAAAAATGATGTATTATATGAAAGATATGAAATAAAGAAGAGCTCTTTAATTGAAAAACGAAAAATAAACAAAAATCTTGCGCTTAATACTTTTTATCTTACTATCAGGTCCCTTCTTGAGGCTAGGTTAATTAGTATGATATTACTTTTAGGAGGTGTAATAAAAAGAAATGAGACTAAAGGAGAAAAAATAGCTGTAAGGGGCTGCGGAAGTTTTAGCTGGTGCTCTTGATGCTATACCGGGAGGTGGATCGATAGGAAATGCAGCAGTCGTGGCTGTTAGAGAGGGAATGGGAAAAAAAAATGATAAGGTTAGATTAGAACAAGCAAAGCGGATACAAAAGTATCTTGGTAGTCCTAAAGGAGCATCTAAATTTGCAGAGCTTGTAGCGAGAAGAGTTACTCAAAAATTTGATGAAATCATTGTAGAAAAAAGAAAGGGAAAAAGAATAACAGGTGAAGTTGCTCAATATGGAGGAGAAAAAGCAGCTGAGTTGATATTTGATGCTATTAATGATAACGAAGGAAAGACTTTTGCTTTTGATGAGAGTTTTATAAAAACATTAATAGAAAAAGTGTGTGCTGAACATAAAACAAATGGTTTGTTTGAAGATAAAAAAGAAGAAAAGAAATCCTCAAAAGCACTGAATAAAAGAGTTTCTGAATTGGCAGATGAGCAACAAGCATTAGGAGAAAAACTAGACTTACGGGATAAACGATATCAAGGTTTTACAATTACATCTTTAGTCAAACCTATGCTTGAGCAATTTAACACAAAAGTAAAAGAAAATTTTCCAGATAAAGCAAATTCAGAACCTCTTTTCGAAATAAGTATGAATAAAAAATGTCTAAGTATAATACTTTGTGAAGAAACCCAAAAGAAATATTTAGATGTTTTAAATGAATATCTCCGTTTCTTTTCAAAAAGTATTATCTCCGATTGGGAAATTTTTAAAGAAACAAAATCTATCCAAATAGAAGCCAGATCAACTCAAACGGCAAAAGAATTGATGAAATTTTTTCAAGAGAGTAGTTTGCCCCTCGAGATTAAAGTATAACAACCTATACTTTGAGTTTAAGGTTCTTTCAAAGACATATTAAGATTTTTTATTTAACAAAAAAAATTATTCTCTTTATTTAATCGTTTTAAAGGGGGGCCTATATTTATGTTTCTTATTTTTTATGCTTAAAATCTAAAAGCAGATGACAAAAGTCTGCTAAGACTATTGCTGAAAACCCATATAGAAAATGATCACTTTTTAAAATAGCTATAAGCTCATTTCTTTTAAAAAAGGGTTTATCTAAAACATATAAAATCCCATAGAAAAAACCTCCAAGCCATAAAACTCTAGTTGTAGTTCCTAAAATAAAAGAGTGAGAGATTCCTCTATGTTTAAAAATTAAAGAATATCCTCGAAAGGGTAGAGTTAAAAAACCACGAATAGAGAAAAGCTTAATTTTATTTGTGATATCTTGATCTGGAGTCATGAATAGTGTTGCATATACAAAACATGCGCCAAAGGTAATCATTAAATTTAACTGAGGATGAAAAAAATAAACGATCCCCCAAAGAAAAAGAGGAAGAGCTAAAAAGATATTAAATGTTGAATGTGTTTTATATTGCGCCATAAAAAAAATACTAACATCTAGTTATAATTTAAGATAAACAATTTTTTAGTTTTTTTTTTATTTTCGATTAGTATATTTTTCTATCTCATTTAATAAGAAGAGGTAATTTATGAATGTAGTAAAAGGATTTTCTGAATTATGTAAAAATGATATAGAACCTATGTATAAAGAATGCTTTTCAAGTTTAAGAACTACAAGAAATTTTAAGAATAAAGTTGTTGAGCTTCTTAAAACAACTGATAAAGTGATTAGAAAAGTTATGGTCTATTATCCTAAAACTATATTAATTGGAACTATTGCTAATGTAATATTCACTGTTTTATTCCCTACTATAGGAAGTTTTCTCTCTTTAGCTATTAATTGCGTTTGTATTTTTCGTCATCTCGATTACATGATGATTTCTATTAAAGAATATAGTCATTATAAGACATCCGAATGGTTTTCTTCCTATGAAGAAAAAAAGGTATTAGAAGTAATAATTCATGGAAAAATTTTGGGAAATGATTTATTGGATAGAATAGGTAGTTTATTTAGAAGAAGAATCTAATGAAGAGTTATTTCAAAATCCTCTTAAGAGATTTTTCTAAAAAAAGCTAATTAATTCTGAAAATTTGTTTCTATAGTTATTTTTTTAATTTTTTCTGATCTCTTGACTTTTCTTCTCTATTTTATGATACTATTTTATAGAAGGAAAATATTTTAAGGGTTTTAAATGATAAATTCTATGACAGGTTTTGGAGGGGCTTTAGTTTCTACAAAAGTTGGAAAGCTGACATTAGAGATCACAACTATTAACAAAAGATTTTTGGAAGTAAGCATTTTTCTTCCAAAAGTTTTTAGCACTTTTGAAACTGAGATCAGAAAATATGTATCTTCAAAAATTGTACGAGGACAAGTCTCTTTAAAATTTGAGTTTTCTCCAAGTGAAAAAAATATTTTCTCTTTGCTACCAAGCTCTACTTATTTGAAAAACTTAAAAAAAGGGTGGGAGAAACTATCTAAAGATTTGGGTTTTAAAAAAGATGAAATAACGCTAGAGTTTTTACTCTCTCAAACAAAATATATTCCAGAAGAAAAAATCAAAGATGTAGCTACTTTAAAGAAAATGATTTTTGATTCAGTTGAACAAGCAATTGATAGAGTTATTCAAATGAGAAGAAAAGAGGGATTGGTAATTAAAGTGGATTTAGAGAAAAGAATTAATGCAATAAAAAAACAGCTTTTATCCATTCAAAAAAAGGCCCCAATTACAAAGAAAAACTTTGAAAAAAGATTAAAAGCAAAATTTGAAGATATTTTTATAGATAAAATAGAAATTGAAGATAGGCTTTTAAAAGAGGTTGCTATTTTTGCAGATAAGATAGATATCACAGAAGAAATTCTAAGATTGGATAATCATCTTAAAGAGTTTTTATTGCTTTTAAAAGCGAAACAAACCTCTGTTGGCAGAAAACTAGAGTTTTTACTCCAAGAATGTTTAAGAGAGGCAAATACGATAGCTTCTAAAGCATCTGATGCAGATATCTCAAGAGCTGCGGTTGTAATAAAAGATGAAATCGAAAAAATAAAAGAACAACTACAAAACATAGAGTGATTTTTATGAAGCAAAAACTTTTGGGGAATTTAAAAAAAGGACTATTTTTTATAATTAGTGCGCCAGCGGGAGCTGGCAAAACAACGCTTACTCGAATGTTAACAAAAGAGTTTAAATCAGTAATAGAGAGCGTCTCTTTTACCTCAAGAGAGCCTAGAAAGGATGAAAAAGAGGGAGTTGACTATTTTTTTGTAACTAAAGAAGAATTTGAAAAAAAGATCAAAGAAGGCGATTTTTTAGAGTATGCGAAGGTATTTGATCACTACTATGGGACATCAAAAACATTTGTTGAAAAGAATTTAAATGAAAAAAAACATGTAGTTTTAGTGATAGATACCCAAGGGGCTCTGAAATTAAAAAATAAAATAGAGAGTACATATATTTTTATTTCTCCACCTAGTATTGATACATTGAAAGAGAGAATGAAAAAAAGAGCAGATATAGATGATAAGGAAATCGAAAAAAGACTCACTTGGGCAAATGAAGAGATGAAACAAATTGTCAATTATGATTATAATATAACAAATATTGATCTTGATAAATCCTATGAGGAGCTTAGATCTATTTTTATCGCTGAAGAGCATAAAGTCAATCACCTCTTCCTAAAGAAAGGGCTTGAACCGTGAGGATCAAGGGTAACTGGTTGATTAGGGGGCATTTTATGCAGAAGTTAGTTGGAAGAGATACATACACACCTACGGATACTCCACTAGTCCGTAGCAACTGTGATCTGTCATTAAACAGAGAGGAAACTCTCAGTGTGTCAGGTTTAAAAACACCTTCTAATAACCCCGAAGTGGATTACTCTAGCGGGCGGAGGCTTTAAAAGCATTAAAGCTCGCATTTTTAATATTGGCAATTCACCCCTTTCCTAAAGGAAAGGGGCTTCTTGCCATAAAAAGATAAAGTAAAAAATTTAAAATATTGGGAGTAAAACTTGAAAAAGCAAACATTTTTAACCAATGAAAGATTAAAATATAAGTTTAAAAGTTTTTTTGATTTATCGAACTTTGGTATTAAGCTAGCAAAAGAAAGAATTGCAAGAGAAGACTTTGTAACGCTTGCTGAAGTTATCGATGAGCTTGTGAAACTGCCAGATGAGTTTGAGCCACAAGAATTTTAGAGATGAAAAAAAAAATTCTTATAACATCAGCTCTTCCATATGCTAATGGACCAATTCATTTTGGTCATATAGCTGGAGCTTATCTTCCTGCTGATGTCTATGCTAGATTTGAAAGATTAAAGGGCAGAGATGTTTTATATATTTGTGGATCTGATGAATACGGAGTTGCAATAACCCTAAGTGCTGAATTAGCAAATAGAACACCAAAAGAGCATGTCGATATCTATCATGAAATGATCAAAGATTTTTTTGAAAAACTAAACTTTTCTTTTGATCACTATTCTAGAACAACGACTGAAATCCATAAAAAACTCTCTCAAGAGTTTTTTTTAGATTTATATAAAAATGGCTATATAGAAGCGAAGACAGAAAAGCATCTTTTTTCTGAAAAAGAAAACAAGTTTTTAGCAGATAGATATGTAATCGGTACTTGTCCAAAATGTGAATATGAATTCGCTAGAGGCGATGAATGCCCTAAATGCTCAAGAGCTTTTGATGCTAAAGAATTAAAAAATCCAAGATCTAAACTAACCAATTCCAAACTCATTTTAAAACCTTCAAAGCATTGGTATATGAGATTTGATAAGTTTAAAGAAAAGCTATCTTCTTGGATAAAAGATAAAGACTGGAAAGATAGCGTTTTAAACTTTTCAAAAGAATACATCAAAGATTTGAAAGAGAGAGCTATTACAAGAGATTCTACATGGGGAGTGCCTGTTCCTTTAGAAGAAGCTAAGGGTAAAGTTTTATATGTTTGGTTCGATGCTCCAATCGGTTATATTTCAGCTACTATGGAATGGGCAGAAAAAATTGGTGACAAAGAAAAATATAAAGATTACTGGTTTGATGAAAAAACAAAACTAGTAAATTTCATAGGTAAAGATAATATTCCATTTCATGGAGTGTTTTTCCCTGCAATGATTATGGGACAAAAAAAACCATATAAGATAGTAGATGATCTTCCTGCTAATGAATTTTTAATGTTAGAAAAAAGACAATTTTCAAAATCTGAAAAATGGTATATCGATCTAAAAAGCTTTTTTGAAAAATTTACAACAGATCAAATTAGATTTTATTTAGCATCGATTGCACCAGAGACTCATGATTCTGATTTTTTATGGAAAGATTTTCAGATGCACTGCAACTCTGAGCTAGTTGGTAAATTTGGAAATTTTATTCATAGAACGCTCACTTTTATTCAGAGATTTGCTGATCAAAAAATTCCAAAAAGTTACGCATTAGATGATGTAGATCAAAAATTTTTAGATGATATAATAAAAAGTATTACTGATATTGATATTGCTTATTCAAACTACAAACTTAGAAAAGCTACTCAAATAATTATGGAGCTATCTCAAATAGCTAACGTTTATTTCGATCATAAAAAGCCATGGAAAATGGCAAAAGATGAATCAAAAAAAGAAGAGCTCTTTACATGTCTAAACTTATGCTTAAAATGCATAAAAGCTCTATCTTTGATGACAAGTCCCATAATCCCAACATCTTCTCAAAAAATATGGAAGATGATAGGTAATGAGAGTGGGTTATCTCAAGGAAAATGGGATAGTGTAAAAAACTTGAACCTAGAAGAGGGTAAAAAACTTCCCCCTCCTGAGGTGATTTTTCAAAAAATAGAAGATGAAAAGGTGATAGAAGAGATGGATAAATTAAAAGAAGCACTTGATGATCAAAACATGCCAAAAAAAGCTATTCAAGATCTAAAAAATGAGATCTCTTATAAGGATTTTGATAAAATCGATATGAGAGTTGGAAAAATAATTGAAGCTGAGAAAATTGAAAAAAGTGAAAAGCTTTTAAAGCTTCAAGTAGATTTGGGATTTGAGAAAAGACAGATAATCTCAGGTATTGCTAAAAGTATAACCCCTGATGAGCTTTTAAATAAAAAAGTAATCGTAGTTGCAAATATCAAAAAAGCAAAACTTATGGGTTTTGAGAGCGATGGTATGATCTTAGCTGCAGGCGAAGATGATGATAGTTTGGAGATTCCTTTTATTCAAGATATGGAAATAGGATCTTCTGTTTGCTAAATTCTTTGATTTTTAAAAGGATCTTTTAATTAAAATCCCGGCAAAAATATTTCTTGCGCTTTAGATCCAATATTTCTAATAGCATTTTCTAAGCCAGTATATCTTTTTAAGACTTCTTTATTTTTTACAGCAATAGATAAAGCTTTTGTTGTACCTATTAGGATAACTAGTTTTTTACCCCTAGTTATAGCTGTATATAGAAGGTTTTTTTGAAGTAGTTTAAAATGAGTGGTGTGTATTGGCATAATAATGCATGGACACTCTGATCCTTGAAATTTATGAACGCTAACACAATATGCTAAATTAATTTCATCGAGCTCTGAAAAATCATATGAAACAACATTATCATCAAATGCAATATCGAGCCTTTGATCAATAGTATCGATATGCAGAATTCTTCCGATATCACCATTGAATACATTTTTTTGATAGTTATTTCTAATTTGCATGACTTTATCTTTTACATGAAAACGTCTGCCAGAACTATATAGTGGTTTAGAAGATGGATTTAGAGTATTTTGCAAAACTAAATTTAAATTCTCAATACCAACTTTTCCTCGTTTCATAGGAGCTATTACTTGAATATCATCTAAGGAATCAAAATTTCTTTTAGGCAATTCTTTTTCAACTAAATATAAAATTTTCTTTTCTATCTCTTCTAAATCTTCTAAATAAATAAATCTAAAATCAGATGTTTTATCAGTATGAAGATCTGGAAGTTTTGCCTGATTTATCAAATGGGCATTTAAAATGATTTTAGAGTCTTTAGCTTGTCTATAAATCTCGGTTAGCTTTGTAAAAGCGACTTTATCAGATGCTATCATGTCTTTTAGAGTGTTTCCAGCTCCCACAGATGGGAGTTGGTCAATATCACCAATAAATATTACCTTTGCATTTGAAGGAATGGCTTTTAAAAGATGGTATAATAAAAGAGTATCAATCATTGATGCTTCATCAACTATTATTAGATCGCATTTTAAGGGGTTATTTTCATCTCTTTTAAAACCTTTGGATGAAAAGTCGCACTCAAGTAGTGAGTGGATTGTATAGGCCTTTTTTTTCGTTATTTCAGATAATCTTTTAGCAGCTCTTCCCGTAGGTGCACATAAGTATATTTTTAGAGTTAGCTCTTCTAATATTTTTAAAATTGCATTTGTAATGGTACTTTTTCCAGTGCCTGGCCCGCCTGTTATTATATGTAGTTTTTTCTCAATAGACTCTTTAATGGCAGTTTTTTGGTTTTGTGCTAATTCGATGTTTAATTTTTTCTCTGACCATAAAATTGCTTTTTCGGTATTTATAACTCTTAAATTGCTAGAAGATTTTTTTATTCTATTTAGCTCTTTTGCTATGTTTTGCTCAAAGTAATAAAAGGACTGAAGCCAAATAAATTCTTTTTTCTCTCCATCTTTATCAAGAAAATCTTTAATAACTTGTTTTTTTAAAATTAGAGAATCTAGCTCCTTTTTTATTAAAATATCTTCAACTTCTAAAATTTTTTGAGATGTTTGTAGAAATTCTTCTAATGGATAGCAAGTATGTCCTGCACTTGTCATTTCAAATAGTACATATTCAATTCCAGATGCGATTCTTAAAGGAGATGTTTTTTCAAACCCTAACTTCTCTGCAATGTTATCTGCAATTTTGAACCCAATACCCGTTATGTCTTTTGCTAAAATATAAGGATTCTCTTTTACTTTTTGAATAGATGCATTTGCATACATTTTGTAAATCTTTTGAGCATATGTAGGAGATATTCCATATGTTCTTAAAAAGATTATAACTTGTCTAATTATTTTTTGATCTTCCCAATTTTTGCGGATCATCTCGATTCTTTTTTTTCCAATGCCCTCTACTTCTAATAGTCTATGAGGAGTTTCATCGATAATATCTAATGTTTCTGTTTTGAACTTTTGTACGATTTTTTCTGCATAAACAGGCCCGATTCCTTTAACAAGGCCTGATTCTAAATACTTTTGAATTCCAACAATATCAGAGGGGATTTCAATAACAAAGTTTTTAACTTCAAATTGCCTTCCAAAGTTAGAGTGGTTTTTCCATTCTCCTTCAATTGAAAGAGCTTCCCCCGGTTGAACTGATGGCATTACTCCAATTATTGTCGTTAAATCTTTTTTTTGTTTTTCTTTGAATTTAGCGACTATAAAACCATTGTCTGAATTAGAAAAAGTAATGTGTTCGATGTATCCTTGAAGTGTATCCATAAAACTTTTTTTTAATATTTAGGGTATCATTTTGAAAGTTAATATAAAAGAAATTGATAAAAATGACTCTTTTTACTAAATTTGTTGCATGTATAGATATTCCGGGTTAGCTCAGCGGTAGAGCAGTGGACTGTTAATCCATTGGTCGCAAGTTCGAATCTTGCACCCGGAGTTTTGATCTAGAGGCAGTTAGGTGAAATAGACTAACTGCCTTTTTTAGTTTTTTCACAATTTTTACACAATACTTCACAACAAATTGCAAAAAATAAAGCATGAAATTATATAGGCAATTTATGTGTAAAAAAGCATCAAATGTGAAACCAATTGTGTAAAGAGTGTGAAATGGTCGAATATGCTTTTTGCTAAAGCATTAATTATCAAAAGGAATGTGCGTAACAGCCACTTGATTAGCAATCATATGCTTGTGTTTTTTGCCTTAAAAATGATATTATTTATAACTTAAAATAAGGAAAAAATTATGGCTTCGATAAGGAAATACAAAACAAAAGATGAAAAGACTAAATTTTATGTTCAGATAAGAATGAAAGGACATTCTCCTCAAACAGCGTGTTTTGATCGATTAACCGATGCTAGAAAATGGATTCAGGAAACGGAATCCGATATTCGTAACAATCGATACTTTAAAACTGCTGAATCAAGAAAGCATACGTTTAATGAATTAGCAGATAGATACATTAAAGCTATTTTGCCAAGCAAGAAAACATCAGCATCTCAAGAAGCTCAGTTAATTTGGTGGAAAAAACAAATAGGGGAGAAACTTCTTGCTGATATTACTCCTTCTTTGATTTCTCAATATAAAGATAAACTGTTAACAGAAAAGACAGTCCAAGGAAAGAAGCGATCTCCAGCTACAGTTGTTCGTTATTTAGCTGTTATTAGTCATCTTTTTACTGTTGCATCTAAAGAATGGGGTTGGGTAACTGATAATCCTCTTCGCTTAATTTCTAAGCCTAGAGAAGCCAAAGGAAGAGTTAGATTTTTAGATGAACAAGAAAGACAAACATTATTGAAAGCCTGCGAAGGAAGTAAAAATCAATATCTTTATATGATTGTAATCTTAGCGTTATCAAGTGGGATGAGACTTGGTGAAATATTAAATTTAACTTGGGATAAAGTCGATATTCAAAAGGGAAGGGTTATTTTAGAAGAAACAAAAAATGGAGAAAGAAGACAAGTTCCATTAGCAGGAAAAGCATTAGATTTAATAACACAACATCAAGCTAAGCGTGTTATTTGCTCTAAATTTCTTTTCCCTGATACTAAAACATATAAGAAGCCAATCGATATTAGATCTGCCTGGAATGCTGCTTTAAAGCGCTCAGGGATTAAAGATTTTCGTTTTCATGACTTAAGACACTGTTGTGCATCTTATTTAGCAATGAATGGCTGTACAATCGTCGAGATAGCGGGAGTCTTAGGGCATAAGACATTGCAAATGGCAAAGAGATACTCGCATTTAAGTGATAGTCATTTATCAGAGGTTGTATCTAAAATGAATGAGAAGATCCTAGGCTGAGGGTGAATGTCTCAAGTTATGAAATCCAAAACTTTTTATAAAAATAAATAGTTATGAAAGTTCTGTCATGTTTTGATCAAGCTAGCAAAAAACATGATTCTAATTACTCTCTTGCACCATTGGCTATTAACCATAGAATGATCTCTTCTTTATCTCCATATCGCTTTCTAGCTATGGTAAGAGCAGTTTCGCCTTGCTCATTCTTGATATTAAGATCTGCTCCATTTTTAAATAATAACTTCATAATTTCAAGCTGTCTTCCAAATTCAATAGCCACCATAAATGCTGTTCTATCAGTTTTATGAGGAAGAAAATTAACATCTACATGCTGTTCTTCAATTAAATATTGAATTAAATCTATTTGGTTATAAATAACAGCTAGCTGTAAGGCTGTTCTTCCATAAGGATCAATTTTATTGAAATCAGCTCCTCTTTTAGCAAACTCTTTTATTATTGTCATATTTTGATGGGTCTTATTTAAATATAGTTGTAAGGGTTTCCATCCTTGCTGTCCTTCTTTATTAACATCAGCTCCCATTTCTAATAAAAGTAAAATACTTTTTTCTTTTCCCTGTCTACATGCATCAATTAAAGCAGAATTACCACTTGAATTTACTGCCTCTAAATCTATACCATAGTTAATTAGAATATGAATAGCTTCTAAATTTTCATAATATGCTGCACTATGCAGTAAAGTTGCTTTTCTACAAGTAATATTTACATCTGCTCCATAATTAAGAAGGAACTCAAGTATATCAGGGGAAGATAGAGAAGCTTGAAGGGCATAAAAATCATTCACATTAGCGCCATTCTCTAATAAAATTTTTATGGCATTTATATCCTTCATTTTCACAGCATAGTGCAAAGGTGAAATGCCTTCAGGGTTATTTTTATATTTAGCTAGAATATCTAAACTTTCTGTCTTAAAATTAGCCTTATTTTGAACCTCAGCTTTTGCTTTTCTAAGCCCAGCTTTTGACATTCTAATATTTTTTTTATCAATATCTACTATATCTAAAGGTTTGGGATTATCGGATTCATCTTCAAATGAATTAAATAATTTCTTATCAACAATAATTTTTTGAAATTCTAAAGGATTTGATGAATTATTTATTTCATCTATTGAATTAATAGGGATTATTGGTTCTAAAGACATGTTTTTCTCCATTATCTAATTAAAAATAAAATTTACTGAATTAATTACGATTCATTATCTCATATAATAAAACTGCAATCAACTGCAGATATTTATTTAATTAAGTTAGGGAATATTTAATTAACAGCAATATAAAGAGTGTTTTGAAAAAATATCAAAAATATAACAAATAATATTTTTTTAAGATGATAATTGAGGTTATCATTACACTTGTCAATACTATTGAACAAGATAAAAGAAAAATTATAGGTTAGGAATTATGAAATAATAATTCGCTCTATTGAAACGGATACTTGTAGCCTTATTGTATAATTCTACTCAGTATGGAAAAAGATCGTCTTATATGCTTAACTTTCATTTCTAGTTTCGAGACTTCCTGGACTTTTATCATACTACATGATAAGAGTCCATGTTCCGATCATGCCTAAATTCATCCCTAAGTGCATTGCAAATATGCTGTTTAATCTCAAAGGTTACATCAATATATTCAAGTCCTTCATTTCTGATTTTAACTATAATTATTGTTTTTTCAACTGAAACACGATAGAAAGGGCGTTCTTTCTTGATACGAGCGTTTGTTTTAGCTGCTACGTCAAAGGTTTTTCCATCATAGATATAGGTATTGTTGCGTAGTGAAGATAAAGCTTGCCAAGACCTTTTCCAGCCTTTAACACTATAATTAATTACTTGTGTAATATCTAACATCCGATTGATAAAGGGAAGTCTTGAAGGGTTTTCAGCAGCTGAAATGTCAGCAATAGCCACATATACCCTTGCTTTAGAATTTAAGGATGCAGGATCAATATTTGTTTTTGGAGCAGTCATTATCAGCGAGCTTTTTCCTGATACTAAGTCTATGCCAGCTAGCTTCACTTTCTCTCTAAGATAAGTATAGCAGTTTTCTTTATAATAAATTTCACCGTTAATTTCCCGAGTCTTCCAGAGCAAAGCATCACTACCTCGTCGGTTAAATAGAATCCCTATCCCTCCGCTATCCTGCCTTAAGATGTCTTCTTCAATGGCAGATATCATTTTTTTTATCTTCTCCGCAGATTTTATCCAGGTTTCTGTTTGGTTTTGAAGACGAGTACGATCAAAGTTAGGTATCGGAGTAAATACAACTTTCGGCTTGTTGCTTCCTGTTGTTATCCCTAAATGGACTCTATCCAGATGGTATTTTTTGTTTATTACTCGTTCTATGTAAAGAACGGCATGTCCTGCCCAAGATCCGTATTCTATAGGATTGGGATCGCAAGCAAGAACATCGGCCATGGTAATAGCCCATTCATTTTCAGTTATAATATTAGTACTATCTAACTGACTCCTAAATGCAGTTACAAAATCGATATTTCCATCTTCCATAACTTCGGGAGACACTCCTCTTTTGAAATAATCTATTACTTCATCCGCTGAACGGCCGTATTTATCAATATAGCGTTGTCTTATTATTTTCCCGGAAATAAGATCTACTACTAAATAATTGAGATCTTCACCATGTCTAATAATACGAATCTCTTCTCCAGCAACAACCCATCTTGGTTCAGAAAGTTCTTCATATTCTTCAAGAATTGGTTTAGAAGGAAAATATGAGAAGGGATTAAAATAACTCAATAAGTAGGGAATTGACATATAAACTATTCCTTATTTGTTAAATAAAAGAAGAATTTAAAGAAAGCTGATTTTTAATAGCAAGAGAAAAAAAAATATGGAGTTAATTAAGATATAGTAATTTTTTTAAATAATTTAATGTGTTTTTCTCTTTGCAAAAATTGTATTGATTGGTTTATGGTTTTTTTTAAATTTTAACTTTTTTAAAACCATGGAGGTTATATATGTCAAGTTCTATAGTAGCAAGCCCAATTCGTTCCCCAAGGATTGAATGGGATAATGAATCTGTAAAAACTGTTTTAAAAACAGCGCTTCCGATTGGCGCTAAAATAGCACTTGATGCGTCGGGAACATGCGCTAAACAAGCATCAGATCACGTATGTTCTGATTTGCCTAGTGAAGTTAAAGCGGCCGCAATAGATGTGTCTACACAACAAGTATCAACATGTGCTAGTAAAGCATTGGACAAATCTGTTGATTCATGTTTCGCAACTGATAGTTCTTGGGGTTCGCGTATTGTTAATTATTTTAAAAGTTGATTTTAACACAACAAAATACCCGAACATTAAAGTTCGGGTATTAATTTTTTATAATTTTTTTAATCGTGTGGAGATAACCAGAGATGTTTTGTTTGTCCATCAAATCCACTAGACCATAGAGACTCTGAAGCATGTCCAAATTCTTTTTCGTATTGTTCTTTAGTATAAAAATTAAAAACATCACGAAACAAGAGTCCATAGCTATTGCTCCATAACCAACGAGTAGAAGAAACATTACGAGGAGGAAAAGTTCTAAATCCTCCTGAAATTCGATCTGGAAAATTTCT
>JAAKFV010000025.1 GCA_011064875.1 Candidatus Anoxychlamydiales bacterium | reverse complement strand
ATATAATGCTAAATAAGCTCTAGTTGCAATTTTTTGACAAGCGTGTGTATCTAAATGATTTTTTATATTGCATTCATTTTTTGTCTTTATTGCAAAGCTTTGCAATGAGAAATCTGAAAAATTATAAAACTTGTTTATCTCATTATATAGCTTGTAATTTTTATCTTTTTTTGCTTTGGTATTAAGCTTTGATTCCTTTATAAGCTTTATTCTTTTTAATCCTTCGCCTAAAACTGCATTATATAAATATCTTGCTAGCTCTAAAATTATATTTAATATTTTCTCTTGTTTAGGCGTAGTTTTTAATCGGAATTCATGGATAAATGTTTTAGACATATTTTTGCTCTTCTATTGCACAAAAAAATATATCAAAATTTCTATTATTAAAATAGTTTTTTTTATTTTGGCACGGCTTACTCCACATTTAAAAATGGGAGCTTGCGCCGTGTCCTTTTTCGGTCAATCAATTTTTATTGATTTTTTGTATTATATTTTAATATTGTAGTTATTTATGAAATATTTAAATATTACTTTTTTTAAAAAACATTTCGAGAATCCTCTTTTTGATAAAATAAAGATTTATCTTGTCGTAATACAAGATCTTTATGAAAGAGAAAAAATTATTAGCTATATTTTAAAAAAGATAAATATTAAAAATTTTAATTTATCGAAATTTTCAAAAGAAAATAAATTATCTAAAATTATAAATACTTTTCAAAGCCCTTCTCTTTTAGGAGGAGAGCCTTTTGTTATAATTGAAGATATTGAAATCTTTTCAAAGCAAGATATTCAAAATTTAAATTCATATTTAAAAGCTAATGATGTGCATTTAATAATTGGCGCTTCTTCTAGAGGGGATGCTTCTTTGTTATACACAACTATAGAAAAAAAAGGTCTAATTTTTGATTTAAGCTCAGAGAAAATTTGGGAAAAAGAAAAAAGAATAGCTAGTTTTGCTTTAGAAAAATGCTTAAAAGCTAATAAAAATATATCATCTATAGTAATTGAAGCCCTTTTTGAAAGAGTAGGGCTCGATCTTGCTTTAGTAGAAAATGAAATAAATAAGTTAATCACTTTTGTTGGACTCAAAAAATCAATAGAAATCGATGATGTTCAAAGTATTTGTCCAATAAACATCACAGAATCTGTTTGGAAAATAGCAGAAGAGATTGTGTGGGGAAAGATAAATTTTGATAATTTATCTGTAGATATGGCTTATTTTCATCTTTTGATCTCTGCAATTAGATATCAACTTCAACTGGGATATAAGATGGCATCTATTTTAGAGAGTGGTAAAAAATATGATTTGAATGCATATTTTCCTAAAATATATCCAAGAGCGTTAGAAAAGAAAAAACAAATAGCTAATCAAAGAAAATCTCTCTTTTTTAAAGAAGCGATAAAATCTCTTTTTGAAATCGATCTTTTATCCAAAACAATTAACATGAACTTATCTAATCTTTTAGATATATTAAAAACCAAACTTTTATATTTATCCACGTATGACGTTAGAACTACTTCCTAATCTTTTAGATGAATCAGCTGATATTGATCTATATTTTCCAAAGAATTTAAAAAATATAATTCTATCTTTAGATGGTCTAATTGCGGAGAATGAAAAAAATGCAAGAAGATATCTTTTAAGATTTATAGATAGAGAAAAGCTGCAAAAAGTGCCTATAACACTATTAAATGAGCATACTAAAGAAGATGAAATTTTAGATTTATTAAAACTAATCGAGAATAAAAAAATCGGTTTAATTTCAGATGCAGGGCTCTCTTGCATAGCAGATCCTGGATCAAAACTTGTTAGATTAGCAAGAGACAAAAATATTAAAATTGAAGCATATCCCGGCCCCTCTTCTATTTTTTTAGCTCTAATGTTATCTGGTCTCAATGCTCAAAGATTTGCTTTTCAAGGATATCTACCTAGAAAAGAAGAAGAGCTTATTCAAAAAATAAAGGATTTAGAAAAAGAATCATCTTTAAATAAAATTACTCAAGTTTTTATAGAAGCTCCATACAGATCTGATAAGATGCTAGATTTTTTAATTAAAACACTTAAAAGCGCTGCTACTTTATCTTTAGCTATAAATCTTACTTCCAAAGAAGAAAAGGTTATTACCAAAAAAATCTATGAGTTTAAAAAATTAAATCTTAGAATTGGTAAAAACCCTACTGTTTTTTTATTTGAAGCTTAGTTTTTTCTCATTTTTTTTGAACTTTAGATGATATCAGATGCTAAAGTATCATAAAAAAGTAGACCCTTTTTGTTTAGTTTAATCCTATTTTTATGAAAATTTATAAATTCAGAATTTTTTAATATTTTTATTGTTTTTTTTGGGATTTTTCCAATCTCTTTTTCAAATTCTAAAATATCTATTCCATCTACCAATCTTAAATTAATAGCTAATAGTTCATTAATATTATCTGGATATTTTAAAAATTCTTCAAAATTTATATAGGTTTTTTTTAAAGCAAGAGCATCTACATATTTTTGAAAATTTTTAATATTTCTAAATCTTTTATTTTCAAAATAACTAAAAGCAGATGGTCCAAAACCTAGAAAAGATCTAGCCTTCCAATATCCAACATTATGAAATGATTCAAAGCCCTTTTTTGCAAAAGCTGAGATCTCATATCTTTTAAATCCAAGCTTTTCGAACTCTAAAACAGCCTCATTTAATAGTTTTAATGACTCTTTTTCATCTGGCACAAACTTTTTTAAAGTTTTTCTATTTTTATAAAAAAGAGTCTCTTTTTCAAACGTTAGGTTATATAAAGAGATATGTGTAATTTTTAGATTTTTGATCTCATCTATAGTCTTTTTAAAAGATGCTAAATCTTGATGCAGAATATCATACATTAAATCTATTGAAATATTTTCAATCCCACATCTATAAATATCTAAAATCGCATCTTTTGCTTTTTTAGCGCTGTGTTTTCGTTTTAAAATTTTGAGCAGTCTATCATCAAAAGATTGAATGCCTAAGCTAACTCTGTTAATACCCAGTTGTTTATATGCTTTAATTTTATCTATTGAATAATCTTCTGGGTTTATCTCAATTGTGATTTCAATTTTTTGTGGGGGGTTAATAAGTTTTAATATTTTTTCAACTATTTCAACTTCTAATAAAGATGGAGTGCCTCCTCCAAAATAAATAGATACTATATTGCTATTTTTTAGTATTGATTTAACTCTATCTATATGGTTTTTAACTGCTTGTAAATATTTTATGC
This sequence comes from Candidatus Anoxychlamydiales bacterium, assembly GCA_011064875.1. Taxonomy (GTDB): domain Bacteria; phylum Chlamydiota; class Chlamydiia; order Chlamydiales; family SM23-39; genus JAAKFX01. The sequence goes on along the minus strand of JAAKFV010000025.1, from coordinate 18,516 downwards.
CCATCTCAGGTTTATAAAAAATTTTATAAAAATGGCAGTATGGACATATGCTAGAGCAAAAAGGCACATGAAAATAAAGACTTAAATTTTTACCAGTTATCGCCATCTGGATCTTCTAAAATACCCCTTTTCCAACGGTTTCTATCAGAAAATGGATCTTCTTCCTCTTCTTCTACAAAGGTAGCTACTTCTGTAACATCTTCTTGTTCTGTGTCTACCTCAAATGTTTGAGTCTCTTCTTCGACATCAGTATCAACTCCAACATCCATATCTGGCACTGTTTGAGGGTCTGGATAGATCTGCTTTGCTATAGATTTTTTAGGAGCTACATAATCTTGCATATCTCCTGTCTCTTTCATAAAACGAAGTCTCTCTTTTTCCTCTTCAAGTTTTTGCTTTACTAAGCCAATTTCTTCTTTGTGTTTTTCAATATCTTTTTTTGGTACTAAACCCAAATTTAGCCATTTTTCTAGATCTTCTAGCTCGAGCTCTAGTTTTTTGAGGCGATCACTTTTTAAGTTCATATCCCTTTCCTTACATGTTACAAAACGATAGCGTATCGAAAAAACTACTTTTTAAAAAGTAGTTTTTTCATTTTTTTTCTAATAAAATATTTTTTAATAATTTTATAAAAAAAAACCATCATCTTTTGATGATGGTCTTACAATAAAAACTTTTTTATTTAGTTGTTTATCTAGAAGGGGCTATTTCATTTTCAAATGTTGCCATTAGTACATCAGTCGGCTCTACATTTGAATAATTATGTAGTTGTGCAATTAGGGCGATTGGCAATATCTCTTTTGAATATTCTTTATATTTTATTTTAAGTGTGTTTAAAAATTGTTGTGTTTCAGTATCGAGGTTGATAAATCTATGCTGTTTTATATTTACATTTTCAGATAATTTTTGAAAATATTTAGCTTTTTCAGTCTCGGTATAAGAGTCGTATGTGTCTTTTAATAGAAGAGTAGGAGCTCTTCTTCTTGGAATTACTCCATCTTTTGGACCTATTCCTAGAGCTCTTCTTTCTTTATCATCTTTTAGAACACTTCCCTTTGATTGTAACTGTGCCCGTTTTAGATAGCGAATTGCTGTTTCTACCTCGCTTTTTAAAAGAGGCAAAACTTCTGAAGTTAAATGAGTTTCATCAAAATATTGTCCATTATTGAATGCAGAATTAGTAAAACCAATAAATGTTTCCCCTTTAGGATCTTTTTTGAAAATCTGGTTGTATAGTAAGATATTAATCGAATAATTATCTGGTCCTATTAGTTGATCTTTTTGCACCTCAGTTAAAGGTTTTGAAAAAAGTTTATTAAGCTGTTTCATAGCTGTTTTAATATTACCCTTTAATGTTTGTAAATTTCTGATATCAACTTCATAATCTTCAATAGTTTTATCAATTGTTGCTTTTTTTGCATCGAATTCAAGAGCCATTTTTCCATTATTTAGTCGATTAACACTTTCTACGATAGCATCACCATCAGAAGATGATAGAGCTGTAATGTCTAAACTAGGAAAATCAAAAATATCTTTTTTGCCCCAATATCTATTCCAAGCATAAGTCCCCACAGTATGAGCTAAACGTGCAGCTGAATCACCTAGTTGGAAGTAGGTATTAAACCAAATGTAATCTTTCGCTGCTTCAGAGGGATTAAAAGATGGTGGTTCAAAACCTAAATGTGGAGAAAAATAAATCATGTTAGAAAGAGCGAAAGTATAAATTTTTCCGGATCCATAAGGATTAAAGAAACCGTTATATCCTATACCAACTCCATTTGCTAATACTTTTAGACTCTTCATAACCAAATTAGGATTTTTTTGTTTAATGTCTATAAATTTTTTATTTAATTCAAATGCTTCTTTAAAAATTTGATTAAAATCTCTAACGCGGTCATTAATAGTTGGATTTGTATTGTCATATATTGCCATGGAAAGGCCAAGTTCTTTAGCTGCTTTTATTAGATGCTCTTTTATATGTTCAATTCTCTCAGTAATATCTATATAATTTAATTTAGAAACATCTTTAGATAAATCGTCTTTTAACTCTTTTATTTTTTTCTCAGCACCATTTAATTCATCATCCAATGTTTTTAAATTCGAATCAAAATTCACTGAACTTTTTAAACCAGGCAATGGCCCTAAAACTCTTTGTACCCAAGCCTGATTACGTAAATTAGGATATTTTAGTGGTTTAGTAGGATCTGCAGCATCTATAGCTTTCAAATCAGACTTTAATCCCATAGAAATATCAAAATAAGCTGGTAACTCATCTAAGATAATTTTTATGCCTAAAGCACTTGCTTTTTTAAAAACTATTCCACTTGGAGTAATAGCTATGACTTTTGTAATTCCTAATATTGCTTGTTGGGGATCTGTAAGACCTTCTGTAAGATCAACTGTTTCCGTCTTTCCATCAGCCTTTTTTCTTTGATGTTCAAATCCATCCACAATCTTCTTACCAATCCATGAACTTCCTGCTACTGACATAATGTCCTCCTTTTATATTTTTTTATTAACTTTGTAATTTATTGTTCTAATAATTGTATTATTTAGTAATATTATATTATAATTATAATTATCTGTAAATAAAAATAGTAATATTAATAAGAAAAAATAAAATTTCAGACAACTGTTTTTTTTATTAGTATATATTATATTTATGAAGAATATACTAAATATTTTAATTGATAGATTTATCGCTTTTTTAGAGGTTAAATATCTAAAACTCGATCTAGAAAGGAGCTTATGAGAAAAAAATGTAAGTCACTAAAAGTTAGCTAATTACAACTTGTCTAACAGGCTTAGAATTAGCCGTTTAGAATTAAAATAAACGAGCTGCTTTTATCTTCGAAAAGATAAAAAATTAAGATGTTTTAGAATTCGAACTATTGTAAGAACCAGAATTATCTTTAAGTTAAAAGCCTATGGGTTAAATAACTGAGTTTAAGTCACTTAATGTCTTATTTATCTCTTCTTGACTTTTACCATGAGCCATAAGACCTTGCTCTATCGTCTCAAATTGAGCTCCAGCGCACCCACAGCATCCAAGCCCTACTTGCATTAAGACATCCGCTAAGGCATCTTTTTTGTCAGGGAAATTATAAAAAATCTCCTGAATCGTCATATCTTTTGTTATACTCATATATTAACCTTAAAATTTAATTTTAACTGTTCCGCCTTTGATCTTACATTGACAAGAGAGTCTTTCATTTTGGATCTCACCTAAAAAATCTTTTTCAGCTTGTGTAGGTTCTGTTAGTTTATCCATGCCTTCGACAACTTCTATAATACATGATCCACAAACACCTTCAGAACAAGCAAAAGGAATCCCTGCCTGCTCACACTCATCTTTTATAGGTTTACCATCTTCGATATCTACTTCTTCATTATTATTTTCAAAAATTAGTTTTGCCATAATAAGCTCCTTAATGCTTTTTAATATTAATGAGTATTTTGCAAAACAATTTTTTTATCAAGAAATTTAATTAAAAATTGTGAATTTACTATCATGGATTTACTATCCTAGACTTTCAGTCTTGAATTCAAAATTTTATTACAAATTAAAGTTTTATTTATAATCTTTCAGTTATTGTACTCCCTGATATTAGCTCAATTGCACTCTGTTTCAAGGTTGTGATTCCCTTTGAAAAACACACTTTATTAAAATATTATTTAAATAGTCAAATTCTGTCTCTAAAAGATCTAGCTTAGTCTCTAACTTAGCTATTTTTTTTAATAGTCTTTTATTATCCATAGCAAAAACCCCTTATTTAAAATTTATTATTATTTTATTAAAATTTAGTTTAGGGTTACTAAAATAATTTATTTTAAAGAAAGTTTGTTTTTATTTATAATAATTCGCTTTCTTAATGCTGTTTTTATTCCTGTTTTACATTATAATAAAGACTAAAATAATCTTGTTTATAATTAAAAAATTATAATATTTGTAATTATTAAGTAAAGTTTATGTATTTGAAAATATTACTTGAAAGATGCCTCTGAGCCTGTTTTTTTTGTTTTAGTAATTTAAAATTTTATTAAATATAAAATTAATTTATTTTTAATTTTGGTCTAAATTATATTGAAATTAATTACTGTTTTTTTATAAAATATAATCAAACTTAATTTTTGGGTAATAAAAAACATTAAGTAATTTAATTTAAAAAAATCCAATTAGGAGGAAAGTATGACTAACCCACTTAGAAGAGTTGGAGATTATATAGGTTTGAACCAAACTAAACCTGTTAAAGCTCCAGAAACAAGTACAGAAGCTAAAAAGGCTCAAGCTGTTCAAGCAGTTGCTACAAAAGTTGAAAAAGCTGCTGAAGCAAAAATTGAAAAAGCTAATGAACCAAGTAAAGCTTCTAAAGCTTTATCAAGAGTTAAAGCTTTTTCAAAAGAAAAAAGCTCAGCTATTGTAAAAGCTGTTAAAGAGTTTTTTACATCAAGTGCTAAAAAAATTGAAAGTAAAATTGAGAATAAACAAACTGAGAAAGAAAAAAATACTTTTAAAAGTTCTTTAAGTAGACTTTCAGACAAAGTGTTTAATGCTGTTGAAAAACTTGAAAATATTGATAAAAAGACAAATGCGTTCACTAAAAATGAACAAAAATATCAAGAAGCTATTGAATTATTATTTGAAGCTTTAAGCAAAGGATTAATAAGCAAAAGCGAATTTGATAAAATTATGCTCAGTTCAGAAAAAAGAGCTAATAGAAAGATTTATGTAGATTCTAGATATGGTGATGCGTTTAAAAAAGTAAATGCTAAAATTTCATATAAAGAATTTTACGCTATTCTTCTAAATGCTAAATTAAGCCCAGTTCAAAAAGCATATGCTAAAGAGATGAAAGACGTTGCTAGTAAATTTGCAACTCTTCATATCCAAGTAAAAGATATTAATGATGCTGATAAATTGGCTCATGATAAATCTGAAGCTATTAGAAATCTAGCTGATAATAAAGAATATAAAGTCTTTATTGGAAAAGATGAACAAACAATAGCTAAAGATCTTAAAGATGCTATCGTTGCTAAATTAGGTGGAGAAAAAGCCGTAAAAAAATTAATTAGCAATGTTATATCTTTAATTAAAAGTCCTTATGATTTTGATCTAGGTGTTGTAGCTCAAAGAACTCAAAAACAAAGAGAAGTTGTTGGTGAGTTGAAAAATAGAGCTAATACTATTGCAAATCGAAATAAAGGATTAAAACAGTTAGAAGCTCAAAAAAATGCATTTAGAAAAGAAAAACAAGATCTTTTATCTTCAGTAACAGATCCTACAAGACAAGTAAATGCAGATAGAAGAAAAGAAGTTGCTAACATAATAGCTGAAATTGATGCAGAAATAAAAGAGATCAATGCTGAAAAAGCAAGAATTGCTCAAGAAATAAAAAGCATTAATGATAAAAAACCTCAAGTTTTAGAGCAGCTACGTTTTGCTCATCTTAGTGATTTAAATGCACAAAGAAGAGAGCTTGGAAAATTAATCGATTCAGATTTAAATGATATCAAAACCCTTCCAAGAAACAAAACTATGCTAGATACTGTAAAACGATATGGTAAAAATACAGCTCTTTATGCAGGTATTCCTACTGCTGTAATAGTAGGTGCTGGTGCTGGATATTACCTTTATAGTCCAGTTGCTGCAAAAGCTGCTTATACTGCTGCTAAGACGGTTGCTGAAACAAAAGCTTTTGAGGCTAGCACATTTGTAGCTTCTAAAGCTGTTAATGCAAATAATTATCTAGTAGCTAACTTTGACCTTGCTAAAACAGTTGGATTACAACATATTAGAACAGGTTTATTTTCGTAAGAAGATATTCTTAGCATAAGATATACGAACATAAAAAAACCCTAATTTGAAAAAATTAGGGTTTTTTTTAAAAAAAGATAATATCTGTTTTTATTCTAATGACTTATTTGTTTTAATTTTTTCTAGAAGAGGATTAATGAAATTAAAAATATTTTGAGCATTTTTACCAAGCCCTAAAATATAGTTATCTTGGGCAGCTTGAGAGACTTGAAAGAAGAGTTTACTAGAAGTTGCTATCCACCCAAAACGTGCTTTTAAAGTATTTTCATCATATTCGTTAATACCTTCTTTATCTGCATAAGCATTTAAAAGTAATAAGAGACGTTTTAAAAAGACTTTTTCTCCATTATCATCATTAAAACTATCAAGAGATAGAGGCTCGTTTTTAATAAATTTACTTAATATTTCTATAGCTTTTTCATCTTCAAATTCTTTTGGCTTAACACTTCTTCGTTTGAGAGTTTTACTAGCATTTCGAGGCTTGGTTAAAATTCCTCTCAATAAGTAATTTTTCCAATTTAATCCTAAATCCTCTTTGCGAATATCCGGAATTTTAGAGATGCGATTTTCTTCTTTGCTAATTGTAAGAGGATTAAGCCTTTCATCTAAAGCATCGGCTTTTACTGGAGATTTAAGCTTTGGATCGCTAGCTTTTTTTTCTTCGGTGTTAGCATCTTTTGCACCTTTAGTTTTAGTGCTTGTTCTACCTGATTTTCCTAGTTCATCATCATCAGAGATTTCTTTAGCCTTTTTCTCCTTGATTTTTTTTGCAATTCCTCCATTAGACGAAGCGTCGTTACCCCTTGATTTTAAGTCTTTTACGTGTTTATTATCAGCTTTATCTAGAAATTCTTCTGCACATCTAGATAGAGAGTTGGGTATCTTTAATGTGTAGTTACCAACTTGATTATTTTCTTTTGAGCCATATGAGAGATCTTTTTCTATGATTTCAATCGCAGCTTCATGTGTTTTATAGGCTGTATCGAGATCTCTTTGAGAAACTGTGTCTTTTGCTATTCTTCCCTCGTCAACATTGCCTTTTATCTTTAAGTCGTCGGTTATTTGAACTTTATATTTTTTGCCATTCTCTTTATCTTTATATCTTAAAAAAAGTTCTCCATCATCCCCAGCTTTTTTCTTAATTTTTACATGCTTTAATTTGATATCTTCTTCTTTGAGCTCATCGTGTTGATGTAGAAGCGCTGCAATACCATATTGCAGAGTCATTCCGAAAAGAGTTGCAAATCGTTGAGATACGTCTGAAGTTGCATTCTTTTGCTCCCCATGACTTTTAATGATTATTTCATATACTTTTGCCTTTCCGTTTTTGGAAATAGTGATAGTAGCAGGCATTGGATTAGAGCGAGGCTCCCTTTGAGTGGCTGAGCCTTGAGAAGACGCTGTAGAACCTTGATTTTGTTCAAGGTCTCTAATTCGACCATCCATATTTTGAAGTATTTCTTGCCCTGTTGGTCCTCTGCTAGGTGCTGGTGCTGATGCTGGCATAGTCATATAAATTTCTCCTTATTATTTATTATAATATATGTAATTAATTTGTTATAATTATAGTATTTTTATTTTAAAAGTTCAATGAAATTATATTAATAATTAATAAAAACTGTAAATGTGCTTACAAAAGATTTCAAATGATATAATAATTATTTTAATTTTTTTGTTTAGCTTAATTTTGACTTTGAAGAGCAAAATAGAGTATATTTTTTGTTTGATTGTTAAGTCAAAGATAATTAATATCTTAAGACAAAAAAGGTATAAACTATGGAAAGCTTGTATAAGTCAGTATTAATTTATGGGCCTCCAGGATCAGGAAAAGGCACTGTTAGCAAAGCTCTAAACCTCTCAGACTCAGTGCTTCATGTCTCTACAGGGGAAATTTTTAGAGGAATTGATCCTTCTTCTGAAAAGAGTAAAATGATAAATAGCTACCTAAAAAAGGGTAATTTACTACCAGATGATTTTACGATCGATATTTGGCATGAATTTGTGGAGCATAAGATAAAAGAAGGGTTATATGATCCCCAAAAGCATTATCTGCTTTTAGATGGCATTCCAAGGACCTTGAAACAGGCAACTCTTTTAGAGAAGTATATCAAGATTGAATATATCATTGTTTTAGAGATGAAAGACATAAATAAGCTAATTTTGAGAATGAAAAACAGAGCTTTGATCGAAAATAGATCAGATGATCTAGATGAAAATGTTTTAAAAAATAGAATTGATATTTATTTAAACGATACGACAAAAATTTTAAAACACTACTCTGATGATATAATTTTTAATTTTAATGCAGATCAAAAAAAGTTAGAAGTGATTAAAGATGTTTTGGTGAAATTTGCACCTATTTTGAGTTAAAAAATTTTTTATAAATTAAATAAAATAAATTTCTAAATCTTACTAATCAATTATTTTTTATTTAGTTTTATTAAATAAAATTAAACTATCTATATTAAAATCTTCTTGTTTATTTATTTATAATATTAAAAATGATATAATCAACTAATAATATAGTTGTGTTTTATTAAGTTAATATTAGGGAAATAATGAGTATACGAGCTGTAGATACTTTGGATCAGTTAAATTCATATAGCGGAAATTCAAATTTAGTGGCAAAGCCTCTAGATTTGACATATTTTCAGCTAAATGAAAATATTTGTATTTCAGCTAAAGAGATTGAAATTCTTCCAGATTCTTATAAAAATCAAATTAAAAGTATTTTTTCAAAGGTTCTAAAAAATAAAGATGTTTTAGATGATATAAAAAAAGAAGATGCTTCCACTATTGCTATAAAAATTCAAAATAAGAAGTTAGCTTACAGTTTAGATGGTAAAAATGAAAGCGAGCTTTTAAGTGATAAAAAAATTCGAAAGGCTTTTGAAAAAGTCACTAGAAATATAAAAAGATACTTAAAAAATACTAAAACAATAAAAGATAGAAAAGTTGTAGATCTAAGGGTAAATGATCAAAAGATTATAAGAAATAGACCATCAGATATTAAAAAAATAAAAAAGAATGAAAAAGCCTTAAAAAAAAGATATCCAAATTTTATACATATTCCTTTGAAATATTTAAAAAAATTTGCAAGATCTGATTCTGAATGGTCCCTTTGGGCTGTTTTCATAAGTGATATACAAAATGCTGTTATAAAAGTATTTAAATATTTGTCTTTAGAATTAGGGTTTTTAAACAAAATAAGAGGTTGGGATGATTGGCTTGGATATATAATCGGTTCTTTTGGTTTAATGAATGGTATAACTGATATAAGAGATGCAAAAAAGATTAGTGATAGAGAAGGTAAATATGATGGAATTCATAAAATTATTAGAAACTCATTTGCTATTGGAGGGGGTTCAATAGATTGGGTTGGTAAAGCTATAAAAACTGCTGGCCACATTGCAATAAAACTTGCTCTTTCAATTATCGCATCTTCTGTCTTTTTATTCGTTACTCTATATGCAATGGCTAAATTCATATATTTTGATATTAAAGCCCTGCATTTTAAAAAGAAATTAAACGAGTACTTAGAAAATAATAAACTAACAGATGAAGAAAAAAAGATAGGGGCCTTAAAATTTTTAAAAGATAAGCTTATGGTATCTAAAAGAAAATCTTTCAAAATTTTGAAAAATATAAGAAAACAAAATCCAAATTTCTCAGATGAGAAAATTGAAGGAATTTTTAATGAAAAGATACAAAATTTAGTTAAAACAAAAGTAAAAAGATTTGAAAGAAGAGTAGGCGAAAATCTCTCTTCTTTAATTCAAAGAAATATAAAAGAGATTCTAAAAGATCCTAAAAATGAGCTAAATATCGAAAAAGCAAATAAAATCTTTGAAAAAGTTAAATATAAAAATGGTATTAAAATTCTTGAAAATACTTTGTATTCTTTAGCGATAGCTTTCCAAGGTGTCGAACTACTGCTATTCATTATTCTTGGTTTTACTATTCCAGCTTTAATTCCAGGCGCTTTATCTACTATTCTTTTTGCATATTTAGGAGGATATTATTTTTATAGACAACATATCCTGAAAGAAGACAAAAAAGATAAAAAAGATGAGATAGAAATAGATAGAAAAGTATCTTTAATCTCTGAAGCAGCTATATAAAAATTCATTTTTTTATAAAATTTTTTGCTATAGTAAAAGAAAAAGCAAAAAATTTTAGTTTATGCAAAATATAGATTTTCAGATTACAGCATTTCTAGCATATATTGAGTCTGAAAAAGGTCTATCTTCCAATACTGTCGAAGCTTATTTTCGGGATATTAGATATTTTAAAGATTTTTTATCCAAAAAATCTATAAGTAGATTTGAAGATGTAAAGCAAACAGATGTAATTGAATATCTTAGTTTTTTGAAAACCAAATATGCATCCTCTTCAATTTATAGAAGTTTTGTTGCTATAAAAGTGCTTTTTAGATTTTTGAAAAAAGAAGATGTTATCAAAAAAGATATTACCCTTTATTTAGATCTACCAAAAATTTGGCAGTTTTTACCATCTGTCATGACTTATCAAGAGGTAGATTCTTTGTTAAATCAAATTAAAACTGATGATTTTGTAGGTGCAAGAGATAAAGCTATTTTAGAACTATTATATGCAACAGGGATTAGAGTATCAGAGTGCTCTTCACTCAAAATATTAGATGTAAATGACGATTTTATAAAAGTTACAGGAAAAGGTAAAAAACAAAGAATAGTTCCAATTGGTAAAAAAGCAATTAATGCTATCGATTACTATCTTTTAAATTTTAGAAATGAAATACAAGGAATTGATTATTTATTCATCTCTAAAAATGGAAAAAAAATAGATAGAGTTACTATCTACAATAGAATAAAAATCTATGCAAAAGGAGCTAATATCAAAAAAAATATATCTCCTCATACTCTTAGACACTCTTTTGCAACCCATCTTTTAGAAAATGGAGCAGATCTAAGACTTATTCAAGATATGTTAGGACATGCTGATATATCTACAACAGATAGATATACCCATATCTCGAAAGCTCACTTAAAAAAAGCTTTTGAGAGTTTCCATCCAAGACCCTAAAAAAGTATCAGATTTGGTCTTAATATTTTATGCTTTTATGGCAAGAAGATCCCTTCCTTAAGAGAGAGGTGATTGACGATTATTTTAGCTTTTTTATTTTCGTTAAAATAAATTTATTTACGATCCCAGGAGAGGCTTTACCTTTAGTTATTTTCATGACTTGACCTACTAAAAAGGCTAGAGCTTTATCTCTTCCAGATAAATAATCTTTGATAGAATTTGGATTTTCTTTTAAGACTTGATCTACTATTTTCTCTATTTCAGCTTCATCAGTAATTGGTCTATAATTTGGATTTTCTTTAACGATTTTTTCTGGATCCTTTTCAGGATCTTCAATCATATCATCTGCTACACTTTTTGCGATTTTACCAGTGATTGTTTGTGAATCTATAAGATTTACAAGTTTAGCTAAATGAAGTGGAGGGATTTTAATAGAGAATAGATTTAAATTTTTCTCTTTTAATTTACCTAAAAATTCTACAGTGATTAAATTGCAAAGAAGTTTTGCATTTCTGCAAGTTTTTAGAGCCTCTTCAAAATAATCAGAGAGTTTTTTATCTATTATCAAAATCGATGCGTCATAGTTTGTAAGATTTAGTTTTTTTGTATATCTTTCAAATCTTTTATGTGGAAGCTCAGGCATATCTTTTTCAATCTCTGAGATATATTCCTCTGTTAAAACAATTGGTACTAAATCAGGCTCTGGAAAATATCTGTAATCTTCAGCTTTTTCTTTTCTTCTCATTAAAACTGTTCTTTTTTCTTTAACATCCCATCTATAGGTTGCTTGAGGTATTAATTCATCAAATGGAGTATTTGGATTTTGTTCATATAACCTAATTTGTCTTCTTATCTCTGATTCTATAGCCATTTCTAAAAAGTTAAAGGAGTTCATGTTTTTGACTTCAATTTTGCTTCTTAAATCTTTTTCTCCTTTAGGTCTAACTGATACATTAGCATCAATTCTAAGAGATCCCTCTTCCATAGAACAATCAGAGGCGCCGATATATTGCATAATCGATCTAATTGCCATTGCATAAGATGATGCCTCTTTAGGAGAGTGTATACAAGGCATTGAGACAATTTCTAAAAGAGGTGTGCCGGCTCTGTTATAGTCAACCCCTGCAAAAGTATCGAAATGTTTTAACATTCCAGTATCGTCTTCTAAATGAGCTTCACTTATTTGAAATCTTTTAGTTTCTCCTCCAACATCGCTAATAACTGATCCTCCAGTAATAATAGGATGATTAAATTGTGTTATTTGAAAATTTCTAGGGGAATCTGGATAAAAATAAGATTTTCTATCAAAAGTAGTTAAATTAGAGATTTTAGCTTTTACAGCGAGTCCAAATAAAATTGCTTTTTTTACAGCTTCTTCATTTAAGACAGGCAATGCTCCTGGTTGACCTGTACAAACTTCAGAAATATTTGTGTTTGGCTCATCTCCAAATCTATTTAAAGCAGAGCTAAAAAGCTTGCTTGCAGTATTTAGCTGAACGTGAATCTCAAGACCAATTACAGGCTCATACATATCGTAGGCTGTATCATCTGTCATTTTTATTACTCCTTATCAAATAAAGGTGGAATTTTTGCTTCAAGATTTAAAAATTCTTCAAAAAGATAAGCTGCTTGAACTAGTTTTACATCTTGAAGCTGAGGAGCAAACATTTGAAAAGCTATCGGCTTATTACTTTCGTCAAAACCAGATGGAATAGATATAGCTGGAATACCTGCTATATTTGCTGGAACTGTAAATAAATCTTGCATGTACATCTCAATTGGATTTTTTATAGAGCCAATTTCAAAACAGGTATTTGGAGTAGTTGGAGTGCAAACAAAATCACAGACTGAAAAAGCATCTTCAAATGCTTTAATTATCAAGGTTCTAACTTTTTGAGCTTTCTTATAGTATGCATCTTTATAGCCGGAAGATAAAACGTAAGTGCCTAGCATTATTCGTTTTTTTACCTCTTTTCCAAAACCCTCTTCTCTTGAAAGCTCGTAAATATCGTTTAGTGTTTTTGCATTTTTTGATCTTTTCCCATATCTAATACCATCAAATCTTGCTAAATTTGTAGATGCTTCAGCAGTAGCTATTACGTAATAAACAGCAATCGAATATTTCAAGATATCTAGGTTAATATCAATTATCTCAGCACCATTTTGTTTTAAGATCTCTAAAGAATTTTCAAAATTTTTGCGAATAGAAGGATTTAAATTTTCTAAAAAATGAAAAGGTACTCCAACTTTAATATTATTAAAACTGTTTAACATGTTTTCTAAATAAATTTCTTGAGGTAGATTTAAACTCGTTGAATCTTTTTTGCAGTGTTTTCCAATAACCTCCATAATTAGAGCTATATCTTTTGCATTTGTAGCAATAGGCCCTATTTGATCTAAAGATGATCCAAATGCAACAAGGCCGTATCTTGATACTCTTCCATAGCTAGGTTTATATCCAACAACTGAGCAAAAAGCAGAGGGCTGTCTAACGGATCCTCCAGTATCTGATCCAAAACCAATAGGCGTTAATCTAGCTGAAACGCTAGCTGTAGAGCCTCCTGATGAGCCTCCTGATACACAACTCAGGTTCCAAGGATTTTTTGTTGGAAAAAAACTAGAGTCTTCACAAGATGATCCCATAGCAAATTCATCTAAATTTGTTTTACCTAAAATTATAGCTCCCTCTTGTTCTAATAGCTCTACTAAAGTTGAACTAAAAGGAGCTCTGTAATTAGTTAAAAATTGAGAAGCGCAGGTAGTTATTTCATCTGAAATATGCATGTTATCTTTTATAGCAATAGGAATGGCAGAGAGCCTTCCAACTATTTCATTGTTTTTTAATTTTTCATCGAGTTCTTTTGCTTTGTTTAGAGCTCTTTTAGATAAAACATTTATATAACATTTTAATTCACCATCAAACTTTTCAATCCTCTTCAAAAAATAAGTAGTAATTTCTAGAGCTGTTAGTTTTTTTTCTAAAAATAGATCTCTAAGCTCTATTGCTGATTTTCTATACATTTTTGCCTATTTTTTTGAGATAACTTCTGGAACTTTAATCATTGAAGCTATTTTGGCTGGAGCATTTGATAAAAACTTTTCTCTGTCCATTGGTTTTTTAATCTCATCTTTTCTAAAAACATTTTTTTGAAAATCTGCTAAAACATAGTTGCAAGTTTCAACATTTTTAGTATCTACTTCATTTAGAGTCTCGACATAATCGATTATCTTTTTTAAATCTTTTAAAAAATTTTCTTGCTCTGATTTAGTTAGCTTGATTTTACAAAGATCTTGCAAGTTTTCAATTTCATTTTTATCAAAGTTGGACATTTTTCAAAAACCTTAAAATTTACAAGGTAATTATTGTATATTTACTAGTAAAAGTCAATTTATTTTCCCTTAGAATTAAAAAAAAAGAATGACAAGGAAAAATATTTTTTTTACTATTTGAGAAAAGAGAATTATTATTTTATTAACTATATGGGGGTTTAAATGAGAGTAATTCGTTTTATTGTGCTGCTTCTTATTTTAGTTGGCGCTATCAATTGGGGGCTTTGGGGCGTATTTCAATATGATGTTATTCAAGATGTTTTCGGATCAGATCAGTCCACTTGGGCAAGAATTGCCTATACTATCGTAGGACTTGCTGGAATCTATGGCATTAGTTTTCTTTTTTCAAAAGGAACTTGTGGATATGGTGAAAAACATCATTCAGAAGAGAATAAATAGATTAATGGGTGCAAATTTAAAAAATTTGCATCCCTAATTAATTTTTTTATAAATTTTCTTAAGCAAAAGTTATCATAAATCTGTTCATAACTTATTTAACTCATAATAATTGTCTTTTCTATCCTTATTCAAATTAATTTATTTTTTTTCTTTTGAACCTTGCAATTAAATAGAACTATTTCTTATTAGGGAACTAAGACCTAATGGGTCTTGCAGGGAGGAAAAATCGATGAAAGCACTTTTGGGCTTCAACCCATGGCTAAAAATGTGGGTGAAGCCAAAGACTACTATTAGAAAAGTTGTAGACTATAATCCAAACTTTAGACTCTTTTTTCTATCAGCTATATATGGATTCGTATCACTACTTAGTTCATCGCAGAGTTTTGCTTTAGGAACTACCTTTCATTTCTTTTTGGTATTGTTTTTATCTATTATAATCGCTCCTTTATGGGGGTATATCGTTTTTTCTGTATCATCTTTTTTTATTTTCTTTACCGGTAGATGGCTACAAGGAAAAGCTAAATACAAAGAGGTTAGAAGCGCTATCGCTTGGTCTAATGCTCCTATGATAGTCAATGTAGTTCTCTGGATTTTACTTCTTTTTATATTTAGAGAAGATATTTTAAGAGATTTTCCTGCTACTTTTGTTTTTTCAAAAGCTCAACGGGTATTTTTATTTTTGATCTTACTTTGCCAACTAGTGGTAAGTGTCTGGATTATAGTTTTATACATTAATGCTTTATCTGAAGTACAAAAATTTTCAATTGGAAAAGCAATTTTGAATATCTTAATAGCTATTGTTATTTTTGTA
Source organism: Candidatus Anoxychlamydiales bacterium (assembly GCA_011064875.1). Taxonomy (GTDB): domain Bacteria; phylum Chlamydiota; class Chlamydiia; order Chlamydiales; family SM23-39; genus JAAKFX01. Next base: position 3,100 of record JAAKFV010000025.1, on the reverse strand, counting down.
GCTGTATTTTTTGCTATTGCGCTTATTTATTTTCTAATCATGAGAGGGTTTCTTTTAAGATGAAAAAGTTTATTTTTCTGATTTTTGTTTTCTCAATTTTAATTAGTCACTCAAGCTTTTCTTGGGAAAAATTCTATTCTATAGAAGGCAAATGTGAAGTTTTATTTCCTAATAAACCAGAGCATATGAGACAAGTAATACCCGTTCAAGATTTAAGCTCTTTCATGAACTACGATGTTTATTTATCTGTTTTAGACGATGAAAACTCCATATGTATGATGATTATAGTAGATTTTCCAGCAAAAATCGATGACGATAAAGAGCTGCAGAGCTTAGAAGGATTTTTAAATGGAATCATAAATCACAGAGAAGAGAAAAAATTGATCTCAGCTGATTTTACAACTCTAGGAGATCTTAATGCTTTAGATTTTGTAGTAGAGGATCAAAATAGATATTTTAAAGGGAGAGCGATAATATCTGAGAGTAAAATGTATTTAATCGCTATGGAATATGATTCTCATTTAGATTTAGATATTTCATTTAGTAAATATATCGAATCGTTTCATCTGAAAAATAGATAGTAAATAAAAAAAAATAAATTTTAGTTTTTTCTTAAAAAAGATAAAGATTAATCGCCATTTAATATAGCTTCTTTAGTTTTGAAATGAAGTTTAGCAACTTTTTCTAAAGCTTCCGGACCATGTTTTTCAACAATTTTTCTTCCTATATCTATTACAAAAGAAGAGGCTCCTTTTGGTAGTTTTTGGTCATACTCAGAAGACAGCTCTTCTAATCCTTTTAGGAAAGCCGCTCTAGCTATAATGGATGCTCCAGCTACTATAGGATCTTCTTCAGCTCCTGTTTTTTGCTCTAGATGAATAGCTAAGCTTTTTCTTCTAACAGCGGATTCAACAACAGATTTATTTGCAAATTGATCGATTATAACGTTTTTGCAAGAGGTCTTTTCAACTAGCTCTGAGATTACACTCGTATGAGCCCAAGCAAGTAAATGATTTAAATTTTTGAACTTCAAATATAGATCGTTATACTTTTCTGGAAAAATCCTAACAACAGCAATTTTAAACTTTGCTTTTAAAATATTTGCAAGATCTAAAATAGATTTATCGGATATTTTTTTGCTATCTCTAATATTTAAAGAAATTAATTCTTTTATACCTTTTTCATCAGCATATAGTCCAGCGACACATAATGGTCCAAAAAAATCACCCTTGCCAGATTCATCAACTCCAATTCTAGATGTCATTGAGATAAATGCTTCTGGATTCGTATAACTAAACGTTTTTAAAATTTCTGGCTCTAAATAAAACTCTATGAATTCATCTTTTTCTTTTCCTTGAACAACTAAAGATCCAGATTTATAAAGCACTAAAGTTACGCCCTTTTTTTTTGCAGAAAAAATAGTATAGGGGGGATTTGTTAGAGAAAATCCCTTTTCTTCTAAATCATTTTTTAGTTTGGGGCCAAGATTAACATCTATTTTTGTTGTAAAGGTAGCTGGTTTCATATATTTTAATATTTGGTTTTAGAAAATTTATATAAAAAATCGAAGTTAAATTGAAGTAAATTTTTTGAAAAGCTAAAATGATATTTATATAACGAGGTTTTTATGATTGAACAAAAAAAACAAATAGGTGAGCTCTTTAAAACAAAAAGACATGAGATGAACTTGTCTTTAAAAGAAGTTGAAAATGCAACTTCAATAAGAATGCTTTATTTAAAAGCTATAGAAGAGGGCGGTGTTGATAAACTACTTTCTAAAGTTTATATCTTGGGCTTTATCAGACAATACGCTACTTTTTTAGGACTAGACGGTGAAAAAATTATAAAACAAAATCCAAAAGCTTTTGATTCAAATGTTCCAAAACAAGATTTTGATTTCGGTATTGGAACTTTAGAGGTTAGAAATCCTCAATCATCATCTGCAAAAATTCTTCCGAATGCTGTTTGGATAGTAGTTGGTATAGTAGTTCTCATGGGTGCTTGGTTTTTTGCAAGAGCTGTAGGTCTTTTTTAGTGTTTTTTGAAAATATTTTTTTTACAAACTTTTTTAAAAAAAAAATTAAAAAAGCTAAAGAAAATAAAGTTCAAAAAACTTTTGTAAATGGCGCTCTAATGGCGTTAACTGATATGGTGCCAGGAATATCAGGATCAACTATTGCGTTAGTGTTAGGATTTTATCAAAAGCTACTCACTTCTATAAAAAATATAGAATTTAAATCTCTTTTTAAATTTGAGTTTAAAAACTTTATAAAAAGTTTTGATTTTACTTTTTTCATTCCTCTGATGAGTGGAATGATTTTTTCATTTTTAGTTTTTTCAAAATTATTTAGCTTTTTTTTATCTGATGAATCTTTTAGATCAAATTTTTTAAGCTTTTTTTTAGGAGCTGTTTTCTCTTGTATTTATTTTCTTTTAAAAGAGATTAAAATTGATTTTTATAATTTTTTGTTAATGTTACTGGGATGTATTATTTCTCTTTCAATCTCTTATTTTAGTGTAGGTGAAATCAGTTTATCATTTAATTTTGAGATTAAATTAATAATTTCAGGATTTATTGCAATTTTTGCAATGTTACTCCCTGGTATATCTGGAAGCCTGATTTTCGTAATGCTAGGTGTTTACCCAATCGTTATAAATGCCCTTTCTAATATTTCGAATTTAGAGAGTTTAAAAATTTTAGCTTGTTTGGCAATTGGAATCTTTTTTGGTCTTTTAGTTTTTCCGAAAATTATTTTGTTTTTCTTAAAAAAATATTATTTTTTAGTTTTAAGTTTTTTAATTGGGCTTATGTTTGGATCTATTTATGCTCTTTGGCCTTTTTGGATTTATAAAAAAAATGTTTTTGCAAATAAAACTTTTTTGGTAGCTGCAAAATTTAAATTTCCTGAAATTTTCTCTTTAGAATTTTTCCTTGCTTTTTCTTTTTTAATATTAGGTTTTTTTATCTTTTTTAAATTAAAACAAAAAATTTTAAAAAAAACTTGAAAAAATTTAATGAAGTTACTTGCATATTAAAATTTCAAGATTTATGATTCATTTAAGAAAAGTTAAATAGAAAAAAGCATGAAAACTCTAGCAG
>JAAKFV010000024.1 GCA_011064875.1 Candidatus Anoxychlamydiales bacterium | reverse complement strand
AACTCTTTTTTCTAGTTATGAAAAAGAAAAATTACCAATGCCTCAAGTTATTGAAGGGGAAAATTTTATTAAGTGCATATTACCAAGAAAGACCTTTATAGGAAAATTTTCAAATGATGAAGAGCAAATGATTTTAAACCTTTTTGAGTTGACAAATGAAATAGCGATTTCAGATGTAATGAAAATTTTAAAGATGTCTCGGGCAACTGCAGGGAGAAGATTAGCGAAATTAATTTCAAAGGGATCGTTAATACAAATTGGTGATGGAAAAACGACCAAATATCGTAAAAAAAAGAAATAAAAAATCTATATTAATATTATTCGCATTTTAATAATTGAAAAGGTGCGAATTGGTTGCGACCGCGTCCGCCATTTAAGCCAATTCTCACCTTTTTTCTTTAGTGTTTTGCAAGTATAATCTAGATTAACTTTTACGGAGCAGCGCCTATAGTGATAGTTAAAGTTCCTCCAGGTCCACCTGATAATGAAAGAGTAAGACCACCAGGTAAGATAGGTTTTGGTGCTGGCCCGGAAGGAATAAGGTGAGTTCCCCATACTCTGCCTTGAAAATTACCATTAGTGTAAGTAACTCCTAAATACATATCCGCTCCTGGTACCGTATTGAAAGTTTGGCCACTTGAGGAAACCGTTGGATTTGATGAAAAATTTGGATTCGTTCCAAAAGTTACAACTACATCTGATGGCAAAGCATTAAATGTGACCGTATAATCGTTTGTATCATTGAATGGATCCGGGACCGGAATACCTGTCATATTAGCTAGTGTTATTGTAACATTAGTCTTTGCAGTTGAAATATTAGTAACTGTGACTTCTCCAGAAATTCCCAAAAAATCGCCGTAGGGTGTGGTAAAGAATTTAGTATAGTTCCCACTTCCGAGTGAAATAAAAGTCCCAGAGTAGAAATCGTACCATGGCCCAACGCATGACAAATTAGCGTTATCGACAAATAGAGGATTTTGGCGAAAGAAACTCTGACTCAATGGCGCATTCTCACTAGTTCCCAATAAGGGTATGATGCCAGTAATGACCCCAGCAGATAATGCCTGCCAAATGGCATCTGCTACTTTTGAGTTGCCTGTTATTGTTGGCGCTGGGGTATAGTCTGTTAAGGTAGAGGTAAAAAATGCTTTGGATGATGTAGGAAGAGGAAGATCAAGTGTGGATCCAGTTCCTTCTCCAGAGATTGCAACAAATTTGAATACTCCCGAGTTGTCAACATCGCCTTTGGCAACTCCAAACGTTGGACCTGAGGTGGAAAGATCTATAAAAAGAGAATTAGTTTGATAAATCGCATTGTTTCCTGCATTCTTCCAAGTCTCATCTAGCCAATCACATTGGGTAAAAGTATTGGTAAGGAAGTAATCAATGGGAAATAATGGATTTATGGGAAAAGCTGGAGAATTCGTCTGGATTCCTTGGTTCGGGGATAAAACCCTTAGGTTCTTGCCGGCACCTCCACTAGGTGGTGCATATGTTAAATGGAGAGCTGACCATTTCGGCTCAGTTCCTCCCAGTGGCGTTGTTGGTAGAGTGGTTAATGCGTTAATATAATTTGTAAAAACTTGAAAACTTGTAAGAGTTGGAGGTAATCCTCCAAAGCTAGTTGTTTGAACAGGAGGGTTCTCTGTGTGATCTAAAAAACTAATACTAAAAGATAAGGGTAATCCATAATAATCTACTAATGTAGGATTAATTATGAATCGATCATTTGCAACCATCGTGAATTCTTGTTTATCAAAAAGCGTATAGAAATTATCTTGCGTTGGATCTTCAAAATCTTTTGCAGGTACTTGTACGGGCCCGCTTGCAGAGATAAACCAATCTACTGGCTGCCCAACAGAAAAGTAGATTCTCGATGCTGTGAGATTCACGGTTGTCCGAAGATAAAAGGTATGAGTTCCTTTTGTCAGAAAAAAACTCAACGGATTGACTCCAGATCCTGGATCAGACACATAGGTCTTGGGTGGTGGAGTAGAAGAAGTTCCGATCATCTGACCATCTGAATTACGTTCAAAAGTGATAATGTTGTTGAAGTTATTTGCTAGCACTAAAACAAATACTTCAGAATCAGAAAATCCGCTGTTATTAATGATAGTAAATGGTATGTATCCTGTTGGAGGAGCGTCTGTTAATCCAGCAGCTGCAAGGTATGCCTTTTGCTGGAGCAGAAATTCATCATAGTAATTCTTATAAGAATATATTGAGGAAGTAGAAAAGATCGCGCAAATGCAAGTAATTAACAACCAAATTTTTTTCATAAAAATCCTTTGGAATAATTTGTTAAATAAAATACAATCCACCTATAAAACATTTTTTTCAAGTAGGATTTTAATGTGAAATATTTCGTTTTTCTTTATCTTTTAGTAGTATTTGAATTTGCTTATCCAACAAGTAGTTTCGGAAACATTTCGAAATCTACCATTTCTGAAAAAGATGAAGATTCTCTTGAGATGCCTAGCCAAAATGTCGAAAAGATGAGCAATCAAGATTGTAAAAGTTCTATTTTCTCGATCGGAGCAAATTATTCTTACGTGAACATTAAGCCGAGCTCTAAATCTTCTTTTGATGGGCATCTTGGAGGCTTACATGCTATGTATGAGTATAGGCCGATGAATTCTTTTTATGGAGCAGCAGCTTTCGCTTGGCGCCAAGGAAGCGCTAATGGTTCAGGCGGCAGTCGTTCTTTTATCGATATTAATGTTGTAGAGAGATTGGGATACTCATTTACCTTTAAAAGCAATACACGCTTATTGACACTCTTTTCAGGATTCGGTTTTAGATTTCTTGGACATCATTTGAATCCCTCTACTCTCTCATCCGATGCATTCATTGGATCTTTTTTTCCGCCATTCTTAACGGATGAAACTTCATTAAGAATTGATTACCATGATTTTTATATTCCTTTGGGATTCTTATTAGAATATTCATTTTATTCATGGTTTGATCTAGGTTTTTATGGGACATGGATGCCGCAGATTTTTTCTACAGCCAAAATAAAGCCTTTAGGCGGGGCTTTTTGGGATCTTAAAGAAACCTATAGCAATTTTCTTATTGAGGTGCCTCTCATTTTTAAATTACCCAAAAGGAAGGATTTTTCACTCGTTTTAAAACCGTTTTTTGAGTATTGGCAAGATGGAAAGTCTACCGCCAAGACATCTAGTGGAATTCCTCTTGGTTTGCCAAAAAACACATATTATTTTGTGGGATTTGATTTGAATTTTCTATATTCTTTTTAGATAGATTTTAAATGTTTTAAAGACAATTTATTGGCTAATAATTTCCACAAAAAGCTTATAGAACATTTTTATGAAGAAAATGGGCTTTCCAAAGGAATGAACAAGCTAGATAAGCCTTTTAGAATCACGAAGGATAAAAAAAAATATTGATAAAAAACAAATTATATTATTTAGAAGGTAGTTTTTCATTTACAAAAAAAGCTAATATTAAGATAATTAATTTATGTTTAAACCAATTAGAAGCAGCATTAAAGTTATTCTTTTAAATGATAAAGATGAGCTTCTTTTAATGTGCGCAGATGATCCCAAAACAACTGCAGCAGATGGTAGATATCTTGGAAAATTTTGGTTTGCAGTTGGTGGAGAAATTGAGTTAAATGAATCTATAGAAGATACTGCATACAGAGAAATTTACGAAGAAACCTCTATTAAAAAAGATGAAATTGAGTTAGGACCAATCGTTTGGTTTGGAGAGTTTGATCTAATTTTAAATGGAACTTTAACTCGTCTTAAACAAAAATTTATAGTTGCTAAAACCAAGCAAATAAATGCTCATTTAAAAAACCCAACTTCTTGGGAAAAAAAAGTGATAAAAGACATTGCTTGGTTTTCAATTGATGATATTAAAAATAGTGATGAGATAATCTATCCAGCGCTATTGCCAAAATATCTGCCTGATATTATATCTGGGAATTATCCAAAACAGCCGATTGAAATTGATCTGGCTAAACTGCCAAACAATCTTAAATAAAGTTGAGCCCTAAATCGTTAAAAAATATCTGAAAAATATTAGTCTAAAGTAATTTATTAAATTTTTGGAATAGGAGTTAGACAGAAGTCTATTCATCAATTATGTTTATGTTCAATAGATTTTTCAGTCTTTTGAATTTTTTTTACTTTAAACCGTTTCGTTGGTTGATCTACAAATTGAAGAATTTGTGAGAGAGTTAATTTATTTTTTTCAGGATCATCGCTGCAATATTTTTCCGTAAGCCTATATCTTTTATAAAAGAGATTAGGAGAGCTTTCCTCTGTATAATAAATATCAAGTTGTTCATTTGAAATATACTTCATCAGGGGGTGAGTGAGTGTAGGGTCGATAATCATACTTTTTTTTGTAGGAATCAACACCGCTTCAGGACCATTTGGATCTATTAAAAGGACAGTGTGGTCAGTGTCATTTGTGATGGTTAAGGGACAGGGATAAGTATAAAAAGGAATTGCAAGTACGATTAAAGCAAAAAATATTTTCATGATTTTCCCTCAAATAAATTTGATGAAACAATAAGATAAACTTATACGAATTTTAAATCTATTTAAACAAGAATTATCAATAAGAGGAAACTTAGTTATAACAGAAATCACTTGAACAAGTTTTACAAATATAGACACATTTTTTACAAACTTTGTCTGAAATCGATTTGGCAAAACACTCAAAAAATATCAAATAAGGCTCAGGTTTCGAAGAACTTCAAAATATCTGAAAATATTAGTATAAAATAATTTTTTAAAAGTTTTTGTAAAAACTTCTTTGTGATATAGATCGACTTTGATATATAATTGATTTTTACTTTTTAAAATTTTGGAGATTTTAGTGAAATGTCCTTTTTGTAATTTTGAAGAATCAAAAGTAACAGATTCTAGAATGTCAATGGATGGTCAAGCTATAAAAAGAAGACGTGAATGTTTAAAATGTAATCAAAGATTCACAACTTTTGAGACTATAGATTTGACAATTCAAGTTTTGAAAAGAGATTCTACATATGAAGATTTCAAGCAGGAAAAACTTCTCGGTGGTATAATGGCCGCCTGTAGACACACTAGAGTATCTCACGATAAAGTCAAAGCTTTAGCTTATCATATAACAGCGGATCTGATGGCTTCTCAAATGAGAGTGATCACTACAAAAGAGCTCGGTTCCATCGTTATGAAACATTTGCAGAAAATAGATACAGTTGCATATATTCGTTTTGCTTGTGTATATGAAAGATTTAAAGATATAAAAGAAATTTCAGATGCAATAGATTCTCTTAAGAATGAAAACTATTGTGTAAAAGAGAAAAACAATTTTAACAGTGAGGATGCAGATTATGCCTCTAAAACCAAATGAAATAGAGCAATTTAAAAAGCAGTTATTAGAACTTAGAGAAAAAATCACCGGAGCTATTAATGGAGTTAAAGAAGAAGTTAAAGAGCTCGATGAAACCAAAGGTTACTCTCAACATCAAGCAGATGAGGGGACAGATGATTTTGGTAAAACTATTAATTTAGAAGTATCTAATAAAGAATATCTTATTGTAAAACAGATCGATAGAGCTTTAGAAAAAATCGATGAAGGTACATACGGAATTTGTGATATCTCTCAAAAAGAGATTCCAAAACCAAGACTACTCGCTATTCCATATGCAACTATGACAGTAGATGCTCAAGAGAAAATGGAAAAAGGACTTTTGTAGAATTGAAAAGATATTTCAAGCTTTTTATTGTTTTTTTTATTTTGATAGCTTTGGATATCTTAGTGAAATCCTATGTTTATCACAATATTCCTAAAATGAGCTTTATGCATCCTTTCTTTCCATACGGAGGAATTGGAGTATTTAAAGATTTTTTTGGAGTTAGCTTTTCTATTGTGTATGTGGAAAATACAGGAGCTGCTTGGGGATTATTTTCAAAATATCCGACTCTGCTATTTTGTATTAGATCCATTATCGTAATCGGGCTTGTAATATATCTTGGGTTTTTTAATAAAGATATTAGAAAAGATATGCCTCTTGTCTTGATAATAACAGGGGCTTTAGGAAATATTATCGATTTTATTTTTTATAAAAAAGTGATCGATATGTTTCATTTTAATTTTTGGGGATATTCGTATCCTATTTTTAACTTGGCAGACTCTATGATAACAATAGGAATTATTTGGCTATTTTTTAGATTTTTTAAAAAAGCTAAAAATAAAAATAAAAATAAAAAAGTATGAAAATTGAGATTATCACAATTGGTAATGAGCTTTTATCTGGAAAAACAATAAACTCAAATGCTCAATATATTTGCCAAACTCTATTGAAATTTGGCTACTCAGCTCTTTATACAAGTGTCTATCAAGATGAGAAAAAAGAGCTTGAAAATGGTATAAAGATAGCTCTTAAAAGAGCGGATCTTTTAATCATTACAGGAGGCCTTGGGCCTACTATCGATGATAACACTAAAAAAATAGTAACTAATCTTTTGAAAATCGATTTAAAATTTAGTGAAGATATTGCATCAGACATCGAAAAAAGATTTGGACAAATAGCGTCACTTGAAGAGCAATCAACGATTCCTAAAAGCGGATATGTTTTTAAAAATGAAGTAGGTACAGCGCCTGGTTTTGCTTTTATAGACTCGGGAAAAGTTTTAATTCTGCTCCCAGGAGTTCCAATTGAGTTAGAAGATATGTTTGAGAAACATGCAATACTCTTTATTCAAAAACATTTCCCAATAAAAGAAAAAATTTTTCAAGAAATCATAAATATCTCTCTATTACCTGAGATAAAAATCGATGCTCTTTTAAGAACTATTCATCTTCCAGATGATGTCTCTTTAGGCATTTATCCAGCTCCAGGATTTGTTCAAGTCTCGATTACCACAAAAGCTCTTGATAAAAGTGAAGCGACAAAAAAAATACGTGATATAAAAAATAAGATAGCATTAGAATTTTCTGATTATACATATATTTCTGAAGATGGGAAAATTGAAAGAGCGATTCACGATCTATTAATTAAAAATGATGAAAAAATTGCTTTTGCTGAGTCTTGCACAGGTGGAGCTCTATCTGCTAAAATAGTTGCCTTACCAGATTCTTCTAAATATTTTTTAGGCTCTTTTATAACGTACTCAAATGATTTTAAAAAAAATATCTTAAAAGTATCTGAAAAAACTCTAAAAGATAATGGTGCAGTATCACTTCCAACTGTAAAAGAGATGATAAAAGGAGTTTTTGATTTAACAGATGCTACTTATGCGATTGCTATTTCAGGAATAGCAGGACCAGGGGGAGGAACGGAAGAAAAACCAATCGGGACGATTAGTTTAGCTGTAGCTAAAAGAGGAGATGAAATAGATGCTGGTTTTTTACACTTAAAAGGTTCTTTAAAGGGAGCTAGATCTATGATTATCGAAAGCACAGCAAATATTGCTTTTGGAATTCTATATAGGAAAATAGCTCACAATCTCACATACTTTGAAAAATGAAAAATTACGACCTTTTAGATTCTGGAAATTTAAAAAAGCTTGAAAAATTTGGTGAGAGGGTGATTGTTAGACCATGTATGCAAGCTATTTGGAAACCTAAATTAGATGAAAAGATTTGGAAAAAAGCAGATCTGATCTTTGAAAGAGACACTAAAAATAAATGGATACATAGGAAAAACAAATCTTTAAAACATTCTAAAAGAGAAGATTTTTGGACTATCGATATAGAGGGGATAAAATTAAGTCTAAAGTTAACCGACTTTGGGCATATTGGGTTTTTTCCAGAGCATATTTTTTTATGTAAAAAATTAGCAAAACTGATACAAGATCAAAATTCTCCAACTTGCAAATTAAATGTTTTGAACCTCTTTGCATATTCTGGATTAGTCTCTTTATTTGCTTTAAAAAACAAAGCGAGTGTTTGTCATGTAGATAGTTCAAAGCCCTCTATTTTATGGGCTAAAGAAAATGTAGAGCTTAATAATTTTCAAGATCTGAATATTCGCTACATTTTAGATGACGCTATAAAATTTTTAAAAAGAGAAGTTAAAAGAGGCTCTAAATATGACGTAATTGTTTTAGATCCTCCAAGTTTTGGAAGAGGAGCAAAAGGAGAAATTTTTAAAATAGAAAAAGATATAGTACCTCTTTTAGAGCTTTCAAAAAAATTACTTACTAAAAAAAAATCTTTTATTATTTTTTCTTGCCATTCTCCCAATTTTACAAAAACCACAATAAAAAATTTATTTGAATCAATATTTGATATTGGGGGCAATTTAGAGATAGATGAGCTTCTTTTAAAATCTGAAAAAAGTTATAATTTGCCATCCGGATATTTTTCAATATGGCAAAAAAATGAAAACAAATACTCAGATAACCTCAAATAAAAATGAAAAGATAAAAAAAATAATTAAGTTAAGAAATAAAAATAAAAGAGATAAATACTCTTTATTTTTAATTGAAGGTTATAAAGAGCTCTTAAAAGCTTCAAAATCAAAGATTAAAATAGAATCTTTGTTCATTTGCGAAGAGTTTTTCTTAGAAAATGATGAATATGAGCTAATCGAGAAAATAAAAAATAGTAATGTTTCTATATATGAATGCACCAAAGAGGTATTTCAAAAAATCTCTTATAGAGATAGACCAGATGGTCTAATCGCAATTGCCAAATCTTATAAAAATGATCTAAAAGATTTAAAAAAAATAATTGAAGATAAAAAAAATGCCTTGATAGTTGTTTTAGAAGGAATAGAAAAACCCGGTAATTTAGGAACAATTTTAAGAACAGCTACTGCAGTAAAAGTTGATGCAGTAATTATTACTGATCCTAAAACAGATATTTTTAACCCCAATGTTGTAAGAGCCTCTATTGGTACTTTATTTACTACTCCAATATATGTTAGCGATAATAAAAGTGTGATCGCTTTTTTGAATAAAAATAAAATAAATATCGTAAGCGCTTCGCCTCATGCTAAAATTAATTACACAGATATAGATCTTAAAAAACCTATAGCATTAGTTTTTGGAACAGAAAAAGAAGGTCTATCAGATACATGGATGAAAAATTCTAAATATTTAGTAAAAATCCCAATGTATGGAGATATAGACTCTTTAAACGTAGCTCAATCTACAACAATATTATTATATGAAGCCATTAGACAAAGACGAAAAATCTCTTAGAGTTCTACATGTAGACAATCATATATTAGTCGTAGTTAAAGAGGCTAATATACCAACTCAAAGCATAGATAATATATCTTGCAATACTCGTCTAAGTAGCTTAGAAGATCTAGCTAAAGATTTTATAAAAAAGAAGTTTAATAAAAAAGGTAAGGTATTTTTACATCCAATTCACAGGTTAGATAAAAATGTTACTGGCATCGTTATTTTTGCAAGAACCTCAAAAGCCTTATCTAGATTAAATCAGCAAATGAGAGAGAGAAAAATAATAAAAAAATATATAGCTGAAATAGAAGGAAAATTATCTCAAAAAAAAGCTCTCTTAAAAGATTATATAGTTCATTTATCACGCATTGCAAAAATAGTGAAAAAAGAGCGTAAAAATTCAAAATTAGCTATTTTAAATTATGAAGTTATAAAAGAAAAAAAAGATTCATCTATCATTGAAATCGAGCTAATTACTGGAAGATACCATCAAATAAGAGCACAACTCTCAAATCTCTCTCATCCTATAGTTGGAGATAAAAAATATTTAGCAAAAAAAAATCTAGATAAAATACATCTTAGCTGCTTTTATCTAGAATTTCTGCACCCAGTGAAAAAAGAAGTTCTGATATTTCAAACAAAGCCATCTTTTTGAAAAATTTCAGAACTCTAATTTTTAATATTCTTCTTTCTTAGGATATCTTCTTTCTGTTTTATGTTCTGGGGCAGTTTTTTTGTGTTTTTTAAACATTTTGTGTTTTGAAGTTGGTAAAGGTTTTTCATAATATCCTTGAAACCAATACTTTGTTCCATAATATGTTGTGCATGCCATAGCTATAAAAGCTAAAACCACTACAAAATAAGCTATGAATTTACAAAAACCGTATTGCACTTTGTGTGCTTTTAGAAAATAGAGTAGAGCCCCTCCTAATGCTAAAGCTACGAGCTCTATTGCAAATGCTGCATCAATCCAAAATACCATGTTATTTCTCCATAATAATTTTTAATAAAAAATATGTGGTATCGATTTTATTTCAATACCCTTAATTAATCTTAATAAAACTTTTTTTAATTTTTTACTAGAAATAATGAAAAAATGGAAAAAACTTTTCAAAATATTTTTTCAATTGCATAAATTCTTTATTTTCATAAAAATACTAACCCTTACATATTGGAGGTATAGTATGAAAAAGACTCTATTTGGTGTTTTTACACTTGTAATTTTCGTTTTAACGTTTACATTGAGCTCTGTTAGTTCTAAAGAAATTCCGATTGATAATACTTTAAAAGTTGGGAAATTTGAAAATGGTCTTAGCTATTACATCAAAGAAAATAGCTTCGAGAAAGAAAAAGCATCACTTAGATTACTTATAAAAGCTGGGTCTGGTTTAGAGACTGAAGAAGAGAGAGGAATTGCTCATTTTTTAGAACATATGGTTTTTAGAGGAAGTGAAAATTTTAAAGATTTTGAAATGATAAAATATTTAGAGTCAATTGGAGCAGAGTTCGGCCCAGATACTAATGCTTATACCTCTTTTGATAGAACAGAATATATATTAGAAGTACCAATAAAAAATATTAAGGATTTAGATAAAGCGTTATTGTTTTTAAGTGACATTGCTTTTAGAGCTAATTTAGAAGAAGAAAAAATCGATAAAGAAAGAGATATCGTTTTAGATGAACTAAGGAGATCTTTAGGCCCTAATATGAGAGCTGCTGATAAACATTTCAAAGCACTTTTGAAAGATACAACTTATGAAGATAGATTGCCGATTGGAAAAGAAGACGTTATAAAAAACTGCTTACCAGATATTATTCGAAATTTTTATAAAAAATGGTATCAACCTCAAAATATGGCTGTGATTGCAGTTGGAGATTTTGATAAAACAGAGGTTCAAAAAATTATTGAAGAACATTTTTCTAAAAAAACAAATGATACTCAAATTTTACCCAAGTATGTAGTTAATAAAAATAATGAGACTGTATTTAGCATTGTTAAAGATCCAGAGATATCTTATTCAATAATTGAGTTAATATTAAGAAAAAACACCTTACCAATTCAAACGAAAACAGATATAAGTCAAGGGATTATATCTGGCATAAAATACGATATTTTAAATGAAAGATTTTTAGAAATGGCAGCTAAAAGTGATTCTGATTTTATCTCAGCCTGGACTTATTCAAGTTCTTTTATTACTAATCTTCAGATCAAAGAGATGGGAGTTATGTGTTGGGAAGATCAAAAGCTTTTGGGACTTGAAAAAGCTCTGCAGGAGCTCAAAAAAATGCAAAATGGAATTACAAAAGATGAATTTGAAAGAGCTATCAAATCAAGAAAGCAAGAAATAAGTAAAAAATTAAGTAATTTAGATAAAATTGAAAACTCTGAGTATATATCTATGTGCTCAAATCATTTTATCAACGAGGATGCAATCTTTTCAAAAGAATCTCTTTTAAAATACAAAGATAAATTATTAAGTAAATTGACATTAGATGAGATTGATCAAGAAGTCAAAGACTTTGACTTTGATAATTTTTTATCAAAAAATTTCATTGTTTTAGCAACTCTTCCAAAAGATGCAACTTTATTAGATAGTGAAATAACAAATTCTATTGAAAATGTTAAAAACTTAAAAATTACAGAGGAAGAAAAAGTAGTTTTAGATGAGACGGCTCTAATAGAGCCAAAATTTGAAATAGATGGAAAAATTTCAAAAATTGAAAAAAATGAAGATCTAAATATTTTTGAAGTTTTGTTTGAAAATGGTCTAAAAGTATATCTAAAGCCTACAGATCTAAAAAATGATGAAATTTTAATTAGATCATACGCTTTAAATGGAATTGCTAATCTAGATGATAAAATTTTAGATTCAGCGAAAATGGCATCTAGTTATTTTTATGATTCTGGGATTTCAGGAATAGAAAAGTCTACTTTTTCAAAAATACTAGATTCAAAAAATAGCTCTTTAAATGTTCAGCTTGGATTTAATTTAAGAAATATAACAGCTAATACAACAAAAAATAGCTTTGAAGATATTATTTGTTTGATAAATAGAATTTTTACATCTAAAAATTATCAAGATGAGATGTTTGAAAAAACTATTAAAATGGAAAAAGAAAATCAAAAATTTTCCAATTTATACCCAGACTCAATTTATTATAAAAAAACAAATTTGATATTTACATCTCAAAATGATCTTTTTAAAGATATTAATTTAGATCTAGTAAAACTAGATGTAGCAAAAGATGTGATAGATACTTTTTTTTCTAATCCTAAAGATTTTGCATTTTTTATAGTAGGGGATTTTGAGGTGGATAAAATTTTACCTATTTTAGAAAAAAATCTAGGGAGCATTTCAAATGATAAATCAAATAAAGTTGAGATAAAAGATTTAAAAAGTATTGATTTTGCTCAAAATGATTCAACTGAAATTGTAAAAGCAGGCTCAGATGATAAAAGTATGTGTATTTTAGGTTTTGATCTAAATAAGATGGATACAAAAAACTTAAAAAATTGGACTAAGCTAGATCTTCTAAAAACAATATTAAAGAATAAGCTTTTAGATGCTCTTAGGATAGATAATGGCAAAACATATGGTTCTTCTAACTTTCCAAGCTATTATTTGTATCCAGATTTAAGCAGTTTTAATTATTTTATTAGCTTTACTGGGCCTCAATCAGAGATTTTTAACATCAATGATTTAGCTATTAATACAACGAAATCGTTGATAGAAAATGGTCCTATTTTAGATGAACTAAATGTTGCTAAGGAGATTGAAAAAACAGATCTAAAAGAAAACTCAAAATATAATAGTTTTGAAATATCAAATATGTATTATGCTCATATTTTAACAAATGGAAATCTAGAGGAATTCAAAGAGTTTTTGAAATTAGAAAAAGAAGATTTGATAGATTCTATAACTGTAGAGGAAATCTCAGATTTTATAAAAAATATTTTTTCTAAAGATAAGCTGACATCTGTTGTTTGGTTGCCTGAAGAAAAATAATATTTTTGAATATTTCAAAAGAGACGAGATATTTTAAAGAGTCAAAAAGGCGCTTTTAGCGCCTTTTTAATTTCTAATTCACTTTTATAATTTTTTAATAAAATTTTTCTTCTTAGAAAAGATCGATAAATATATTATGTAATTTTTAAATTTTTAAATTTTATGAAAAAGATCCTTTTTGTTTTTTTTGTTTTAATGAGTTTTTCAACGAACCTTATAGCTCAATATTCAAAAGTTGAAAGAATCAGCGGTTATGTTGCAAAAGATTATTCTTATCTATTGACGATAGATGACTTTGATAAGAGCCTTATGAAGATGCATATTACCCTGTATAATGGATATGTGAATAATGTGAATCTATTTTTAGATCAATTAGATAAATTAGATGCAAGTTCGAATATCTCTAAAGCTTTAAAAAAGACATTTGCTTTTGAATTTGATGGAATGAAACTCCATGAGCTATATTTTGATAATTTAAAACAAGATATTAAAATAAATCGTAAATCTAATTTTTATAAAAAAATTGAAGAACAATTTAACAGTTTTGATGCTTGGATGGATGATTTTAAAAATACAGGCTTAATTAGAGGAATTGGATGGGTGATTTTATATTTTGATGCGAGTGAAAAAAGATTTTTCAATGCATGGATAGATGAGCATCAAATAAATAATCTAGTTGAATGCATTCCAATTTTAGTTATGG
The DNA here is from genome assembly GCA_011064875.1 of Candidatus Anoxychlamydiales bacterium. GTDB lineage: Bacteria > Chlamydiota > Chlamydiia > Chlamydiales > SM23-39 > JAAKFX01. Next base: position 7,939 of record JAAKFV010000024.1, on the reverse strand, counting down.
ATGTTTTTGAACATGCATATCTAACTCAATTTGGATTGAATAGAAAAAAATATATAGATATTTTTTTCAAAAATATAAATTGGTTAGAAGTATCTAAAAGATATGAAACTGCTATAAAATGAGAGGCTATTTTATAAGGGCTTCAAGAATTTGAAAAGCATTCAAGCTAGCCCCCTTTAAAACTTGATCGGCGCATACCCACATATCAATAGCTTTGGAATTTGATATATCTTGCCTGATACGAGATACAAAAACATCTTTTTGAAAACTAGCCCTTTGAGGTGTTATAAATTTATTGTTTTTAAAATCTTCTAAAATTTTTACATTTTTAGATTTTTTCAAAATTTTATAAATTTGATCTATTGAAAATTCATTTTCGAATTCTACATTTAAAGCAATGCTGTGAGCTCTTAAAACGGGCACTCTAACGCATGTTGTAGTTATTTTGATGTTCCTATCCCCTAAAATTTTTTGAGTCTCTAAAACCATCTTCATTTCTTCTTCAGAATATTTTAGTTCGTTCAATGCACTTTCATGCAAAAAAAGATTAAACCCATATAAATTATCTTGAGATTTTTTATTTTTTAATTGATTTTTTGTATCAAAGAGGAGCTTATCCATTAATTTTTTTCCGCCGCCAGATGCCGCTTGGTAAGTTGCTGCTACTATTCTTTTGATTTTAAAAGTTTTGTGAAGGTTATGTAGAGCCATTAGCATTATAGTTGTAGTGCAATTGGGAGAAGCAATTATATTGCTTTTATTGTCATTCAAAATTTGAGAGTTAATCTCAGGAATTATTAAAGGGACATCTTTTTTTTCTCTAAAAGCTGAGCTAAGATCTATTATGTAGATTTTTGAATTTATTAATTTGGGGATATATTTTTTAGAGATTTTTGAGCCAGCTGCAAAAAAAACAAAATCTACATCTTTAAAAGATTGAAGATTTAAGCTTTGAATAAAGTGAGTTTTTTTTCTAAAAATGATTTTTTTTCCAATGGATTTTTTAGATGCAAAAAGTCTTAGGTTTTTGATTTTTATATTAGATGCTTCTAAAAGATTTATTAGTTCTTTTCCGACAATTCCAGTAGAACCTACGATTGCAAGATTATATGACATATGGAAAACAAATTCTTTTTAAGTTATCGTTAATAGATTGTACAAAATTAGAAATTTTTAAAAGAGGAATATTTTATTATGAAAAAAGATATAAATTTAGCTGTTGATGATGCGATAAGAGCAATAACCTTTTTAAAACAAGATAAATCAATTTCATTTATTGAAAATGCAGCAAAAATGATTGCAGATGCTTTTAAAAATGAAAAAAAAATTGTGATTGCAGGAAACGGGGGATCGCTTTGTGATGCTATTCATTTTGCTGAAGAATTTACAGGCTATTTTAGAAAAAAAAGAAAAGCTCTTCCAGCTATTGCCCTCGCTGATCCAGGGCTACTTAGCTGCGTTTCTAATGATGAAGGTTTTGAGTTTGTTTTTTCAAGAGCAGCTGAAGCATATTTAAATGAAGATGATATTTTTGTATCACTTACTACTTCTGGAAATTCTAAAAATTTGCTTAATGCTATAAAAGTAGCTACAGAAAAAAAGGCTAAAACAATTACTTTTTTAGGTAAAACTGGTGGTTTTACAAAAGATTTGTCAGATTTGGAAATATTAGTAGAGGGATTTTCAACCTCTGATAGAATACAAGAAGCTCATATGGCAATGATTCATATTATTATTGAAATGGTTGAAAAAATCATGTTTGCTCCAATAGATCTTTTAAAGAAGTTGAAATATAAAGCGATGAATTTATAGATTTTTTTGTGATAATTATTATCAAAAAAGACTCAAATGTTGAAAGAAAAGATATTTTTATATGCAAAAGATGTAATTGATGGTAAAAAAAAGAACTTTTTTTTATCAAAAGTTTTATCTTTTTTAGCTATTTTTTTTAGATTTGGTTCATTTTTTCGAAATCTTTTATATAATTTAAATATTCTCAAAGCAAAAAAAGTTAAATGCAAAGTTATCTCTATTGGCAATATAGTTGCTGGAGGCACTGGCAAAACTCCATTTACGATCTTTTTAGCAAAAAAATTAATAGATAAATATAAACTAGCTATAATATCTAGAGGGTACAAATCTATTGCAGAAAACTCATCAATTGTTATTAATAAAGAATCTAAATTTTTAGCAAGTGAAGTAGGAGATGAAACTCTACTTTTAAAAAATCATATAAAAAACGCTTCTTTTTTTATTGGAAAAGATAAATTAAACTCTGCAAAAAAAGCATCCAAAATGAATTTTGATATCGCTCTTATAGATGATGGTTTTCAGTATCGAAAACTTAAAAAAGATATAGAAATTGTAATAATAAATGCTATTGATCCTTTTGGGAAAAATAATTTTCTACCAAAAGGATATTTAAGAGAAAACCCAAAAAATTTAAAAAGAGCAGATTTTATCGTCATAAATAATGCAAATAGTAAAATAAATAGTTTAGAAAATGAAATAAAAAAATATTCAAATAGTCCAATAATTTACTCATCTCTATACCCAAACAAATTTTTAAATCTTTCAAAAAAAGAGATAAAAATTGATAAAAATGAAAAAATAGCTGTTTTTTCAGCAATAGCTAACCCTAATATTTTTTTTAAAACTCTAAAAGATATGGGTTTTCAAATTGTAAATTCTTTATATCTTTTAGATCATGAAAAGATTTCTAAAAAAAAATTAGATGCTTTTATTAAACAATCTATTTTAAAAGAGGCAAAATTCATAGTAACAACTGAAAAAGATGCTGTGAAATTAAACCCGAATATCAAAAAAAATCTTCAAATAATATATTTAGAAACTCATTTGAAAATAACTCACAATAAGCACCATCTCTTTGCTTTGGTTGAAAAAATATTATGAAATGATGTAAAATCAAATGAATTTTAAAAATAAGTTTTAAAAATAATTTATGAAAAGTTGGGTTAAAATTTTAATAGGTCTTTTTGTTGGAGTTCTCTTTGGTCTTATCCTCAGGGAAAATGCCAAAATATTTCAAATCTTTGGTGATATCTTTATAAGACTTTTGACAATGCTTGTCATACTTATAATATTTTCATCAATAGTCGTTGGAATTTGCCATATTGAAAGTCCAAAAAAATTAGGTAGGATAGGCTTTAGAACTATTGGTTTTTATGTAATCTCTACTGTTATTGCGATTTCAATTGGGCTTATTTTAGCACACCTTATAAAACCTGGAGTAGGTTTAGAAAAGATAAGAGTCGACATGAAGCCATCTCATGCGCTCACCTTAAAAGATCTTTTGATGAGTTTAATTCCATCTAATCCCTTTAAAGCTTTTGCAGATGGAAATGTTTTGCAAGTTATTGTTTTTTCGATTCTCTTTGGAGTAGCTATTTTATTTGCTAAAGAAAAGGGCAAACCGATTTTGCATCTTTTAGAATCTATTGCTAGTGTAATGCATAAACTTACCCATTTTGTAATGATGTTAGCCCCATACGGGGTTTTTGCTCTAATGGCAGCAACAATTGGAAAAATCGGTATTTCTGCTTTAATTCCTCTATTTAAATTTTTACTCTGTAATTACATAGCTTGTCTTATTCAACTACTAGTTGTTTTTCCTTTAGCTCTAAAATATCTTGCAAAAGTGAAAATAGGACCTTTTTTCAAGGGCATGAAAGATGCTATAGTTGTTGCTTTTACAACATCTTCATCAACAGCTACTTTGCCAGTTTCATTAGAGTGTACTCAAAAGCATTTAGGAATATCAGAAGATGTCTCTGGTTTTGTATTGTCTCTTGGCTCTACTATAAACATGAATGGTGGCGCTATTGGACAATCTATATCTGCTGTTTTTATTGCTCAAGCATATGGTATTCCAATCGGACCTATGCAAATTATAGTATTAATATTAGTATCTTTATTTTCTGCAATAGGAGCTCCAGGAGTTCCTGGAACTGGGCTAGTGATGCTATCTTTAGTATTAAATGTAATGGGTCTTCCTCTCGAGGGAATATCTTTAGTAATTGGAGTTGATAGACTAAGAGAGATGATGAGTTCTGTTGTTAATGTTTTAGGAGATGCGGTCGCTGCTGTTTTTGTTGCTAAAAAAGAGAATGCAATTAATCAAAAAACTTATCATAGAGCAACTTGGATGGATTCAGATATATAGGTGAATAATATGGCAAAAGATTTTGAGATAAAACTTCCAAAACTTGGAGAAAGCATAGTATCTGCAACGATAGTTACAATTCATAAAAATGAAGGAGAAAAAATCTCAAAAGATGAAACTTTGATGGAAGTTGCAACAGATAAAGTAAATAGCGAAATTCCATCGCCTGTAGAGGGTGTAATTAAAAAAATCTTAGTTAAACCAAATGAGACTCTTCAAGTAGGAGATGTCATAGCTATAGTTATTACAGAGGCTATAGAAGATGATAAAATTTTGAATAGCCAAGAAGAAAAAGAAAAAGAAACTCCCAAGCAAGAAGAAAATGATAAAAAAAGTTTTTTTTCACCAGCTGTTTTAAGATTCGCAAAAGAGGGAAATGTAAGTATTCAAGATTTAGAAAAAATTGAAGGTACAGGTGAGGGGAAAAGAGTAACTAAAAAAGATGTTGAAAATTTCATGAAATCTCAAGAAGGTGATCAAAATTTTATAAAACTCTCTCCTATAAGACAAGCGATTGCAACAAATATGACAAAAGCTAACGCTGTTCCTACAGCTTATATTATTGAAGAGATAGATATTACGAGTCTTATGCAATTAATCAATGAACAAAAACATCATTTTTTAGAAAATTTTTCAGCAAAACTCACAATCACACCCTTTTTAGTAAAAGCAATTGCAATAGCAGCAAAAAAATTACCACTTGCTAATTCATCTTTTAAAGAAGATAAAATACTTTTAATAGATGATATAAACATTGGTATTGCTATGAATGTAAATAGCGATGTTTTAGTGCCAACGATACACTCTGCAACAGATCTCAATTTTGTCGACATTGTAAAAAATTTAAATGTTTTAGTTAAAAAAGCAAAAACGCAAACTCTAAGTGCTAAAGATTCTGAAAATGGAACTATAACCCTTACAAATTTTGGAATGACCAATATTTCAGTTGGTTTTCCTATAATAAAATACCCTCAAGCTTGCATAATTGGCGCTGGAGCGATCAAAAAAAAGCCATGGATCATAGATGATGAAATTCAAATAAGATCGATAATTAATATATCTTTTGGATTTGATCATAGGATTTTCGATGGTATTTATGCTTGCCAATTTTTAAATGAAATAAAAAACTACTTAGAATATGACTTTGATAGATCTTTTTGAAAAACAAAAAAAATATCTTAATTTTTTTTTCGATAATCTAGATATCGAAAAAGCAAATGAGATATTAGATCTATTTATATCTTGCAAAAATAACATTATATTCACAGGGATCGGAAAAAGTGCAATCATTGCTAAAAAAATAGCTCAAACTATGCTATCTACAGGAACAAAAGCGATGTATTTATCAGCTGTAGATGCACTTCATGGTGATATTGCAATAATAACTAAAGATGATATTTTCGTAATTTTATCTAGAAGTGGGGAGACAAAAGAGATAATAGATCTAATTTTCTATATAAAAAAAAGACAAGCAAAAGTAATTGCGATTGTTTCAAATAAAAACTCTAAAATTGCTAAAATTTCTGATTATTTTATTGATTTGCCTCTTGAAAAAGAGCTCTGTCCTTATAATTTAGCACCGACCACTTCAACAACTATTCAATTAATCTTTGGAGATATTTTAACTGTAGCTTTAATGGAAAAAAACAAAAAATTCTCGATAAATGAATATGCTCTAAATCATCCAGCTGGCGCTATTGGAATGCAAATTAACTTAAAAGTCGAAGATCTGATGATAAAAGATGAGATGCTGCCTATTTGCAATGAAAATGACTTAATAAAAGATATACTTCCAATTCTTTCATTAAAAAAATGTGGTTGTCTATTAATAGTTGATAAGGAAAATAAACTACAAGGTATTTTTACAGATGGAGATTTGAGAAGAGTTTTACAAAAAGAAAATTTAGAATTTTTTAATAAAAAAATGAAAGATATAATGATTCAATCTCCAATATTAATTAAAAAAGATATCTTAGCTATTGATGCTATGAAACTAATGGAAGAAAAAAAACAAATCACTATAATACCAGTTGTTGAAAATGAAAAATTGATAGGCCTTATTCGTATGCACGATATTATTCAAACAGGATTAAAATCTCTTTTGACGAAGTAGATAAAAAAAAATTAAATTAATTAAGTAAAAAAAGATATGGATGCTATTCACTCTACAATCACAGCTCTTTTTATAATCGGTTATCTAGCCATTATCTTTGAATTCTATATCAAGGTTAATAAAACAGCTTCCGCTCTTTTAATGGCCGTTTTTACTTGGGTTTTTCTATTTTTAGAAAAAGACACTTTGCAAGGTCTTTTTAGAAATGAAGTTCAATCTCACATATCAGATGCTTCTCAAATCATTTTCTTCTTAATAGGCGCTATGACTCTAGTAGAACTTATAGATTCTCATAATGGCTTTAAGATGATAACGAATTTAATCGCTGTTAAATCCAAAAGAAAGCTTCTTTGGATTATAGCTGCTATCTCTTTTTTTCTATCAGCTGTTTTAGATAATTTGACTACAACTATAGTAATGATCTCCATTTTAAGAAAGCTATTGCCAGAACCTAAAGATAGAATGCTTCTTGGCTCTACTGTAGTTGTAGCTGCCAATGCAGGTGGCGCTTGGACACCAATAGGTGATGTGACCACTACTATGTTATGGATTAAAGGAAATGTTACAACTATACCTGTTATGAAGGCTCTTTTCTTACCAAGCGTTTTTTCAATCGTAGTTACTTTAGTACTGCTTGGTTTAAAATTAGATGGAAAATTCTCTATTAATAAAAAACATCTAAATAATGCTAAAACAGAACCTGGCGCTAAAACCGTTTTAATCCTCGGTATTTTGGCTTTAGTTTTTGTTCCTATATTTCGATATCTTACTAACCTTCCTCCCTTTTTTGGTATGTTTATAGGTCTTGGAGTGCTATGGATAGTTACAGATGCTATGCATCACAAACATGAGAGTAGACATCATTTGAGAATTCCGTTTGTTTTAGCTAAAATAGATATCTCTGGAGTGTTATTTTTCTTAGGAATCCTGCTTGCCATTAACTCACTCGAAATGACAGGCATTTTAAAAAATCTAGCTGTTTTTTTAGATGTTCATATCGGTAATTTAGCAGTAGTTGCAACTGTTATTGGATTTTTATCCTCCATTGTAGATAACGTTCCCTTAGTCGCTGCAACCATGGGAATGTATGATTTATCATCGTATCCACCAGATTCTGCTCTTTGGCAGATGATAGCCTATGCTGCTGGAACAGGGGGTAGTATCCTGCTCATTGGTTCCGCTGCCGGTGTTGCTTTAATGGGGCTAGAAAAAATAGATTTTATTTGGTATATGAAAAGAATTAGTATTGTGGCTCTAACCGGTTATTTAGCTGGTATGGCTCTTTATCTTCTTTTAAATGCAATTTACATCTAGTTAAATTTAAAATTTTTCTCTTACTTCATGTTTGACATCCTCCTCTCCCTATTCGAGGCTAGTTAATGATAAAGTTCAGCATTGTTTTAAATTGTGAGGGGATATTTCAGTTATAATTTTATTGAGTGTTAATTGAGTGTTGTTAGAGAAACTGGATGAGATAGTTTGCTTATATAAAAAAGGCCTTGGAAAAAATCCAAGGCCTTTAAGAAATTGCAATCTAATGAATTAATTAGAACTCTAAATGTAGTCCGAACATGAATCCATTAAATGATAGATCTCCTCTACTTACAGTGTCATTTGCTGTAGGATCACCATCAAAGAATTTT
>JAAKFV010000023.1 GCA_011064875.1 Candidatus Anoxychlamydiales bacterium | reverse complement strand
TGTAATTATTAAACTTATACCATTTCCAATTCCCTTTTCAGTAATTTGCTCTCCTATCCACATTAAAAAAACTGTTCCAGTTGTAATCGTTAACATAACTGATAAATAAAAAAGCCAAGGCAGTCCAAACATAGTAAGATTTAACATCTCTTGAGCAACAACACCTGGATGAGTTGCATTCATACTAAGTGCATATTTCACAATAAAAGAGGCTTGCAGTAACCCCAAAGCTAGAGTTGCAAGTCTTGTATATTTTGTTATTTTTTTTCTACCAACCTCAGGATTTTCTCTAACCTCTCTTTGAAGAGAAGGAATTATCGCAACAAGAAGTTGCATAATAATAGATGCAGAGATATATGGCATTATACCAAGAGCAACTATAGTGAGCTGTTTAAAAGCTCCTCCAGAGAAAATATCCATTAACTGAAATAAATTCTGACCTCCACCTGAAGCGGATTTAAATACAGCAAGTGCTGCTTCTTGATTTATGCCTGGAACAGGAACAAAAGCTCCAATTCGACAAACTAAAAGCATCAAGAGTGTAAAGAGTATTTTTACTCTCAACTCCCCCGCAAAAAAGATTTTTTTCAACGCACCAATCATCTTATTTCAACTTTTTGTATGTTAATTTTTTTTCTTCTAACTTTTTTATCGCTCCTTTTGAAAAACTATGAGCTTCAATACTTACTTTTTTATCGATTTCACCATTTGCTAATATTTTTAGTGTAGCTTTTGTTTTTCTTGGAGTTTGGTTTTTTTCAATTAATGTAGCAATACTTACTACTTCACCATCTTTATAGATCTCATTGATTTTTGATAAATTGAGCTCTATTATAGGTTTTAAAAATCTACCTCTTGAAAAACCTTTTATTGGAAGTTTAGAAAACGTTCGCATCTGACCACCTTCGTAGCCATATCTTTTTTTAGATCCAGATCTAGATTTATATCCATTATATCCTCTAGCTGCAGTTTTACCTTTTTTTGATCCTGGACCTCTTCCTAATCTTCTCTTAGGTTTAATCTTTGGATTTTCATTTTTAAGTGTCGAAAGAGTTGTCATTATTTCATACCCCTTTCTTCTAAAAATTTTTCTTTTGATTTAAGCATTTTTAAAGCCTTAAATGTTGCTCTTACCTGGTTAATCGGATTGCTAGATCCTTGATTTTTAGCAACAACATTTTTTATGCCAGCGAGCTCCAATACAGCTCTTATCTTTCCTCCTGCAATCACTCCAGTATTTTTTGAGGGCTTCAGAAGTATTTTCGCTCCATCGTGCGATACTATAATTTCATGAGGTATAGTTCCATCTACCATCTCAAAAGTAATAATATTTTTTCTTGCAGCTTCTGAGCCTTTTCTAATAGCATCTGATACTTCATTTGCTTTTGCAAATCCAAATCCAATTCTTCCTTTTTCATCTCCGATTAATATTAGAGCAGAAAAACTAAACTTCCTACCACCTTTAACAACTTTTGCGCATCTGTTGATATGAAGTACTTTTTCTTCAAACTCTTTAGCCTCTCTTTCTTTTGCCATTTTTATTTCCTATTTAAAATTTAAGTCCTGCTTTGCGAGCGCTCTTTGCTAAAATAGCTAGCAAACCATGATATTTATATCTACCCCTGTCAAATATTATCTCTTTAACTTTTTTAGCTTTAGCTATCTCAGCTATTTTTGCACCCAATTTTTCCGCTAATGCTGATTTTTTCTCCCCTTTAAATTCTTTTGCATAAGATCCAATAGCACCAATTGTTTGAGAGTTTTCATCATCGATTAATTGAACAAATAAATGCTTATTTGTCTTATTAACAGACATTCTAGGTTTGATTTTTGTGCCTTTTAGCTTTTTTCTAACTCTAAGAACCCTTCTGTTTCTTGCTGTTTTTCGTTTTTTTAATTTACCATGCATTTTTTTATCCTAATTTATTTACCAGCTTTTGCAGCTTTTCCAGCTTTTTTTCTTACGTATTCATCTTTATATCTAATTCCTTTACCCTTATAGGGCTCAGGCTTTCTTATATCTCTAACTGAAGCTGCAAATTGTCCAACTTTTTGTTTATCCGCTCCTTCAATAACAATTTCAACAGATTTATTAATTTTAACTTGGATATCTTTGGGTATCTCAATGTCAGTTGGATGTGAATAGCCAACCTGTAAATCTATTTTATTTCCTTTTACAGTTGCCCTAAAACCAACTCCAATCAGTGTAAGCTCTTTTTTAAACCCTACACTTACTCCAATAACCATATTATTTATTAAAGATCGATACAATCCATACATCGCAGATGTAAGCTTAAATTTTTCATCTAAACTAACATGAATTTTAGAATCTTTAATATCTAATAAAATTCCTTTTTTCATCTCTAAATTTAAGGTGCCTTTTGGTCCCTTCACATTTACAATTCCCTCTGGTGATAGCTTGAGATCTACTCCTTTCGGAAGATCAATTGGAATTTTTCCTAATCTTGACATATCTTTTTACCTCTTTACCAAATATAACATAATATTTCGCCACCAACATTTTGCTTTCTTGCATCTTCGTCTGTCATAACCCCTTTAGAAGTTGACACTATTGCGAGTCCAATTCCTCCCAAGACTCTGGGAAGTTTTTCTTTTGATGCATATAGGCGTCTTCCTGGTTTAGAAATTCGTTTTATTAATCTTATTATTCCTTCCCTATCTTTTGTGTATTTTAAGAAAATTCGCATTTTCCTTTTTTGCTCATTCTGTAAGAAACTCTCGATATATCCATGCTCTTTTAATATTTTTGCCAAATTGATTTTCATCTTGCTAAGAGTAATATCAACAAACTTATGCTGCGCTTTTTGTGCATTTCTTATCTTAGTTAAAAATTCAGCTATTGGGTCATTAAATGACATACTTTTTTATCTCCATTATTTAAAGGGAAATCCCATCTTACGTAGTAATTTTATACAATCAACATCCGTTGTTGCTGTTGTTACAAAGGCAATATTCATGCCTTGTTGGCTTTTTACTTCATCCAAATTAATCTCTGGAAACGATTGTTGATCATCTAAGCCAATATTATACGATCCTTTACCATCAGCTTTTGTATTAAAACCTCTAAAGTCTCTAATTCTTGGACATACAATATTGCAAAATCTATCAAAAAAATCGTACATTTTCTTTTTTCTAAGCGTTACTTTAAGCCCAATAACTTGACCCTCTCTAAGCTTAAAATTAGAAATCGCTTTTTTAGCTTTTGTCACAATAGGTTTTTGCCCAGATAAAAGTGCTAGCTCTTTTGTATGTAGCTCTAAAGATGTTTTATCTCTTTCATTCTCTTTAAGGCCCATGCTAATAACTATTTTTTTTAGCTCAGGCACTTGCATTCGATTTAGTTTAGCATCATCTTTTAGAAATGCTGCTACGATTTCATCTAAAAATTTCTTCTTCAATCTTGACATCTTTTTCCCTACTTAGCTTTTGTTTTTAGTGTTCTTAAAACAACTTCTTTTTCATTTTCAAAATAGATAAGCTTTTTTTCACCTTTTTCAAATTTTACTTTCAATTTTATTGGTTTTTCATTTTTGTTACATATTGCAACATTAGAAATATGAATCGGCATTTCCATTTCAACTATTTGAGCTGCTTGTGTTTTCTGAGTTCTTTTCATATGTTTTTTTCTCATATTTATGCCCTGCACAACAACTCTATCTTTATTCTTAACTAGTACAGAACCTACCTTACCTTTGTCGTTACCAGCTAAAACTACTACAGAATCATCTTTTTTTATCCATTTACTCATATTATATTACCTCTGGTGCAAGTGAACTTATTTTAATAAAACCATTATCCCTAACTTCTCTAGCAATCGAACCAAATATTCTTGTTCCTCTTGGATTGTTTTTATCATCAATAATTACACCGCTATTATCATAAAATCTAAGCTTAGAACCATCTTTTCTAAATGTATGTTTTTTTGTTCTAACGATTACAACTCTTACTTTGTCGCCTTTTTTCACTATGCCTTTTGGACTAGCCTCTTTTACAGAAGCTATAACTACGTCACCTATATATGCGTATCTTCTATTAGTACCGCCTAAAACCCTAAAACATTTTACTTTTTTAGCGCCTGTATTATCAGCAACGTCTAGTTCGCTCTCTTCTTGAATCATTTTTTTAATCCCTTTTTTTATAGAACTTCAAGCACTTTCCATCTTTTCAGCTTTGATAGAGGTCTCGATTGAATAATTTTTACTTTTGTTCCAACTTTTGCTTTTTTTGAATCATCATGTGCATAATATTTCTTCCATTTTTCAACCAATTTTGTATATTTTGGATGTCTCACTTTTCTGATAACTTTTACTACAACGGTTTTATCCATTTTATCAGATACTACTATGCCTTCTAAAACTTTTCTTTTCTTGGGCTTCATGCTTTACTCTGCCTTTTTCTCTCAGTTAAGATTGTTAGTATTTGTGCCTTTTCTTTTTTTAAACTCTTTAAAAAATGCGGTTTTTCTAGTTTATGTGATATTTTTAATTCATTTACTAAATCAAAATATTCACGATCAATTTCAGTTAGTCTAAACTCCAATTGATCCTCTGCTTGATCTCTTATTTCACTTATTTTTGTCATTATTTACACCCTTTCCATTCGCTCTACAAATCTTGTTCTAAGAGGAAGTTTCGCTGCAGCTAAACGAAGTGCTTTTCTTGCTTCTTCTTTCGATACATTTCCAACTTCAAACAATATTCTTCCCGGACGAATAACACTTACCCATTGACTTGGAGATCCTTTTCCCTTTCCCATACGAGTTTCTGCCGGTTTTTTACTAATCGGTTTATCCGGAAAAATCTTTATCCAAACCTTTCCTTTTCTACTAAAATGTCGATTGATAGACACCCTACATGCTTCTATTTGTTGAGATGTTATCCAACCTCTATCTAAAGACTGCATTCCAAACTCACCAAATTCAACAAAACATCCACCTTTTGCTAAATTAGAGCATTTGCCTTTTTGCTGCTTTCTATGTTTCGTTCTACTTGGCATCAGTGCCATTTTTGTGCCTCCTAAATTACTTCTTCGCCTTTATTAATCCACACTTTTACGCCAATTGCACCATATGATGTACGCGCTGTTTTAACACCATAGTCTATATCTGCTCTTAACGTATGAAGAGGTATTCTTCCATCTTTATACCATTCAGTTCTAGCTATCTCAGCTCCACCTATTCTTCCAGATACTTGAACTTTTATACCAGTAGCTCCAGCATCCATTGTTGTTTGAATAGCTTTTTTTAAAGCTCTTCTAAAAGGAACTCTTCTCTCTATTTGTTTTGCAATTGATTCCGCTACTAATTTCGCAGATAAATCAGGTCTTTTTATCTCTTCAACTTCTATCCAAACTTCTTTGTTTGTTATCTTTTTTAGTTCGTTTTTTAAAACATCTATCTCTGCACCTTTTTTTCCAATCACTAATCCTGGTCTAGCTGTATGAATAGTAACTTCAATTTTTCCACTTGTTCTTTTAATAGTGAATCCAGCACTCCCTACACATGCAGGCTGCTTTTCTAAAAATTTTCTAATAAGTCTATCTTCTTCTAATAGATCGCCAAACTCTTGTTTGTTGGCATACCAATTAGATTGCCATTTTTTTCTTATTACTAAACGAAATCCTATCGGTGATCCTTTCTGTCCCATTTACTTCTCCTTTTTAGATGTCAGTACAATTGTAAAATGACTTGTTCTTTTTTTAATCGGCACCTGTCCACCCCTATTTCTTGGCTTTGATCTTTTTATAGTTGGCCCTTGATCTACTCTAACCTCTAAAATTTCTAGCTCTTCTTTTTTTACATCAAATTTATTTTGTGCATTCGCAATAGCGCTATCTAATGTCTTTTTTAAAAGTCTTGAGCCTTTTAAATTGCTATATCTTAGTTGCAATAAAGCATCTTCAACACACATATTTCTAATTAAATCTGCAGATCTTCTAGCCTTATATGGGCTAATTCTTACATATTTAGTTATAGCTTTAGCTTGGTTCATTATTTACCCTTTTTCGCTGCTGGAGCTGCAGCTACAGCTTTTTTAATTGGATGTCCTTTAAATGTTCTAGTAGGGGAAAACTCTCCAAGTCTGTGACCTACCATATTCTCTGAAACAAAAACTGGTATAAATTTTTTACCGTTATGTACTTCTAAATTGAGCCCTATCATTTCAGGAACTATCATAGATCTTCTAGAATATGTTTTAATTGGCTTTTTCTTTTGATCTATTGTTAGCTTTTCAATTTGCTTTATTAAAAAATGATCTACAAATGGTCCCTTTTTTAAGGATCTTGCCATATTTTTACCTATTTTTTCCGTCTTGATTTAATTATCATTTTATTTTTGTTTTTCTTAACTCTTGTACGAAATCCTTTAGCATATTGTGCCCAAGGAGATTGAGGAAGGTTACCTTTGCTTTTACCCTCACCACCTCCATGTGGATGATCAACAGGATTCATAGCTGTTCCTCTTACAGTCGGTCTAATTCCCTTCCAGCGAGATCTTCCAGCTTTTGCATCAACTCTAAGATTATGTTCTGCATTTGAGACAATACCAAGTGTTGCAAAGCATTCCTCATTTATGAGTCTTACTTCACCGGATGGCATTTTAATAGTTGCATTGCCCTCGCCTCTAGCTAAAAGCTGAGCAGAGAGTCCTGCAGATCTAACAAGTACTGCTCCCCTTTTTGGATACATCTCAATATTATGAATAAAAGATCCAAGAGGCAAATATTTTAAAGGCATGCAATAACCAACTTTAAAAGGAGCTCCTTTTGTCGTCGCAACTATATCTCCAACTTTTATCCCTTGAGGAGCCAGGATATATCTTTTTTCACCATCTTTATAATGTAAAAGAGCAATATGGCCTGTTCTGTTAGGATCGTATTCAATTGAGGCTACTTTAGCTTCTATATTTATTTTTTCTCTTCTAAAATCAATTTTTCTAAATTTTCTTTTATGACCACCACCTCTATGTCTACAAGTTATGCGGCCTAAATTGTTTCTTCCATTGGTTTTCTTTTTAGATCTTGTTAAAGATTTTAGTGGTCCCTTTTTTACTGGATTTAGCTCATCTGTAGAAGGGAGAACTAATTTTCTTAAAGATGGAGTAATCGGTCGAAATTTTTTAGTCATTTTTTACACCTTTATACTTGATCATCTAAGCTATCACCCGCTTCTAGGGTAACTATCGCTTTTTTTAGATGGTTTGTTTTACCAAGACGTCCTCTGACTCTTTTTATTTTTGGATGAACGCTTATTGTGTTTACAGATAAAACTTTTATTTTTTTTTCTTCGTAAATTTTCTCTAATGCCCACATAATCTCTTTTTTGTTGGCCTTTGGATTAACTAAAAAAACATATTTTGGTTTATCAAATTTTCTTAAACTTTTTGAGCTTTGAGAATCTTTAAGGCCACTTAAGACATTTGCTTTTTCAGTTATATATCTCGATTTAATAATCTCGTATGGAGTCTTATTCATTAATTTTTCTCACTTTTTGTTAAAATAGAATTGATATCATCAAACGCTGAATCAATTATAATTAGATTTGTTGACAGAGCTAAATTATATCCATTAACAGCAGAAATATCTACAAGCTCTTTTTTAGGGATGTTTCTCATGCATCTTTTAAGATTATTGAATGTACCCAGGTTCCCTAAAACTAAAACTCTTTTGTCTATTAATTTTATAGCATCTAAAAATTTAGCTACTTGCTTTGTTTTTTTAACTTTATCATCCGATAATTTTAAAATACATGCGCTATTTTGAGCTATTCTCTCAGCAATCAATGATCTAATTGCTGCTTTTCTCTCTTTTTTATTTACTTTAACATTTTGATCAAATTTAGGTTTTGGCCCAAAAACTATTCCGCCACCTTTATATTGAGGAGCGCCAAAAGATCCTTGCCTAGCTCTTCCAAGTCCTTTTTGTCTATGAGGTTTAGCTCCTGTTCTATTAATTTCTTTTCGACCTAATGTATTTGCTGACCATTGACGAGCGTTATTTCTAATTGCTACCAAATAGTCTTTTATCATTTGAGAACTTTTAACTAATTTCAAATTTTTATCGTCAATAGATTCTTCGCCTATTTCTTTTCCACTTAGGTCGTATTTTTTAAGTGTAGCCACTTTCGCCTCTTATTATTTTTTGCTTTTTATCAGAGCTTTAATTTTTTTCTTAGATCTTGAAATGTAGATTAAAGAGTTTCTCATACCAGGAATCGCCCCTTTTATTAATAAAAGATTTTTTTCCACATCTACATCTATCACTAAAAGATTTTGAACAGTCATGTTATCTCCTCCCATACGAGAGGCTCTTTTTCCTCCAGGAAAACATCTACCAGGACCTGTTATCCAACCAGTTGAACCACCTAGTCTATGTGATCTAGAACAACCATGAGTTGCATTCATACCAGCAAAACCGTAGAGTTTCATCAAACCTTGAAAACCTTTTCCTTTAGATTTTCCAATAACGTCAACATATTCGCCTTTTTCAAAATAGTCCGCTTTAAACTCTTGTCCTGCTGCATATTCATCAACACTATCAACTTTCGATTCAATTAATTGTTCTAAAGCCGTTAGCTTTACTTTGTCAAAATGTCCTTTCATTGGTTTATTTGGTTTTTTCTTTACTCCTGCTCCGATTTGAATAGCGTCATAACCATCTGTATCTTTTTTCTTCACTTGAACAATAAAATTTGGCATAGCTTCAACTATAGTGCAGACAACCATATTGCCTTTTTCATCGAAGGCTTGAATCATCTTTCTTTTTCTTCCGATCAACTTAATGGACATTTTTTAATTCCTTTAATCTTAAAAATAATCGTTAAATCTCCCAGATTCGAAAAGCAAATATTACTATTCAAATAAAGGACTAACATAATAGATTAACAAACCTCTTGTTTTTGCTCAATGATTTTTTTACAAATCCTTAAGCAACCAAGAGCTTATGAGAAAATAATATATAAAAATAATGAATTGATCACAAGAAATTATTATTAAAAAAAAATCAAATTTTTATTTACTTATGAAAACCCTGAAATTATTATTATTGATACTACCATTGATAAAAAAGAAAAAATAACAAACCATTCTATCTTTGATAGAGTTTTTTCTCTTTTTTTTAAAATTATTTTTTTCATTAGCATTTATATGGATAGGTCATCGATTCTTGATAAAAATGTGTCCAAATCGCCAAGATAGTTGTTGAAGTTGATAACAATAAAAGAATTGTTGGCGATAAGATACTCATAGCAAAAACAAATTCTACTAACATAAAAATTGAAAGAGCAACAGATATTATAGATTTTGTTAGTTTGATTAGATCTAAATTTTTAATTTCATAAAATAGAGTAGTCAATCTTTTATTACTTTTAATATTGTCTTTTTCTTTTCCTTCTAGGGCCTTGTGCGAAATAAAATCTTCTCTTTCCATTTTCAAACAAAACATATTTTGAAAAAGTAAAAATAATGAGCCAGAAAAGCTAGCTGCAGGTCCAATTATTGTACCTAATGCATAAATACCGAGCATCTCACCTAGCTGAAGAAAAATACTACAATCTGCGATAGTCTCGACAATTCTTTTAGTTAGTTTATCTTGTTTCCGAGTATTTTTTTTATCAACACTATACTCATCATAAGACTCATTTAATTCCTTAACATCGAAGATCATCTTAGGTATAAGCAAAAGCTTTTCACCAACTTTCACTTTACCTTGAGCATGAGCAATTTTAGTAACGGTTCTTGGAGAGAGTTTTAGCTCTTTAGCATATAAAATTGGCCAAGTTAAAAACTTTTTTATAGCCTGAAATAACCTATGAGCTCCTCTAGTTTGAGTAAAATAGTCTGATGAAGTATTTAAATAGTTAGGCTCAACTTCTTTTTGATCGTAGTTTTCTTCAAATTTTTTAAGTTCTAGAGCTGATGTCATAAATTCTCTTTATTTATCACCTAACAGTATAAAGGTAAAACAACTGATTGTAAAGCGTAAAAAAAAACTAAAATAATTTAATTATAATATTATATACTTTATATAAAATATTTAGAAATTAATTATAAAAACAATGTTTTTTTTTAATTTATTAGTCTCACAATTCATATATGTTTAAAAAATATTATTTCAAGAAATGTTATTTCAAGAAATGTTATTTCAAAATTTTAGGATATGTTAAAGTTTCTTTATAAAAATAAGTAAATATAGTTAAAGAAAGAGCTATAGTTGATAAAGCAATTTTTAAAGTAGCTGAAAGTAGTGCAATTTCGAACATAACCTCAAATGCTAAAAAACAATTTAAAGCTATAATAGCAATATTTTTAATTAGTTTGAGTAGATCTAAATTTTTTATTTCACAAAAAATCGTTTTCAATCTTAAATCTTTAGATTTTTGAGCTTCAAATACTTTTTGAGTATTAGAGTGTTTTATATATTTAGTTCTATCTTTAAAAAGAAGAAAAGAGCCTGATAAGATTTTAAAGCATCTTTTTGAAAATTTCAAAGCCTCATTTGCATTTCCAAGAGAATAAAAATAAAATAGCTGTCCGAGTCCAATAAATGTTAAAATATCTAAAATTGTTTGAACAACCTTGATAGCAATTTTAAAAACTTTTTTTGAAATACTTTTAAAATCTCTTCTTTGAATATTTATAGATATTTTTTTTACATTTTTTATAGTAACAGGAATTTTTGTAACATCTAAACTTTGAGATACTTTTTTAAATTGCTTTTTTATACCAACTATTTTTTTTACTCTAATAGGGTTTAATTTTAAGAAATTCTCAAAATTAACAGGCCATTGACAGCCAAGATAAAAAGCTTTAAAAAGTTTTTTTGATCCATATGAGCTTCGAGCAAACTTATAAACATTTTTGAAATGATCAACTTTTTGCTTTTCTTTTGTAAATTTTTTCTCAAAAGATCCTCTTTTATCGAGATTTTGAGAATTTGCTAAAGTTATAGACGGCATAATTAATATTTTAAATTGTATAAAAACGCTTTATTTTAAGTGGTATTTTAATATTAACCTTCATATTTGTATACATCTAAAACTAAACACATAATTAAAGATATAACGGATTAAAAAATATTTTTTACAAAAATTATAGAAAAGAGATTTTACCTTGAGCACCTCTCATAAAATCAGAGGCTCTCATTTTCTTTTTGCCTTCTAACTGAACTTCGATAAGCTCTAAAGATTTATCTTTGCAACCTATAAAAACTGAGCTATTTTCAACTAAAATTTCTTTTGGCTTTAATTTTTTATCTATGATTTTTGTTTCAAAAATTTTCAATTCTTTTTGATTATCGTGGATTTTGACTTTGCAAAAAGCAGCAGGTTTTTTAGCAAAAGCTCTAATTTGGTCATATATTTTTTTAGCATCATCCTCAAAATGAATCTCTTTCATCTCTTTTGTAATTTTATTTGCATATGAGACTTTTGATTCATCTTGATTTTGTAGATGAACATCATTTTTTTTATACATCTCGATAACCTCTAATAAAAGAGGTTTAGACATTAGACAAAGCTCTTCTTCTAACTCGGTAAAAATCATATCTTCTTTAAGTTCTATCTCTTTTTGCAAAATTATCGGTCCTGTATCCAGTTTCCTTGCCATCTTTTGAATGGTAACACCTGTTTTTTTCTCGCCATTTAAAATAGCGTGGTGAATGGGAGCCGCTCCTCTAAATTTTGGAAGGAGTGATGCATGAACATTTATGCAGCCTTGCTTTGGCACATCTAAAAGAGCTTGTTTTAGAATCTGACCATAAGCTACAACGATGAATAGATCGGCATCGTATTTTTTTATTTCATTAATAAACTCTGGATTTGATGCTTTTTCAGGCTGATAAATATCTGTTTTATCTAAATAGAGAGAGGATACTTTTTTGGTTTCAGAAAAGTTTTCTCTTCCATTTTTTTTAATATCTGGTTGAGTAACAAGAGCTACTATATTTACTTTTTTTTCGAAAAGATAAGATAAGATATTTGCTGCAAATTTTGGTGTGCCGAAAAATACTATTTTCATTTTACAACTGATAGTTTTTCTAAAGGATGCTCTTGCTCGGCATTTTTAGTGATACCTTCTAAACCGATAAGGCCTCTTTTTGAATTTTTACAAAACTCTATCCATTCCAAAACCTCTTTAATGGGCTTGAGCTCCTTTTGAATTTTTTCAAGTGCTTCTGTAAGTCTCAGTCCCATACGATAGGTATATTTAAAAGCTTTAAAAAGTTCATTTCTAAGATCTAATGAAAATCCTTTTCTTTTTAACCCAACTAGATTTAAACCGCCTATTTTATATGGGTAGCCTCCACCTATTGTATATGGAGGAATATCTTTAGATACTCTACTAAAACCACCTACCATTGCAAATTTTCCAATACGCGAGAACTGATGTACAGGTGTCATCCCACCGATTATTGCAAAATCTTCAATAGTTACATGACCTGCTAACATCGCTGAGTTTGACATTACAACATTATTTCCAATATCGCAATTATGAGCGATATGACAATACGCCATTATAAGACAGTTATCACCGACTCTTACTTTTGAATTTTCATTACAAGAAGAATTTATCGTAACGTATTCTCTAATCTCTGTATTCTTTCCGATTTCAACGAAAGTTTTTTCCCCTTTAAATTTTAAATCTTGAGTTTTTGTACCAATACTCGCTCCTGGCCAAATAATTGCATTTTCTTTAATTAGAGTAAAACCATCTATATAGGCATGAGATTTTATTGTAACATTATCTTCTATTGTAACATTTTTCTTAATCACTGCGAAGGGCTCTATCTCAACATTTTTCCCAATTTTAGCGCCCTTTTCTACAAAAGCATTTGGATGAATATTTGACATTTTAGGTTTCCAATTTTATTTCTTTCTTTCTTTTAAAGCTTCTCTTTTGCAACAAGTGCAAAACTTAATTCTGCTTCAACACACACTTTTTCATCAACTAAAGCTTTTGCTTTCATCTTTCCGCCCTTTGAACTTATATGAATTGCTTTAGCATGAATAAAAATAACATCTCCAGGATAAATAGGTCTTCTAAATTTAGCTGAAGACACCTTTAATAAAACAGCAATTTTATCAATATGTCCTTTTTGATAGACTAAAATTCCACCGGTTTGCGCCATTGCTTCAATTACTAATACACCTGGCATAATTGGTGCATCTGGAAAGTGTCCTTGAAAAAACTCTTCATTAACCGTTACATTTTTTTGACCAATAATTTCGTTATTGTCTAGATCGATGTGGACAACTCTATCAACGAGTAAAAAAGGATATCCATGAGGCAAAATTTTAGCTATTTCTCTATGATCTATAACAGTTTTGTTATTCATCAAGCCTCACCTCCCTGAAGATAAGTAAGTAATTTTTTTGCAAATTTTATATTTGATAAATGGCCTGATCTAATTGCAATTATATGAGCTAAAAATCTATTTCCTATCAAAGATAGATCTCCCATCAAATCTAAAATTTTATGTCTAACCATTTCATTTTCAAATCTAACACCGTCTTCATTCATAACTTTATTATCTTTTATAACAACAGCGTTTTTTAAACTTCCACCTTTAATTAAATTATTATCTAAAAGAGGTTTAATCTCTTCGTAAACAGAGAACGTTCTAGAAGGTGCTATCTCAGTTTTATATGTTTTTTCATCAACTGTATATGAAAAATATTGAGATTTTAAAAAATCACTAGATGGATGATGCAAAGTAAAGCTAATCTTATATTCGTCTGAGGGAAGAGCTATTAAATGGATGTAATTTTCACTAAAATATACAGGCTCATTAAGTGATAAAACTTTAGCTTTTTGATCAAGCTTTTGAACTTTTGCTTTTTCTATTAAATCCACAAAAGTTTTTGAGCTTCCATCAAAAACAGGAACTTCTGATCCATCGATTTCAACTAAAGCGTTATCGATATTGTAAGCTGCAAAAGCAGACAAGATATGCTCAATAGTTTGAACAGAGCTTTTACCAAAACCAATTAAAGTTCTTCTATCAGCCTCTCTTACTAAATTTAAGTTAGCTTTTAAAATTGGTTTATCTTTCAAGTCTACTCTTTTAAACACAATGCCGTGATTTGGCTTTGCTGGATGAATAGTTATTTTTACTTTTTCGCCTGTAAAAAGCCCTATTCCAGAAACAGTAATATCATTTTTGATAGTGTTTTGAAAGCAGTCTTTAGCAACGAGCAAATTTTTCTCCTGATCTCAAAAAGGGGTAATTCATTTGTAAATAAAATAATAAACCAAAAATTTAAGAGCAAGAACAATTTGAATTTTCCAAATCAAAAAAATATTTATATTTTTTATTTTTCATGATTATAAATTTTGATTTTTATTTAATTTAAAAATTAATGATATTTAATTGATTATTAAATTAAAAAAATCTACTCGTTTTTATTTCTTCTTTTATGTTGAATAAAATAAGAAATAATAACGAGGGAGCTAAATAAAATTACTAAATAATCCCCAAAAAGCGAATAAATAGTTTTATATGAAAAAAGAGGAGCTTTTACAAAAAGAGCTCCAGCTTCATCTTCTTTATACATAGCATCAACAACTCTTCCAAAAGAGTCAACTACAGCTGTAATACCCGTATTGCAAGCTCTAATGAGAGGAATTCCATTTTCTACAGCTCTAATTTTTGCATGATCAAAATGTTGTCTAAAAAGTTTAGATTTAGGAAAGTAAGCATCATTTGTTAAGTTAACAAAACATTTAGCTCCTTTATTTTTAGCTTTTCTCATAATGTTTGAAAAAGTCTCTTCATAGCAAATTGAAAAAGCGTAATTTTTATCTGAAAATATTTTTGATTCATCTCCTTTAGTAAAAGAAGAAGCTATTCCATATTTTTTTAAAGCTATTTTAGCTAAAAATGAAAAGGGAATATATTCACCCATAGGGACTAAAACTTGTTTTTCATATCTTTTGTAAGTATCCAATTTGGGACTAAAATAGAAAGCTGCATTGTAACTTTTATCAATTTTTTGATCAAAATCATCAAAACCTATTGCTATTTCAGATTGATAGATATTAGAAAGAGCTTTTGCAAAGTAGCTATTAGATACATACCAATCATCTTTATATTGTCTTGCAAATGGTTCTTTTAAAATAGGTAGTTTAGCTAAAACATCTTCACCAAACTTTTGTGAAAAAAGAAGCTGGACTTTTTCAAAAGGATAGAAATGATCATTTGCGCTAAAAGGCAAAGCGGCTTCTGGAAGAACAATTAGATCTAAATCATCAATTTTTTTTTGATTTATAAAATTAATAATTCTTTGCCATTGATACATCGGAGAGATAAAATGATCGAAATAATTTTTTGTTAAGACTTTTTCTTCTGGAAGAAGAGCCGTTTGAACTAAGCAGACATTTAATTTATTCGAGAGCTCGAACTTTTTTTCATAGATCTTTTCATGAAAATATCCATAAAGATACGGAAAAAAGGCTAAAATTACCCATAAAATTCCAACTTTGAAAGATTTATCTATAATAGCTTTTAAGGCTGTTAGATTTACAAAAATCACATAAAAACTAAGTCCATATATCCCGATGATGGATGCTAACTGCAACGAGATATGGTAATTTGAAAGAGCTAGGCCTACTTGATTGAAAGGAAACCCGGACATAAAAAAAAGTCTAGACCATTCAAAGATTGTCCAAACAGATGCTACTAAAAAGATTTTAAAAAAAGAGAATTTTTTATTTTTTAAAAAGATATATGAAGCAATAGAGAACTGCAGAGCAAACGAAAAAATTAAAAAAGCGTAAACTACTAAAATAAGCTTTCCTTGATATTTTGTTGAAGTAAACCAAGATAGCCAAATTGCTTGAACGAAAAAAAACCAGACAAAAGAGAGAAACACTTTAAGTTTTGTGCTATTTAAGTGATAAATTGAATACCAAAAAAGAAAATATCCCAAAGAGCTAGCCACTGGTCCTAGATAACCTATCCAGGCGGGCTGGGAAAAAGCAACTATCAAAAAACTTAATATAAAAAAGCTAAAATTTAAATATTTTTTACTATTCTTCTGATTCATCAGATGTTTGATCCATAGCTTCAATACTTACAGGTTCTTTTATTTTAGAGCCTAAGACCATTAAAAGCAAAAGAGCTCCTAGAAGTGCTATGTTTTTCATGAACATGACCATTTGAAAAGTTTTGTTAACCCCAGTTAAAAACCAAAAAGGATGAAGCAAAAACGTTGCTGGAACAAAAAATACTAGCAGTAAAAAAGCTCCGAACTTCTCTTTTATCCCGAAAAATATTAAAAGAGCAGCGATCAGCTCCAAAGTAGTAATCACTATTAAAATCTCTGGTGTCCAAGAAATTAATGCAGTGAATAGTTTAGTCAAACTAGATGAAAAGTGAACATAAGACTGCCAATCACAAAAAAGATTAATAAGTCCAGTTTCTGTTTTTTGCCAATCAAATATTTTGTTTATTGCTGATAAAATAAAAATAGCGCTAAGTAGCAGTCTTCCTACTAAAGCAATAAATTTTTTAAAGCCCTTCATATAAACTAACCTCCACAAGGCCTGAAATTTTTCTATATAATATCCTTAAGCTAAGATATAATCTTTTTCGAGATTAATTTAAATTATTTATGAAAATACCATTTAGAAAGTTTCATCTTTTAACTATTTTAAAAGAATTTTCAAAAAAAAAGCTTCCATTAGATGTTTTTTTAAGAAATTATTTTAAAAATCATAAATCTATCGGTTCCAAAGACAGAAAAAGTATCTGCGAAGATTTATATAAACTAATAAGATGGAATGGTTTAATAGATTTTTTATGTAAAAAAACTCCCATTACATTCGAAGATAGATTAGAGATTTTAGAAGACTTTGATTTCAAAAGATATCTTGATGATAAAAAAATCCCAGATCATATAAAAGTTAGCTTTCCAAAAGATTATTTTGAAAAGGTAAAAAAAGCCTATTCTTTAGAAAAAGCAATGGAATTTTGTTTAACTTCAAATGAAGTAGCGCCAACTACGATTAGAGCAAATCCTTTAAAAATATCAAGAGATGAGCTTTTTGATATTTTAAATAAAAAATATGATATCAAAAAATGCTCAAAATCTTCTTATGGGATAATTTTTAATAAAAAAATCAATTTTTTTACATCCGATGAGTTCAAAAAAGGGTTTTTTGAAATCCAAGATGAAGGCTCTCAAATAGTCGCTGATTTAATAGATCCAAAACCTAAAGATCATGTTTTAGATTACTGCTCTGGATCTGGTGGTAAAACTCTAGCGATAGCTCATAAAATGAAAAAAACAGGTCAACTCTATCTTCACGACATCAGAGATTGCATTCTATTAGAGGCAAAAAAAAGATTTAAAAGAGCAGGCATTGAAAATTTTCAAATAAAGACTACAAAAGATTTAAATAAGATAAACAAAAAAATGGATTGGATAATTTTGGATGTTCCTTGCTCAGGTTCTGGCACTTTACGTCGTAACACTGATCTCAAATGGAGATTTAACTTAAATGATCTAGAGAATTTAAAAGCTACACAAAGAGAAATTTTTGATAAAACATATAGTTTTTTAAAAAATGATGGAAAAATTGTATATATTACTTGTTCTATTTTTCCTGAAGAGAATGAAGAACAAGTTGAATATTTTATAAAAAAATATAATCTAAAGATTGAAGATAAGTTTTTTTCTTTTCCTTTGAGAAATTCTCATGATGGTTTTTTTGCATGTGTTCTTGTAAAAAACTGAAAAGTCTTCGTCTTAAAGAGTTTTTCGGAGCTATAACTGGTTTAGTTACATTTTTTTTCCAGCTGAACTTGAAGTGAATTCATCCACAAGGATAGCCAAGGTGTCATTCTAAAAATTGACCAAAATCGATGTCTTTTTCTTCATTAAATTTTTCAGTTTTTCTAACTCATCTTTGCGTCCAATAAACATCTATAAAACCTTATTTTACTCTCACTATAATGGAATATACCAATATAGTGAGGAGCTAATCATCATTTTCAAAAGCTATACAAATATTTTTAAATTAAGCACCCTTGTTTTTAAGGGTTTGCAGATTAACTGTTTACACTAGAATGTTGACCACAACAAAGCTTTAATATCTTATTTTCTTATTAATACAAATTCTTCATATCTTGAATCAAAACTCTCTTCATGAGCAAAATAATAATCTGTTTCATTTTTTTTGTTTTAATTGAAGTTACCATTTGATCAATATTTAATTTCCACTTTAAAATAGATCCATAATATTTATCATTTATATAAATTTTATCATCTGTTATCCTAAACATCTTATTATTAATTATATAACAAGAAAAGAAACTTCAAGAAATTAGTTAAATTTGTTTTGTTTTTATAAAATTCTATCTTTTGTTAATATATATAGAAGTAAAATAGAGCTGAAAATATCAATGAAATTTTTTATTAAATTTTTAATACCTCTTATAGCTTTCTCGCCAATTTTAAATGCAAATGATTATAGAAACTCCCCTATGGAGAAAAATGCTAATATCAATGTTAATAATACAGTTTTAGCAAAAGTTGAAGACCGAGCAATTACAGCATTAGATGTTAAAAAGAAATTAGATATCGCGTTTGAGAGATCCTTTACTGATCTTATAGATTCTAAATCAGCTAGATTTCAATTTTATCAATCAGGTTGGCTTCAAGTATTAGATGAGGTAATTAATAATGAGCTTATTTTGCTAGATGCAAAAAAAAGGGAGTTTACAATCTCAGATGCTGAGTTAAAAGAAGAGATGGAAAACAGATATGGCCCAAATATAATATCGAATATCCAAAAGCAAAATCTTACTTTAGAAGAAGCTCAAAAAATGCTATCAGATGAGATGGTCATTCACAGGATGGTATATTATTTTGTAAGATCGAAAGCAGAGCAAAATATTACTCCTAGTAAAATAAAAAACTCGTATCAGTTATATTTAAAAGAAACTCCATCTCAAGAGATTTATTCATATAATGTTATTTCTATTAGGTGTGATGACAATAAGCTAGCTAACTTAGCAGCAAATGAGGTCCATCTTTTACTACAAGAGAAAAACCAAGATCCAAAAGAGTTAGAAGATACTTTAAAAGGAATAGAAAAAGATTATAAAAACTCTACGATCAATGTTTCCAATTTATATAAGACAAGCTCAAAAGATTTATCTGTGTCCCATAAAACTATTTTAAAAGATTTGAAAAAAAATGAATTTAGCGATATCACATCTCAAGTAAGTAGAATAAACAACAAACAAATTTCTAGAATATTTTATTTAAAAGATTTAGAAAAAATTGAAGCTAAAACATTTGATGAAATATCTAATGAATTAAAAACAAAATTAATTGAAAAAGAGCTAGGACATGTTGGAGAGAATTTTTTCAATAAACTAAAAAAAGAATATTTAGTTGAAAACAAAATTAGTTCTAAAGATTTTTGTCCTTTCACTTTTGAATGAGCACTCTATATAAACCAAAAGATCTTATAGATTATTTATCTTTTCACAAGATAAGACCAAAAAAAACTCTTTCTCAAAATTTTTTAATCGATAAAAACATTTTGGATAAAATTCTAAAAGCATCTGATATCTCAAAAGATGACGTTGTATTGGAGATAGGATCGGGACCAGGAGTCATAACTTTTGAGATTATAAAAAAGGCAAAAAAAGTTATTGCTATAGAACTAGACGATACTTTTGCTAAAAATTTAAAAGATCAAAAAATTGATAACTTAGAAGTTTATAATGAAAACTTTTTAAAATTTGATTTAGATATTTATAAAAAATTAGATAAAAAAATAAAAGTTATATCCTCTGTTCCCTATCACGTAACATCTTTTATAATTACAAAACTTTTAAAACACCATTTTCTATTCTCAAAAATTATTTTAATAATACAAAAAGAGATGGCGGAAAAGATTTTATCTAAAAAAGATTCTAAGCAATACGGTTTTTTTTCTCTTTTGGTAAATTTTTATGCTGAAGCTAAGATTTATGCAAATATTTCAAGAGAATGTTTTTTCCCAAAACCCAAAGTTGATTCAGTTATCTTAGAATTAAAAATAAAAAATAATTTTCTAGATGCTACAAAAAAAGATATTGATATAGAAAAATTTCTCTACTTTATAAAAACAGCTTTTTCTCAAAGGAGAAAAAAACTTTTATCTTTGATAAAAATTTTTAGTTCTAAAGAAAAAATCCTAAAGATTTTTGATGATTTAAAAATAGATGAAAATGTTAGAGCTGAAAATTTGAGTTTAGATAATTTTTTAGCTCTTTACAAAAAGCTCTTTTAAAAATGTGAAAAAATTTCTTCTAACCTTTTGAGTCGCATAGATATTTTCTTTTTTTATTAATTTTCCATCTTTAGTTTTTATCTCAATTATCGCTACTTTTTGATCTTTCTTAATTGGAGCTTTAAGATCATCATATATAACAAAAGCATTTAAAGAATTTTCTTCTGATGGATAATAATCTATAGAAAAATCCTTTTTCAATTTTGATTTTAAAATTTTTGAGCTACCAAAAATTTTTGCTTGAAAAATCTTTTTATTATCAAAAACTATTTTTTTCTCTTTTTTTTCTAAAAAAGCAATGTTGAATAACTTTTTTGTATCTTCAAATCTAACATCTGAATTTGAGCAGCCTAAAACTACAGCTATCAAAGTTCTATCATCTTTTTTTGCAACGCTCATTAAATTATATTTAGCTTTAGCATGATAACCTGTTTTGGCTCCAATAGCATATTTATAAAAATGCTCCGTTGGCTTTAACTGCTTATTATTAGTAACGATCTCTTTTTTATTTTGTTTATTTGTTTTAGGCCTTATATAAAATTTACAAGTAAAAATTTTTAAAAAGTCTTCATTTTTAATTGCTAGTTTCGTCATTTTAGAGACATCATATGCAGTTGAGACATGCTCTGGCATATGAAGGCCGTGTGGATTACAAAGATAAGTATCTTCAATCCCATTTTTTTTGATATATGAATTTAATTCATTCATAAAAGAGTCAACAGAACCTGCGACACACTCTGCAGCTACATTAGATGCATCGCATGCAGAGACTAACATTATTCCATGTAATAGATCATCAAGTGTAAGAACCTCTTCTTTAACAATATCAAAACCTGCACCATCCGTTTCTAATATATAAGGCTTTAATAAGTAGTTCGATGTGATTTTTTTTTCAGGAGGAACAATCTCGAGAGCACTTTTTGAAGCTTTAATAGTTTTAGATAATTTATCTTTATAATTCTCTAAGATATACCAAGTTGTAAACACCTTAGTCAAGCTCGCTGGATATACCTTTTTATAAGCTTCTTTTTCAAAAAGAATCGCACCATTTTCCGCATTTATCAAGATTGCATTTTTTGCGTTAATATCTAATTCTAAAGGTTTTGAATGTAGAATTGAGACAAAAACACAAAAAACAATAAACGCTTTAATCATCTATCCAGCTCCTGAGCAACACTTTCAGTATATCCGATTTTTTTCTAATTACAAGTTATTAATTTAACTTAAATAGATTTACGCTTTATTTTTTTATAAGTAAAAAGCTTTAAAAACCAATAAGATACCAGCCATTTTAATAAAATAAAAAAAGCAATTCTTGACACTAGTAATTATAAATAGTTAAACTATGTTTAGGGGAAGAATTATATGGAGGCGTTTAATTCATGCTCAACCCGAATGAAATAGAAAAGTTATATGAACAGTATATGCCCAATCTTGTGGATTTAGCGCACGATGGTATTGTTAATGTTGATTTAGCACTTTTGCATGAACTAAATCTATTAGATGATTTAGATCAAATTAAAGACGATCCAGAAGATTTAACTCAGTATTTTCATGTTATAGAAAGCCCAGAAAAAGTAACTCTATTTAATGAGCAATTTGATGTATGGATTGTTCCTAAAACTGAGCAAGATATTCCGCTTACTTATGTACTTATTGCACTTAATGCCCAAAACAAAACTTCATTAGAAGTTGTTTTTACTACAGCTGGCGTATACAATACACCTAAGTATGTACTTAAAGTTTTGCAGTACTATCTTTTAGATATGTTAGAGACAGAAGCTACACTTACTGCAATAGAAAAAAACCAATAAATTTTTAAAGCTCTTTTTCAAAAGGCTTCCCCTATTTTTTTACAATATCTTTAGTTCTTTTTAGAGAAGATTTTGGTAAAAAAATAAAAAATATTTTCAGATTCAAAGCTTATCAAAAAAAATA
>JAAKFV010000022.1 GCA_011064875.1 Candidatus Anoxychlamydiales bacterium | reverse complement strand
CCTAAATTGTATTGAGCAGAGGCATGTCCTTGATCAGCTCCTAACTTGAATTTCAAGGCCAAATCATATTGTGATTGAGGCTTAGATGAGACCTGAGAAGATAAAGGATGGTGAACTCTTTGCAAAGACGGTGAAGAAACAGATAATTGCTGGAGTTTTTCAACAACAAATTGGCTTACTTTTTGATCTATAAATAACCTCTTTGTCCATTGGTATTTTTCAAGTGATTTTTTGATCAGTTCTTCACTTTCTTGGTTTATAAGCTGTTCGACTTCGTTCCCTAAGAGCTGACATAAAGAAGGATTGCTTGTGATGGCGGGTTCTTCTAATAAACAGAGTAAGAGGTTGATGTAGGTTTCTTTATCACACGACGTTTCCCTTTCTCCCTTTCCCCTAACGCTTTCAACAGAGCCTAGCGATGATCTTTGTGGGTGAGCTTTTTGCAGGCAAAATTCAAGATAACCTTGAGCTTTTTCGTAACGGGGGCTTAATTTGAGCGCTTCTAAAAGGGCTTCTATAGCTCCTTCCATATCTCCTGTTTCAGATGCTTTTTTCCCTTGTAAAAAATAAGATTCTGCTTCGGCGCTATAACTTTCTTCTTCTAAAGGAGGAGAGGAGGTCGTTTCAGCAAGGTTGCGTATGGTATAATTAGGAATATACCTGTCTATCGGTTGCCTATCGAGCGGACAGAGTTTATTGCGGGCTAAAATCTGGACAACGGTATCTTCGTTAAAAACATGCCCACAAGGGACAATCGTAACAGCTTTTGTCATTAGTTCGCCAGATACAGCATCTTCTATATCTTCTGAAATAGCATTTCGAAAATTTGACTGGGATTGTATTGCTTTCATTTTTATGTCCTTTTCTAAAATGTTAGAATTTATGCAAACATCTTAAAACAAAGAAACTTTTTTAGGAAATATTTTTTAAGTAGTGTAAGGGCTAAGTAGTAATACCATTTCTAAAAATTAGTTATCAAAAATAATTTTAAAACCGTTCCTACATTGGAAAAATAAAAATAAAGTTTTTTAACTATTATTTTTTAGAAATGGTATTAAGGGAGCTTTACGAACCTTGTTTATCAAAAAAGGAGACAATAAAGGAAATATCCTACTTCCTTTATCTCGAATTCACTTAAAAAATCAAGAGCTTAGTATGAGGTTAAGTATCGAGAACCAAATAGAAGAACTGGATTAAGTATTTACAACGACTATTTTTGATCTCATAAATATGTTTAAGTAAATCTTTTAAAACCCATCGGTAAATAGTAAAAAAATCTTTTATATCCTAAAAATTATCTTCTAAAAGTTTTTCATCGAGCGGGGCATAATTTTCAAACTTTACTATCTCTTTTCTAAAGGTTAAATTAACAGACCCTATAGAACCATGACGGTTTTTAGAAACTAAAAGTTCTGCGTGGCCAGGCTTGTCATAAGGATCATAATATTCTCTTCTCAGAAGAAACATCAAAATATCAGCATCTGCTTCTAGAGAACCTGATTCTGGAAGATCAGTCATTAATGGTCTATGTCCCATTCTTTCTTCTACTTTCCTTGAAAGCTGAGAGCCACAAAGAATAGTAATATTAAGCTCTTTTGCTAGAGTTTTTAATATCCTAGAAATTTCTGTAATATCTCTATACTTATTACCACTCATATATACATCTCGGGAGTGAAGATTAAAAAAAACCTTTTACAATAAATATCCAAGTTTTATAAAATTTTTTATATAAAAAATTTTTTAATAGATGAAGAAAGAACTTCTTTACTAAAGCAACATAAAAAAGAACGCGATAAAAGAGTCTGTGATCGGATTAAAGCTGTTTTATTACGAGATAAAGGTTGGACATGGATGCAGATAGCAGAAGCTTTGCTGCTTTCCGAAGAGATGCTTAGAAAACATCTTCAAGATTACCAAATTTCAAAAAAGCTTAAACCTGAAAATGGGGGCTCAAAAGAGAAGTTCTCTTTTAAACAAAGTCAAAAACTAATAGCTCACTTACACTCTCATACTTATCTCTACACCAAAGATATTGCTGCATATGTAGAGTCTGTTTTCGGGATAGTTTATAGCGTAGCGGGCATGTGTGACTGGTTAAAAAGAAATAATTTTTCATATAAGAAACCTTCAATAGTTCCTGGAAAAGCCGATAAAAAACTTCAAGAAATATGGATTGCTGAGTATTTTAAATTTAAACAAAATTTAAAATACGATGAAACAATTTGTTTTGGTGATGGAGTACATCCCACTCACAATACACAGCTTTCATATGGTTGGATCAAAAAAGGATTTAGAAAAGAGATTTGTTCAAATACCGGAAGACAAAGATTTAACATTTCCGGAGCTGTTGATATTATAGAGGGAAAAGTTCATTTTCAAGAAGATCCGATGTTAAATGCTCAAGCAACCATTTCATTTTTGGATAAAATAGAAAAAGCATATCCTGAAAAAAGAAGGATTCATATTTTTTTAGATAATGCTAGATATTACAAAAACCAAGCGGTAAAAAACTATTTAGAAGGATCTAAAATACAGCTTCATTTTTTACCACCTTATAGTCCTAATTTAAATCCAATAGAAAGACTCTGGAAATGGTTAAAGCAAAGAGTGATTTATAACACTTATTATGAATATTTTGATGACTTTAGGCAAGCGATTTTTGGCTTTCTGAGTAGTGTTTCAAACATTGATCCACTATCAATTTTAGGACAGGAGTTTTCAAGAAAAGTAAGAGATTGTTTTCAAGCTATCGGCGCCTCTTTACCCAATTCTTGAACTGTGATGTGTATAACTATTAAAAACACCTTAAGAGGTGTTGAAATATTTATACCAAAAACAGAAAAAGAAAAAATAGCATTTCAAAAAGTTGATTTTCTAAGAAAAAAATACCTTAGTGTAAAACTCGGCTCAAGGGTTAATGGATCTTGGGATTATTTAACTCTAAAAAACAAAGATTCAAATCTTTTAAAACCATATAAAGACGGGGAATTTTTCTATAACAATTTGGAGTATAAAAAAAGTTATTGGAAAGTCTTTTTCAGAAATTTTTATCTTTTATTTCCTGGAACTTTTAAAAAGGGGAGTAAGGTAGATTTAAATAAGTTTATTAAAAAAGATGAGCCAAAACTCATAAGTGATAATTTTAAAATTCAGTGGATTGGTCATTCTAGTTTTTTTGTTCAAGTAAATGGGCAAAATATTTTAATAGATCCAGTTTTTAGTGATTTTGTATCTCCTTGTTTTAAAAGGTATACTAAACCAGGAATAAATCTAAAAGATCTACCTAAAATAGATACTATTTTGATATCTCATAACCACGTTGATCATTTAGATGAAAATACTCTAAAACATTTTGTAAAATATCAGCCAACTATTTTAGTACCTCTTGGCTTAAAAAAAATTATTGAAAACTTAGGATTTAAAAATGTTATAGAGCTTAATTGGTTTGATGAAGTTTTTTCAAAAAAAGATGAAAAACAAATAAATTTTACATCAACGCCTGCTTTTCATTGGTCTCAACCAATTTTTAAATCTAACAAAAAAGTTTTAAAAGGAAATGAAACTCTTTGGTGTGGTTGGGTGATTAAAGCTAATAATAAAACTCTATATCATTCAGGAGATACAGCGAAATCAAACGAAGTATTTCAGAGCATAAATAAAAAGTTTAACACTTTAAATTATGCTCTTCTTCCCATTGCCCCAGAAGATGAAGAAGACATGCATATGGGGATAGATTCTTTTTTTGAGGCTACAAAAGTTTTAAAAGCTAAAACTGTTATTCCTATGCATTATTTAGCATTTAGAATGGGAGCAGAGAGGGTAGAAGATCCATATTTTGCAATGCTAAAAAAACTCAAATATCAATATATTAAAAATCGGTGAAATCCTTGAGGAGAAAAAAGCATCACTTGCAAGAGCTTGTTAGAAGAGAATCTCTAAAAACTTTTAGAGCAATTCTTTGAGAATAGTTTATAAAAAGAACTCTTCTTTTTGATTTCATAAATCTAAAAGCTTCTTTTAAATCCATTTTTTTATATTTCAAAAGATATGCAATTATTGCCATTGCACTTCTAGATCTACCGGCTGTGCAGTGAACATATATTTTTTTATTATTTAAAACTTCTCTTTGTATAAAATCAGCAGCTTTTTGAAGCTTATCTTTTGAGATAGGATATCTATCTTTTATGGAAATATGCAAATGAGAAAAATTGTTTTTTTTCCAATAAGATAAATTTATTGGAGTTGTGAAAATTGTTTTTTTTGTAGTTTCTTTTTCTTCGATAATACTTAAAATAGAGGTTATGTTTTTTTCTATAAAAATTTTTTCATGATTTAAATTTTTTAAAGGAACCGCTCCTAGAAAAATGTTTTTGGTAATTTGATTAAACCAAGGCCATCTTTTATTAAATTTTTTTTGTCTAATAAAACTATCTGTAGTCGATAGCTCATAAATAAAGTTAGAAAATTTTTTCTTTATCAATATAGCTAAAGCAATAGTAGATACTAATGTAGCTATTAAAAAACTTGTCGATCCAATGCTTATACAAGCAGCAAAGAAAGAAAGACTAGATATTCCCAATAGAGAGATTTGAAAAATTGTGTTTTCAAAAAGTAGTTTTGCAAAATTTTTTACTTTTTGAAAACTCTTCTTAAAAGAGTCGTTAATTGAAGGAATTTTTTTTGGAAAATTTCCATTTGTAGTAGATAAAGAAATTGGAGAGTTTAAAATTTTTGATGTCATAAATTTTTTTTTTTTAATTTTGTTTTAATTTTTTTCTGTTAAATAGTATAAAAAAGTTAGATAAGTTTGAAAAAAAATGGAAGTATTTTATATGAAAAAGTTATTTTTTTTAGCATCAGTATTATTTTTAGGGTTAACAAGTAGCTCTTTTGCTGATATTTGTTGTCCATCTCCAACTAAAGATCCATGTTTTGATGATTCTAATCTTTTTAGAAAAGATGATTGTGTAGTATTTGCAAATGGTGAGCTTTTATATTGGAGAGCAGATGCTGGCGCACTAGAATATGCTTTTCAGTATAACCAATCAGCAACTGTAGGTATCGGAACCACATATGGACTTGGTGATTATAAAATTGCTGATTATGATTATGATCCTGGATTTAGAGTAGCATTTGGATGGTATAATGCTCCTGATTTTTGGCAGTTATACGGACAGTTTACTTGGATGAGAATAACTGGATCTGATTCAGAAAATAGAACTGATGTAGCAGCGGAGCCTTTAGTCGGTGCTTTTTTTCAAAATGCTATTTTAGGAGCTGAGCTTCAATCAGCTTCTAGCAAATTAAAATTAAATCATGAACTAGGTGATGTTTTAGTCTCTCGAGTTTTTATTACTAACCCCCATCTTAGACTTCGTCTTTTCGGGGGTTTTACAGGTGGCAGAATAAAACAGAGATTCAATGTTACATATACCGATACAAATGCTCTATCTGAGAGAATTTTCAACAAATGGCGATTTATAGGTATTGGTTTTCGACTCGGATTAGATATCGATTGGTTTTGGGGAAATAACTTTTATTTAACAGGAAAATTATCTACCGCTCCTTTAGTTGGAAGACATAAAAATTATGGTAGAATTACAGCAGATACCAGCGGAGTTGAACTCCAGGATATAAGATACTCTAAATATCGTGGAGCATATAATGTAGATGCTTATGTAGGACCTTCTTATCAAAAGTCTTTTGATTGTGCTAGAATGGAGATTTTTGCAGGTTATGAACTAAATGGTTGGTTCAATGTACATGAAATAATTAGACCAACAGGTTCTACAAACGCAAATGCTTTAACAACTGAACAAATAGCTAGAATTAACTCTGGTATGTTTTTAATGCACGGACTCACTGCTAGATTAACTGTAGACTTTTAAAAAGTAGGGAAAAGCGTAAGCCGGATTTTGTTTTTCTAGTCATTCATCTAGGGATTTTGTTACCAAAATCCTCAAGCGACTCACCATTGAGCTTTAGCGAAAAGATACGCTTACTCATAACATAGTCTTGCTTTCGATGGGGTTTACAACAACTTTAGATTACTCTAAAGCGATTTTAAAAAAAATCTTTTCACCCTTCTAAAAATTAGAAGTTTTGGTCTCTTTTGCACTTTCCGTAACTTTGCAGTTCCCAGATTTTCTCTGGCATCGTCTTTTATAAAGTCCAGACTTTCCTCTACTAAAAGTAGCGACTAGATGCTTTTCCCTTAAAAAATTTATGATTTTAAAGCTTTTCTTCTTCTTCTTCTTTTTGTAGCAACAGCGAGACCTTCTAAATCTTCGCTCTCTTGCCAAAAAAGTATTCTAGAGCAGTGCTCACAAAAAATTAATCTCTCTCCCTTTCGAACAGAATTTTCATGTTGCGCTGTTAAAGCTATATGACAACCTGAGCAAGTTCTGTTTTCCATAGGAACGATAACTCGATCTTTTTTATTTCTCAGTAGTTTTTCATATATCTTTAATACATCTAAATCTGCATCTTTTGATAAGACATCTCTTTTCCCTTTAAGTTCTTTACCTTCTTTATTTATAAGATTGATGTTATTTACAATCTCTTCTTCTAAAGATTTAGAGCTCCCTTCTGATGAAATCAAACTCTGTTTTATTTTTTCTAAAATTTCTTCTTCTGCATGTTTTTTATCTATTAGATCTGAAGTTTGTTGCACTGTATTAACTCTTTGCCTTTCAAGTGTGCTCATCTCTTGTGTAAGAGCATTAAACTCTTCAACTTTTTTAATAGCGCTCTGTTTTGCTTCTAGTTTTTTTAGCTTCTCTTTAATCTCTGATATAGAGTTTTCTTGTGTAAAAATAGTTTTGTTAAGCTCTTCGATTTCGACTTCTTTTTCATTTTGCTGTTTTTTTAGATCTCTTCTTAAAGCTGCAATATGCTCTAGCTCGGAAAGTCTTTCTTTTTTGACTCCCATAAGCCTTAACATCTTCATATCTAGGTCTTGAAGCTCTAAGATACGTTTAAGTGCTGATAGCATTTTAACCCCTTAATGTTGTCTTAAATCTTGATTTTTAATGGTTTGTTGACTATTTTAATATTTTTATCCCATATCTTCAAGTAAAATATTTTATATAATAATATTATTAAAATATTTACTTTATAGTTTAGATATTTGTTTCTTTTAATTAAATTATTTAGTATAATGATAGTTAATATAATAAATAAAGATATATAAAGCCATCTATAAATATATTTTTAAAAAATAAGGAGATAATAATGTCATCAGATGTTTTAAGAGTAGTGCCATTTTTGCAACGTCCCAATTTTAACGTATTAATGAGTGGTATTGAACAAGAGCCAGACTTTGAGCAGTTAAAAGAAACAGCTTTAAAGTGTTATGAGAGACGTTTTTTTACAAAAAAAAATAATGCTCCATTAGTTATAATAGCAATGCATTTAGATAGTCCAATCTTGGTTAAAAAATTTCGTGAAATAGACCAAGAGAGTAGAGATTATCCATTAAATGAATTGATAATGCATGTTGCATTGAAAAACATTACATCTTCTGAAATCAGAGATTATCTTTTTTCTAAAGCGAGTCAAGAAGAACTTAGTGAACTTGTGTGTTATGCAATAGATAAGGGGAGAATTGCTTATCAAAATACTATTTTACATGTAGCGATTGAAAAAAATGATGAAGATTTAATTGGAAGGCTATTGGCCAAAAATGTTGATTTAAATATAAAAGGTGAAACTGGAAAAACACCTCGAGAACTAGCAGATTCAAAAGGAAAGCCTTTAAAAGTTGCTGGACAAGAAAATAAGGGACAAAATCTATTTGATAGATCGCCTATTAATGATAGATTCCCATTTAAATAAAAAAAACATCTAAGATAAAATCTTAGATGTTTTTTTTATAATTAATTTTTCAAAATGTATTTGTAACAAAAATATGATACTTAAGTTTCATTGAATTTAATAAAATTTAGAACTCTCCTCGTTTTCCGATGGAGAGTTTTTTTATAAAATTGTCAAAAAGAGCCATGAAAAAACCACAAATCTGTCAAAAATAAACCATTTTATTTCCCTCTGGAAAAGGAAATAAAAATAAATATCTTAAGAGAATAAAAAAATCAAATGCTCATATAAATTAAATTTGATATTATTCATTTAATCAAAAAGGGATTTTGGTTATGGATTATCTAAGCAATTATTTTGAAAAAGTCAAAAAAGAAAACCGAAGTAAAAAAGCGATAGCTTTTTTTGCATCTTTAGATAGTGTAAATGAAATTTATCCTCAAGTAGCTGAAGATATTTTAAAAGAGTTAAAAGATCAAAGATCCTATCTAAAATTAATAGCATCAGAGAATTTTTCCTCTCTAGCGACTCAGCTTGCAATGGGTAATCTTTTAACAGATAAATATTCAGAAGGATATGTAAAGCATAGGTTCTATGCTGGTTGCGATAATGTTGATAATATAGAACAGCTTGCTATCGACGAGGCTAAAAAACTTTTTAATGCAGATCATGTATATGTTCAGCCTCACTCAGGTTCTGACGCTAATTTAGTTGCTCTTTGGTCTATTTTAGTTCAAAAAATCCAGAATAAGGAAGTTGAAAAATTTTCAAAAAAAAGTGCAATGGAGCTAACAAAAGAAGAGTATGAAAAAGTTCGTCAACTTTTAGTTAATCAAAAACTCTTAGGAATGTCACTTAACTCAGGTGGACATTTAACGCATGGTTATAGACTCAATATATCTTCAAAATTCATGAGATCATATACCTATGATGTAGATCCAAAAACTCATCTTTTAGATTATAAAAAATTAGAGACTCAAGTAAAGGAGATAAAACCTTTAATACTTCTAACTGGTTATTCTGCTTATTCTAGGAAATTAGATTTTGCTAAATTAAAAGAGATAGCGTCTACTGTAGGAGCAGTTCTAATGGTAGATATGGCTCATTTTGCAGGACTTGTTGCTGGAAAAGTTTTCACAAAAGATTTCGATCCTATTCCTTTTGCTGATATAGTAACCTCTACTACTCATAAAACTTTAAGGGGACCGAGAGGCGGGCTTATCCTTTGCAAGGATGAATATAAAGAGACTATAGATAGGGGATGTCCTCTTGTTTTAGGAGGTCCTATGCCAAATGTAATGGCAGCGAAAGCTGTAGCTTTTAAAGAAGCTAATACCAAAGACTTTCAAGACTATTCATCTCAAATCGTAAAAAATGCAAAAGCTCTAGCTAATCATCTTATGGAAAATGGTATAAAAATCCTAACTGATGGAACCGATAATCATTTAGTTGTTATGGATGTATTTACTAGCTTTAAACTAACTGGTAGACAAGCTGAAACAGCCCTAAGATCTGCTAACATCACAGTTAACAGAAACTCTATTCCTGAAGATCAAAATGGTCCTTGGTATACTTCAGGTATTAGACTCGGTACTCCAGCACTCACAACTCTTGGTATGAAAGAAAACGAGATGAAAAGAATTGCAGATGTCATATATGACGTTTTAAAGAATTCGAAACCTGCTATAAATCCTAAAACTAACGGACCATCTAAAGTAAAAGCTGATATTGATCCATCGATTTTAACAGAAAATCAAAATGAGATAAAAAATCTGATAGATAGTTTCGTTCTGTACCCAGAGCTTATTTTATAACATATATTATAAGTCCTTAGCTATTTGAAGCTTATATTAAGATTTACATAAACTCTTTCATAAGACTTTCGTAATTAAGGCGTTAGATTGTTTGTAAAATTTATATATATAATATAATTTTATTGATATTAATTAACTAATTATTATATAATATGTAATTATAAATATAAAAATATTTGGTAATAAAAAGAGGTAAAAATGTCAGTTAGAAGAAGCGTAAGTTTTGCTCCTAATGTTAAAACAAGCAATGATCATAACTTAGCTAAAAAAGTTTTAAATGAAAGTGAAATAGAACGAATTCAGAATAAAATTAAACGTTACGAAGCTTTAGAAATGGAGGTATTAGAAAGAATAAAGGTATTAGAAAGAATGGTGGAGTCAAGTGTTGTTAATGCAGAAAAAGATGAATGTTATGGTGAAATGAGAGTATTAAAAATGAATATAGATTTATTAAAGCTGAGGCTAAATTATTCACTGCAGTAGTGGCTGTTTCATTAATTGCTGTGGGAATATTTACTCTTAATTATGGGTTGATAGCAATAGGTAGTATTGCTGGTGGTTCAGTAGGCTTACTTGCCGGTTATAATATTCATAAATATATAAAAGAAAGAAAAGAATCTGATGAAAATGACCCAATCATCAACAGCAAAAGCATTTAATTTTTTAAATGGTTTTTATGATTTTTTGAAAAACATAAAAAATATATAAAAAGTCGACAAATAATATGTCATCACAAAGCAACACAGTTGTAGAATGATCAACTATGACAGTTTTATAAATCCAGAATAAAATAATCGAATAATCCTAAGAAATTAAAAGATTGCAGTTTTAAAACTGCAATCTTTTTTTTATTAATCTAATTTATTTCAGCTGATATATTTTATCTCTTGAAAAGAGAAGCTTACATTTGTATTATTTAAGATAAAGAGGAGTTAATAACTATGGCTACAGATGATAAAAATAAATTTATAGATGATAAAATTGAAGAGAGTATTTTAAATAGAAGAAGAATTTTTCTATCAGACGCTGTAGATCAAGATTCAGCAAAAGAAATTATCAGAAAACTTTGGTATTTAGAGACTTTAGATAATAAAAAGCCAATACTTTTTATTATTAACTCACCAGGTGGTGCAGTAGATTCTGGTTTTGCTATTTGGGATAATATCAAACTTTTGACATGCCCGGTTTATACTTTAGTAACAGGGCTCGCGGCTTCCATGGGATCACTACTTTCTTTAGTAGCTGAAAAAGGAAAGAGATTTGCAACGGCTAATTCTAGGATTATGATCCACCAGCCTTTGATCTCAGGAGTGATAAGAGGACAAGCTACAGATTTAGATATCCAAGCAAAAGAGATGTTAAAAACAAGAGAAATGATTGTAACTATATATGCTGATGCTACTGGAAAAGATCCTAAAGATATAGAAAAAGCGATTGATAGAGATAATTGGATGAGCCCTATTGAAGCGAAAGAATTTGGTCTTATTGATAAAGTTGTAGGATCTTTTAAAGATCTAGAGTAGATGATAAAATTTTTCAAATATAACTCTAATGGCAATGATTTTATTATTTTAGAGAGTCTAGATAAATCGTTTGATTATCTATCTAAAAACCCTAAAATAGTTCAAAGGCTATGCACAAGAGAATTCTCTATTGGAGCTGATGGTCTTATTTTACTTCAAAAATCTTTAGTAGCTGATTTTAAAATGAAGATTTTTAATAGTGATGGGAAAGAGGCTTTCATGTGTGGAAATGGACTACTCAGCTTGGTAAAGTTTATCTATGATTTCATAGATAAAAATTATTCATTTTTAATTGAGACGAAAGTGGGGATTTATAAAACTTTTGTAGATGAAAACAAAATCTCATTTATATCTAAACCCCCAAAAATTTTAAAAGAGAGCATGAAGATAAGTTTAGGTGATACTAGATATGATTTAAAAATGTTAAACTCAGGGGTTTTTCATGGGGTTATCTTTTTAAAAAATATTGATAGAGTTGATGTTTTTAAAATTGGTAAAAAAATAAGAAATTTAAAAGAGTTTGAGCCAAGTGGAATAAATGTTAATTTTTGTGAAGTTATAGATGAAAGGACTATAAAAGTTAGAACTTTTGAAAAAGGTGTTGAAAACGAGACTCTCTGCTGTTCTACGGGAGCTTTAGCTGTTAGTTATACTCACTTTTTAAAAAATAAAAATATAGAAGAGCTTATTTTACGATA
Source organism: Candidatus Anoxychlamydiales bacterium (assembly GCA_011064875.1). Classification (GTDB taxonomy): domain Bacteria; phylum Chlamydiota; class Chlamydiia; order Chlamydiales; family SM23-39; genus JAAKFX01. Next base: position 10,403 of record JAAKFV010000022.1, on the reverse strand, counting down.
TAAGGGAGGGGAGATAAAAACGAATATCGAAAAAGATGAAATCAAACTAACATCAGAGCCTGTCTTTGCTTATAGAGGATATCTTGATTCTATTAGTGGATAAAACCAAAAATGATTTCTAAAAGAAGATGAGAAAGTTTTTTTTAAAGAATCTTTTTTTGAATATAATTTCCTAAAAGTGCTATTTATTATAATATATACAAAAAATTTTAAAAAATTGCCGTAGATGGAATTTATAAAACTACTTCAAAAATTCGAAAAAGATGGCAAGAAACTTTTAAGTGATAATCAGATAAAAGATATAATTTTTTCTGATAATATCTATGAAACTCAAGTTAGAGATCCTAAATTAAAGACAAGCTTGTGGCCATTTTTACAAATCGATAAAGATAAAAATATTTTAGATGCTTTTTGTTCTTGCAAAACTCAAGAAGCTCAAGGCTTTTGTGAGCATCTAGCGGCTGCTTTTTTTTATATTACAAAAAAAGATGAGCCTATTCATTTAAGATTTAAAAAGTCTTTTTTTAATGCTCTTTTTAAAATTGTATCTTTTTATATAGGGTTTGATAAAAAGGCTCTAAAAAAGAAAAAAAAGGGATCGTATTTTTATTTATCGAGCTCAAAAAAAGAGCTTTTTTATATAGAAGCAACAGGAAAAGAAATCGATAGATTAGAAGAGTATTTAAAAGAGAAAAAAGAAGATAAAGATGCTCTAAAATATTCAGCTATTTCTTTAGATGATATGAATCTTATAAAAGAGGGTAGAGCATCTGATGCACTGAAATACGAGATGTCATTTTTCTCTGATCTAGCTAAATGGTTTTTTCTTTTAGCAGATGATAATAAATATAAAATTGAGTTTAAGGAAAAAACAGATGGTTTATATAGCCAAGTTATAGTTACATTTGCAGATATTTTTGCAAAATTTTATATCCCTTTGTCTTCATTTGAAGAGCTTGTTCCCACTTTAAATACAGTAGAGTCAAAACTGAAATTGTATGAGTATCAAGGAAAGAAGATTGAAAAGATTTTATATGATAGAGAAAAAAAATGTTTTTTAATTAAAAAAACCAAAGGTTTTTTTGAAGAAGAAAAAGAGCAAAAAAAAGGAATAAAAGTTGGAAGTTATATCTATGTTGAAGGTATTGGATTTTATCCTCAAAAGCCAAATGAGCTTTTAAAAACGGATATAATAGAAACTGATAAGATTTCTTATTTTTTGACAAAATATAAAAATATTTTCGAAGAGAAAATTGAAAATGAAAAATTTTTTCTAAAACCTTATTTTCCTAAATATTTTTTGTATTTTGATGAAGATCAAAATCTTCATATAAAAATGTATGTTTTTGAAAAGATGGATTTTGAAAAACCATTTTCTTATTTTTTTGGACCTTGGAGCTATATTCAAGATAAGGGGTTTTATCTTTTAGAAGATCTATTTTTTGAAGAGGTAGAACAAATTATAAATAAAGAAAATATATCAGAGTTTATTACTAAAAATAGAATCTGGCTTCATAATTTTGAGGGATTTCAAACACATTTTGGATCGTTTCAATCTCATCTTGTCTATACACTTACTAAAGATTTAGACTTAGTGTTTTCATCAAAATTAGATTTTCCAGGCGAGTTTGAGAATTTTATAGATTTTGAAGATTGGATTTATATTAAGGGGATTGGTTTTTTCTCGAAGGTAGAAAAAAGATTAAATCTACCAATAAGGCCTGGTCTTTCTATCAAAAAAGAGGAAATTGCAAAATTTATAAAATCTAATAAAGAAGAGTTAGAGCAAATAGATAATTTTTTTATTGAAAGCTCTCCTATTAAAAAAATTGGTTTAAGAATTGTTTTGAATGAAGATGAGCAAATTGTAATAAAGCCTGAGATAAAAGTAAAAGAGGGTTTTGATATAAAAAACTTTCAATTTTTTGAAAATTTTGTTTATTTAAAAAATAGAGGTTTTTTTGAGATAACTAAATCTTTAAAACTTCCTGAGATGTATGAAAAAGAAAAAATAGTTACAAGATCAAATGAGGCTTTTTTTATTACATTTGAACTTCAAAGATTGAAACCATATATCATTTTTTTAGATAAAAGACTTGCAAAACCAAAATCGCTTTCTTTAAAACTTGCAAAAATTATTAAAAGAAAAAGAAAGAGCAAAACTATCTACCAAGCAAACCTTGAGTATCAATCAGAAATTGGTAAGATAAATGCTTTAGATATGCAAAAAGCTATAATTGAGAATAAAAAATATATTTTTTCTCAGGCAGGTTTAATATTTTTTAAACAAGCTAGGTTCAATTGGTTAAAAAATCTAAAAAAACCAAAAAAAAGTCAAAAGGATCAATTTTTAGAACTTACATCAATGGATATTATTCGTCTTTTTTTGCTAGAAGATGTAAAGGTTGCTAAAACAAAAGAGACTGAGCAAACTAAAAAACTATTAAATGAGCTTCAAACTTTTGAAACCGATAAGTTTTTTGATATTTCGCTTTTAAAGGCATCTCTTTGGCCTTATCAAGAAATTGGAATAAAGTGGCTTTGGTTCTTGTACGTCAATAACCTATCCGGGCTTTTATGTGATGATATGGGGCTTGGAAAGACCCATCAATCCATGGCTTTGATTGCAGCTCTTCATAAAGAAAAAAGTTTTAAATATTTAGTTGTGTGTCCAACTTCTGTAATATATCACTGGGAAGAGCTCTTAAAAAAGTTTTTGCCGTCGATAAAAGTATATGTCTATCACGGTATTTATAGAAAAATTGAAAAATTTACAAAAGATTATGATCTTCTTCTAACATCTTATGGGATAATCAGATCTGAAAAAGATAAGTTAAAAAAACTTAAATTTGAGCTAGCAATTTTTGATGAAATTCAAATCGCTAAAAATATAAATTCTTTAACTCACAAGGCTCTATCTAATATCAAAGCAACTATGAGACTAGGGTTAACTGGAACTCCAATTGAAAACTATTTAATCGAGCTCAAATCTATCTTTGATGTAGTTTTACCAACTTATTTACCTAGCGTATCTGTTTTTAAAGAGTTTTTTATAAATCCAATAGAAAAAGAAAACGATCTACAAAGACAAAATTTATTAAAAAAGCTAATTAAACCCTTTATTTTAAGAAGAAGAAAAAAAGATGTTTTATTTGATCTTCCAGAAAAAATAGAAGAGATAGCATATGCAGATTTATCAAGTGAACAAAGACATCTTTATAATGAAATTATCGCTGAGTCCAAAAAAACAATCATTAAAGATCTTAAAGATGAGACAAAAAAAGTCTCATATGTTCATGTTTTTGCTCTACTCGCTAAACTAAAACAGGTCTGTGATCATCCATCTTTAATTTTAAAAGATATAGATAGATATGTTGATCATGAATCTGGAAAGTTTGAGCTTTTTATTGAACTTTTAAATGAAGCTAAAGAGAGCTCTCAAAAGGTTGTAGTTTTTTCTCAATACTTAAATATGATTGAAATCATCAAAAAATATTTAAAGAAAAAATCGATTGGTTATGCATGCATAACAGGAGCTACGAAAAAAAGATTCAAAGAGATAAAAAAATTTAAAGAAGATCCTAAATGTTTAGTTTTCGTCGCATCACTTCTAGCTGCAGGGGTTGGTATAGATCTATCAGCGGGTAGTGTAGTTATTCATTATGATCGTTGGTGGAATCCTGCAAAAGAGAATCAAGCAACGGATAGAGTTCATAGAATTGGACAAAATAGAGGGGTTCAAGTTTTTAAACTTGTTACAAAAAATACAATAGAAGAGAGAATCCACATGATTATAGAGAGAAAAAAACATCTAATAGAACAAACAATTGGAATAGATGAAGCTGATGAAATTAAAACTTTAACTAGACAAGATTTAATAGAAGTTTTAGAAAAACTTGAAAAGTGATTTTTCTTTATAAATCATATTATTTTTTTTAAATTCATACCTTTAAAATACCTTGTAAATTCAAAAAAAATTTAAAAAAATAGCTTTTTTTATCTTAATGAAATTATATCTAAAATCTTGTATTCTCTTTCATAGATTTTGAGGAAAAAATGAAAAGTCTTTATAAATTAGCTATTGTCGGTAGAGCAAACGTCGGTAAGTCACTTCTTTTTAATAGAATCTGTAAAAAAAATATTTCAATTGTACATGAAAAAGAGGGAGTTACAAGAGATCGTATATATAGCAGAGCTCTATTTGATGAAAAACCTTTCACCGCTATAGATACAGCAGGTCTAGAAGCTAATAAATTAAAACTATCTTTAGAAGATGAGATAAATATTCAAACTCAGATTGCGATAGAGGAAGCTGATGTTTTAGTAATGGTAGTAGATGCTAAAGTGGGGGTTATCACATTAGATCACGTAGTTGCAAAAAATCTTTTGAAAACAAAAAAAAGAGTTGTCTTAGCAGTTAATAAAGTAGACACAGACAGGCTAAAAGACAAAATCTTTGAATTTCAAAAACTTGGATTAAAAAATATGATAAATGTTTCAGCTGCTCAAAACTTTAATGTAGAAGAGCTTCTTAGCTTAGCTTTTAATGATTTTGAATTTGATGAAAACATCAATCTTGTAAGTGAGAGAAAAACAAAAATAACAATAGTTGGTAGAACAAATGTTGGAAAATCCACTTTATTAAATTCTCTATTAAATGAAAAAAGAGCAGTAGTAAGTGATCAAAGAGCAACAACTAGAGATAGCATCGATAGTGATATCACGATAAAAGATAAAACATACACTTTTATAGATACTGCAGGAATCAGAAGAAAGAGTAAAGAAAAAGATATTTTAGAGAAATTCTCTCACTCTCAAACTCTAAAAAGTATAGAAAGATCAGATATTTGTTTGCTTGTTTTGGATGCTGAAGATTTTATAACTTTTCAGGATAAAAAAATCTTAAAGTTTATAGAACAAAAATCTAAAGGCTGCATTATCTTAGTTAATAAATGGGATAAAATAAAAGATGTTCGCCAAGAGCATTTTCTAAAAGCACTTAATCAAAAAAAATCATATTTTCCAACTATAATTATCTCAGCTACAAAAAAATTAAATTTAAATAAAATTTTCCCATTAATAGAGAGAATCCAAAAAAATAAATCAAGAAATGTTCAAACCGCAACACTTAATAAATTTATAGAAAGATGCATACAAAAAAATCACCCACCTATGATCGATGGAAAAAGACTAAAAATCTATTATTTAACCCAAATAAAAAATAATCCTCCCTACTTTTTGTTTTTTGTGAATTATCCAAATCGCTTCAGCGATACTTACAAAAAATATCTAATCAATAATTTTAGAAAGAATTTTGATTTTGAAGGATCTCCAATAATCTTTGGTGTTAAGAAAAAACCTCAACGTTAAACATTTAAATGCTAATTATTATTAATAATTAATAAAAAAATACGTAGAATTAATTTTAATTATTTTTTTTGTTTTCATTACATACATACATACATATAATGATGCGCGTTACAATTAATCATTAAATTAAGTTTAAAAAAAGGAGTAAATATATGAGCGCTGTAGTAGTGGAATCAGATGCTTGGAGAAATTTTAAGAATTTTTCATATCTTAAAGAAAATCAAACACCAAGCCTTCGTTATCCAAATCAATTGTCAGATCCAACTTCATGGTTGCAATGGGCTTGTAGTTTTTGTTATGACAAAAATATTGATCATGTATTAAATGTTTTAAATAATTCATCTTATATAGTAAGTGCACAGTTATCTGCTAATAAAAGCTTGGAGCCCGAAAGAGTTAGAAGTATCATAGGAACAATTTCAAAACTTGATAATTTAGCAAATAAATTTAAAACAAAAGAATTAACAGAAGTTCAAGAAGAGAGAAGAGTAGTAGAGAAAAAGCTCAATATGGGTTTTGCTAAAAGTTGTAATGAAATGGTATCTAGGCTGAGAAAAAGTTCTAGTCATAATCCTTCTGTAAATTTGGACGATAGCGTAGAAGCTTCTTTTGATAAGAAAAAAGTAAATTAATAATTTTTCTTTCATTAAATAAAAAAGCTCCACAAAAGTTTTGAGGAGTTTTTTTTTATTTTGTAAATGTTTAAAAAATCATATATCAAAAATAAATCAAATAAAATTCAAGATAGATAATTCAAAAAATCTTAAATTTAAGTTTTAAATATTTTTAAAAACTATATTTTTTATAACTTTTGCTTTATTTTTATAAAAATTATCTCTATATGTTTGGTTAGGGGGAGGTTATGAGAAAAAAGCTTATAGATATTTATGCCGTTCAAACGAGAATTATTTTTTTTCCGTTTATAAAGGCAATTAAAAGATATAAGCTCAAACTTTTCAAAGACGATATTCTAGCTGCTGTTTCCGTTGCATTACTCGCCATTCCCCAAGCTATCGCTTATTCACTTTTAGCTGATCTTCCAGTACTCGCTGGAATATTTTCTGCTATTTTTGGATCAATTTTCACAGGAGCTTTTGGATCTTCTAAGCATTTAATTGCTGGGCCATCTACTGGTGTTGCAATTTTAATTCAAATGATTATCGCAAATATTATGTTTGTTCATTTTCCAGAGGCAATTGGCGATCAAAAAGAAATGATAGTTTTGAATCTTCTGATGTTTTTAGTTTTTATTGTTGGAGTCATTCAACTAGCATTTGGTTTTTTTAATTTAGGAAAACTACTTCAGTTTGTTTCAAGATCTGTGATTTTAGGATATTTTGCGGGAGTTGGAGTTGTAATTATCATAAATCAGCTATATTACCTTTTTGGTCTAAGCTCTAGCACTTTTTCTCCATCCGCTGTTATGAAAGCATATTTTTTTATACTTCATATTGCTGAGATTAATATTATCTCGCTCATTATTGGACTTTTGAGTATTGCTATTTTAATTTTACTTAAATGGAAATACAAGAAATTTCCAAGTGCGCTTGTTATGGTAGTTGCTATTAGTGTTTTAGTATATTTTTTAAATTTCTATTTAAAAACACATGATTTGAAAGTACCAGTTTTAGTGGATCTGGGTATGACAAAAGTGCCAAGAGTAAAATTAGTTTTACCGTTTTTAGATTTTAAACTTCTGTATATTTTGTTTTTTCCAGCTTTAGCTGTTGCTTTGTTATCTATTTTAGAGGTCTCTTCTATCTCAAAAGGAATAGCTACAAAAAGTGGACAAAAAATTAGATCGAATCAAGAGGTTTTTGGAGTAGGGTTATCTAATTTGATACTTTCATTTTTTTATTCTGCTATGCCATCTTCTGCTAGCATTTCTAGAACTACCCTAAACTATCAAGTAGGGGCTAAAACTAGATTTGCAGCTATTTATAGCGGTGTTATCATAGCTTTTTTAATTTTCTTTTTCTGGCCGTTTGTAAAACATGTTCCTTTAACAGCTCTTGCAGCTATTTTAATTGTGATGGTGTTATCAGTGGTAGAGATAAGACACGTAAAGCTATGTTTTAGAGCAGGAATAGGAGACGCTGTTGTATTCTCTTTAACCATGGCATCTTGTTTGGTATTTCGTTTGGATGTTGCTTTTTTCATTGGGATTATTATCTCTATTGTTTTTTATTTAAGAAGAGCTGCTGTTCCAAATTTAATAGAATATGCTTTTGATAAAGAGGGAAAATTATCAGTTGTAACTCCCAAAAGAGAAAATCACAGAAAAATTAGAATTATAGGTATTGCAGGGGAGCTTTTTTTCGCAGCGGTAGATTTAGTGCAAAACACACTTCAAAAAATGATAAAAGAAAAAGATATTAAGGTTATTATTTTAAGACTTCAAAATATCTATCATGTAGATGCATCTATTTGTTTATCAATACTCAGATTAAATGATTATTTGAAATCAAAAAATAAATATTTACTCATTTGTGGTGTTACTCAAGAGGTCTCTCATATTTTTATAAAAACAGGTATTGTGAAACAACTTGGTAAAGATAAAATCTTTTTAACACATGAAGCAAAACCACAGCTCTCTACAAAACATGCTATTAAAAGAGCTGAAGAGCTTATTTCAAAAAATAGTGCTAATAAAAAAACTACTTCAAAGTGATATATTTTTATTCTGATTAAAAATTATTTCCATAAGATATTGATAGCAAGGGTATTAGATAGAAAAAATCGGTTTTTAAGAATTTGATTGTTGAAATTAAGTATCCTTTAAGATACAATTATAAGTATGGAAATAGAAATTCAATTATATGAAACAAAATCTAGTAAACGACCATTCGATATATGGTTTGAAAGCATTCGAGAAAGGCATACTAGAGCAAAAATTTTAACTAGGTTAGATCGGCTTCAAGTTGGAAATTTTGGTGATTGTAAAACATTAGAAGAAGGGGTTTCTGAATTAAGAATTCATTATGCTCAGGGAATAAGAATATATTATTCTAAAATTGGTAATAAAATTGTATTGCTATTATGTGGAGGAATTAAAAGTTCTCAAAAAAGAGACATAAAAAAAGCAAAGGAGTATTTAAAAGATTATAAAGCTAGGAGAAAATATGAAAAAAAATAAAAAATATAAAGATTGGTTAATAGAAAAATTAAAAGATCATGATGAAGCTGTAGCTTATTTAAATGCTGCATTAGAAGAAAGTCTCAAAGAAGATGAAGAATCTAAACATCTTTTTTTGATAGCTCTAAGAAATGTAGTCGAAGCTCAAGGTGGAATGAATAAATTAGCAAAGAAAGCTCATGTTGGTAGAGAAAGTTTATATAAAACTTTATCCGAAAAAGGAAATCCTAAATGGTGCACTTTGATATCTTTAATTATTTCTCTGGGTTTGAATTTGAGGTTAAGTTAATAAAACCAATTTCTGTTAATATTTTATAAAAAATTACTTCAAAGTGATATATTTTTTATCAGATGCAGGATCAAATTTATATTCAGTATTATCTATTATAATTTTTCTATAGAGCCATGGATCTGAATTTTCTCTGAGCAGGCGATCGCAGCCCATTGTAAAACCTTTTAAAAATCCGTATCTTTGAATTGCTAGCTGCATATATCTTGAAGAGGTTGGACGAAAATTTGATCTAGAACCGCAGACAGGAGATATTACTTTTTGATGAAAAACTATAACTTTGTTAGCAATTTTAGATACTATCGATTTTTTTTTATTTTTTTTATTATCTTCAGTTTTCAGGCTTTTATGTTTTATATCTGAGTCTTTTCCCCAAGGTTCAAAATATCCAGCTTTTGCAAATGTAAAAAGGGGAATCAAAACAAGTAATAAAGCGAGTCTTTTCATCTCAAAAACCATATTTTATTAAAAAAATAGGAAATAGTTTATCTCTATTCAATAGTGGAGTTACTTTAGATTCATAAATCCTTTCGTTATAATAATTAGCCTCTTCTCCAGCTCCATAAATCCCTCCAAAATACCAACCTGCTTCAAAGCTTGCTGTTATTACTCCAGCAGCTGTCCAGCCCCTGTGAAAAAAGTCATAGCTTGCATAAATAAACAAAGCATTTAAAAAAAAAGCTGTAGCTGCTGATTTTTTTTGACCGATATATAAGTAACCAGATCCTGGTATAAAAGTGTTTAGAAGTTGAGCTGTTTTTACAGATTTTTTTTCTTTTTCGTAAGAAGAGATCATATTTTGAATATTTTGATTTTTTAAATAATTATCTTTCAAAGTATCAACATCAGCATCTATTAGAGCTGTTGAGAGTAGAATTTTTTTTTCCGTCTGGGGGTAATTATCTTTTAATAGCTCTAAAATCTTTTGAGTTTTTTCTTTATTTTCAATTTCTCTGTAGCTTTCATATAGAATGATTAAAAGATCTTTGAAAGCTGCAAATGATTTATCAACATAGCAAAGTGAGCTTTTTTCAAAATAGTCAATAGCATCATCGAACTTTTGACCAAGATAGTAGCTCAGCGTTATGTTGTATTCAATTTCTTGCTTTCTATAAAGGTTATCATCAGAAAGTAGAATTTCTGCTCTTCTAAAATTTGTAATTGCTCTATAAAGATCTAATTCTTTTGCAAACTTTTTAGCAATAATGAACTCTTTTCCCCAATCTTGAGATCTCTCTTCTAAAGTAATTGGTTTAAATGGATTTTTTAAGCTTTTTACATGGCTTTCTTTAAGATTGTAGCTAATCTTTGGCTCTAACTTTTCTTCAACTCTAAAACAGCTACAAACAAATAATAATAGGAAAATTAGGGGGAGCTTTTTAGTCATTTTCATAAGATTTAATAAGCTCTGTAGATTCATCAAAATCTCTTTCAAGTGCAGGGGTTCCCGCTTGCTCTCTAAAGAAATCTTCTTGAGTGTTTGTTATATTTTTCATATCTTTAAAGGAATTTATTATATGCGGCCGAATAAATATAACAATGTTATTTCTTGAATTTTGATCATCATCTTTAGAAAAAGCAGCTCCAATTATAGGGATGCCACCGAGA
>JAAKFV010000021.1 GCA_011064875.1 Candidatus Anoxychlamydiales bacterium | reverse complement strand
CCGGATTGATCGTTGAGCATAACTGGTTTGTTTGTACCAGGAAGGCTTTATGTTAGTCTTTGTTTTAAACAAACTAAAAAAACCTTTGATGCCTTGCTCTCCGGCTAAGGCTAGAAGGTTATTAAAAAAAGGCTTGGCCAAGGTCATATCAAAAAAACCATTTACAATAAAGTTGCTTTTTGGATCTAGCAGATATAAACAAGAAGTTATTGCCGGAATGGATACGGGCTCAAAAACTATTGGCATAGCAGCCATTGCTAATGGAAAAGTTTTGTATCAAGCGGAAACAAAACTAAGAGGGGAAGAAATTAAAAAAAAGATGGATCAAAGAAGGATGTACAGAAGGAGTAGGAGGAGCAGAAAACTTCGTTATAGAAAACCTAGATTTTTAAATAGAAGAGCTAATGCAGCTATTGATAGACTCGCTCCTAGTGTTAAACATAAAGTATTCTCTCATTTAAGAGAGAAAAAGTTTATCGAATCGATTCTTCCTGTAAGTGTATGGATTGTAGAAACTGCAAGTTTTGACATCCACAAAATCACAAATCCAAAAGGGGTTTCAAAGGCTTTAGGTAAAGGCCGGACTTATCAAAAGGGTAGGATGTTAGATTTTTATAATGTAAAACAATATGTTCTCAATCGAGATAAGTATCAATGCCAAGTGTGTAAAAAGAAAAATGGTCTTAAATTGCATGTTCATCACATTCAATTTAGATCAAACGGCGGAACTAATTCACCTGACAACTTAACCTCTCTTTGTGAAACTTGCCATGACAAACTTCATAAGCTAAAAAAAGAAGAAGCTGAAAAATCTTCAAAAAAATTACAAAAGAGTGCACAGAAACAGACTAAGCATGCAACAGAGATTTCAATTCTCAGATCACAACTTTGTAAACATTTTAGAAATCTTGGAAGCTCTCAAGTATTTGAAGAGACTTTTGGGTATATTACAAAATTTAACAGAGAAAGCGCTAACCTTCTCAAATCACATCATATAGATGCAATCTGTATTGCTAGCCGGGGAGAAAGAATTGAAGTGCAGAATCAAAATAATCCCTCAGATCTTTTTCTTAGAAGATGTGTTTCAAAGGGTGATTATCAACAAACGAGGGGTATTCGTTCGGAACTGAAAATTCCAACCGGAAAACTTTTTGGATTAAAAAAATTTGATCTTGTTAAAACTTCTAAGGGAGTTGGATTTGTTAAAGGGAAAAGAAGCTCTGGCTTCTTTGCAATTTCAGATATCAATGGAACTATCATCTCTGATAGTGTAAACATTAAGAAAAACATATCCCGGACACAAGCTAGAAAGTCCATTTTAATTTGGAGGTCGCAATTCGTCTCTGACCTAAAGGACAAGGTATCCTTGCGAGAAAAAAGATGAAAGCTTGGAAGATTTTTTTAAGCGATCTAGAAAAAAAAATTGGCGCTTCTACTGTTAGGAAGTGGTTATATAGTTTAAAAATAATTAAATTTGATGCTTGTAATCTATATTTAGAAGCTGAAAATCATTTTGAAGCTAGATGGTTTGAAGAACATATAAGACCTATTTTAAAAAAGGGTTTTTATAACGAAAATTTTCATAAGATAAAAGTTCATCTCTCTGTTAAAAATGCAGATTTAAAATCCAAAACTATAAAAGATGTAAAAAATCAAATAGTTTCAGATCCTCTAGAAACATATCTAACTTTTGCATTTTTTATTGCCTCTGAAAAAAATCTCATGAGTGTAAAACTTTTAAAGGAGACGATAGATAAAGGTTCTAGTTTTAATCCTATTTTTTTATATGGACCTAAAGGCTCTGGAAAAACACATCTTCTTCAAGCAACAGCAAATAAATTCAAAGAGAAGAATCTGAATGTATTTTACGTAAATGCTAAAAGCTTTACTAACCATGTTGTCGATGCTATTAGAAACTCAAATATGCAAGAATTTAGAAAAGCATATAGAAGCTTAGATGTTTTAATAGTAGATGATATTCAGATATTTTCAAAAAAATTCGCAACTCAAGAAGAATTTTTCCATACTTTTAATACACTTCACTCGAATAATAAAACCATAATTTTAAGCTCAAATGTCCCTGTTAATATGTTAGATGATATTGAAGATAGATTGATCTCTCGTTTTGAATGGGGAATATCACTATTTTTAGAAAAGCTAGAAAAAAAAGAGCTTAAAATAGTAATAAATAATCAAGCAAGCATTTTAAATCTATATTTAAACCCACAAATAGAAAAATTCATTATAGATAATTTCAAAAGCATAATATCTATAAAAAAAGCTCTAAAAACACTCGCTTTAAACGAGCATTTAGAGAATCAAAAATCTTTAGAGTTAAATAAAATCAAAAACTATTTAGCTCCCCTAATCGAACAAGAAAATGAAAAAATTCTAAATCAAGATATCATAATAAATGAAGTATCAATTTATTTTGGTATAACATCTAAAGATATTTTAGGTAGATCTCAAACAAAAGAAAGTACCCTTCCTCGTCAATTTTCTATGTATCTTTGTAGAGAGCTTTTAAAAATGCCTTATATGAAGATAGGAAAGATTTTTACGAGAGATCACTCAACTGTTATGACTAGTGTAAAAACCATTAAAAAAGATTTAGAGTCTAAAAACCCTGATATTTACTCAGCCTTTATAGAAGTTTCAAAAAAGTTAAATAATTTTTCTTAAAAGGTTTATTCTATCTTAGATGGATTTTAATAGACATTTTATGAATCAAAATTTAAATAAAAAAAAAGACAGCTAGAAGCTGTCTTTTTTTGTATCTTTAAGTATTTATAACTTTTAGTTTTTATTACTCTCGTTATAGATCGCAAATTTTAAACTTTTACGAATCCCCCGCCACCGCCTGGTTGTTCTCCTGGAGGTGGTACCATTGGAGGTTTTGCTCCACCTGGCATTGGAAGTGTAAATGCTTCAGGTTCTTTTCCTTCACAGATATCAGTTACTATCTTTCTCCATTTTTCTATAGTCTCTACAAACAGTGGTGCAAATCTTCTGAGTGCTGAAGCATCAACACCAAGGCCCATATCTAATACGCAATGAAGCAATATAAGCTCTTCTTTTACAGCAAGACCAACTCCGCCACCAGCCATTTGACCGCCTAGCATTGATCCTTCTAAAAGTCTTTGATAGAGTTTAAGCATGATTTTATCATCTTTTGGAAGTCCATCTAAAAGAGGTGAATACAAATATAATCTATCGGAATTTGGCTCATATGTTAAGTGCAAGGAAAAGGTATTATCTATTCCTAAAATACAAGTATTATTTTCATCAAATCCTAAGCCTTCAAGATTTAATTCTTTTGAAAATTCTTTAAGGTTTGCTTTGGCATTTTCAAATGACATTATTTATCCTCCAAATATTAATTAATTTTGGACACATATATTATCAGAATTTTATTTTTAGAACAAAATAATTTTTTTAATACATATGCCGTATTACTTTTTATAAATATAATCTATAAATTTATTTTTTTCAATAATGTTTAACTTAATGTAAATTAAAATAATTTTTAATATCAATTAATTATTTTATTTTCCAGTTTATTTAATCTCATTTATATTTAGAAAAAGCATTTTGAAGCAGCTTTTTCAAATCAAAGAGTTTTGATTTGCTCGCTTTTGCTTTTCTTGCTATTTTTAAATTTTGAGATTTTAGCCTGTTTTTAGCTAGTGTATATGCTTCTATTGATGACTCGAACATTATCTTCTCTTTTTTTTATATTATTTTAATATTTACCATCATTATTAATAATAATTATAGCATATTTGATAATAAAATTAAAGACTTTATGTTATTAGAATAATCTAGTGTAAGTTAAAATTTTAATTTGATAGTTACAACTTCAGTTGTTATCATTATTTTGCAATTGGTGATCTTCTTTCTTGAGCAATACTTCTCCTATTTTTCAATAATTTTTCATCATCTTTTTTCGACAATTCTTCTTTAGTATAAAGTCCTGTTTTAAATATTGTATTTTCTCGTTTATTTGTTTCTGGGTCACTTCCGATAGTTGCTTTAAAAGAAAAAAACTTATTTTCTTCACCAAAAGATTTACCTGTAACATAAAGTTTATAAGTCACAAAATTATTTTTATTCGATACTGTAATTGAATATCTCGCTGTAAGATCTACTATTCTTGCTTGGAAACCAAATCCTTTCCATAATTCAGCAAAGCGTGATTTTGGAAAATATTGAAAATGCAAAATATTTGAATCAAGAACAGCTTCCCTCTCACAAAAAAATGCATTAGAATTGTTCATACAAACTAACATACAGTTATAAATTGTATTAAAATCATTTATAGAAATTGAATATTCTTTTTGAGTCTCAGATAAAGATGCATCAAGTTCAAAATCTTCTTTAAAATTCGTTTTTCCAATAAGTTCTAATGTATATTTTTTACCTGCTGAATTATCGATTATATGTTTTGCAACGATTCGTGTTTCAAGAATAATCTGTTCTGGTGCTATTTTTGCAATATTTTCTTCTTTTCCAAATTCACTTTGTTCTTCTTCAACATCAATTTTCGCTGGGCAACTAGAGCTTTCTCTTAAGGAATTTTCAACATGTTTACCTTCTAGATCTTCATCTATTTTTTCTTTTTTTGTATTTTTTTTAACTCGTTCTCCAGGTAAAAATCTTAAGGCTAAAGCTCCTCTATCATGCCCTAGCAAAGCACCAAACAATTTGTTGCAGGTAATAAAAGGAATATCCCAATATCGCATACATTCATATACATCTTCGACTCCTTTAAAAGTAATTTCAATAACTTCATTTTTTTTACCTGATTTCTCTGCTCTAAACACTGGACTTCTAGACCCATCATTTGGTTTTAATACAAGCATAGAAACTTCTTCTATATCGCGTTTTGAACTAATTGTACGTCTGCGATTAAATGTATGAATACTTCCAGGCTTTAATCTACGTTCTGTACTTTCCTTTACAGATGGAGATTCGAATAAAACCTTATAGAGATCTGGTAAACATGCAAATGAAACAGCACCTTTTTTTGTAACCCTCCTAGAAATAGATAATCCCCAATTCGAAAGTTGATCTTCTAATGATTCCCTTATTGGAAGAGATACTCCATAATTAGAAGCCATAAAAGCCCTCCTTTCTTAAAAATTTTAAATCATTTAAAAGCGATATTTACTTAGCTGATAAATAATTTTTTTAGACGATATGTTAAGTGAAAAAAAATGACAAGAAAATATTTTAATTTTATTTCTTCTTATAAAAGAAAATCTTATATTAATTTTGCAAATTTGAAATAGAATTTTTAGAAAATTTCTCTTAAAAAAGTAGAAAAAAATAAAAAATACTCTAAAATCACTATAAAATGGAGATAAGTAAAAATTGTCAATTTTTCAAAACATTGAAATTAAAAAAGGATTAAATACTCCTTTAGGTATTTTAAAAACTAAAAATGGCTATAACTTTGTTTTTTTCTCAGATAGTAAAAATGTTCAATTGGTTCTTTCAAATAATAAAGAAACAAAAGAAATACCTCTAAATATTTCAGATGATGAGAAGATCTTTCATGTAGAAGTTATAAATATCCCTAAAAACACTTTATATGGATATAAAGTCGATGGAAACTTACGGCAAGATCCATATGCTAGATCTTTTGCATCACCAACTACTTGGGGAGAGAAACCATCAAAAGATACATATCTTTTTGCAAAAGTTGAAAATGATAAAGAATTTGATTGGGAAAATGTAAAAAAACCAAATATCAAATCTGATGATTTGATTATCTATGAGATGCACATCAGAGGTTTTACAAAAGATAAAACATCTGATGTAAAAATTCCTGGTTCATTTTTAGGCCTTATAGAAAAAATTGATTATTTAAAAGATCTTGGTGTTAATGCGATAGAACTTCAGCCTATCTATGAATTTGATGAGACTTCATATGATAGAATAAATCCTGATACTCAAAAGAGGCTATATAATTATTGGGGATATTCTCCAGTTTCCTTTTTTTCAATAATGAAAAGATACGGAACAGAAAATGATTTTAAAACTTTTGTTAAAGAGCTACATAAAAATGGAATCGAAGTAATTTTAGATGTTGTCTATAACCATGTTGAGAATCCAATTAAGGATAAAAACTACTTTTTGTTAGATGATAAAAATAATCATCTAAATTTTTCAGGTTGCGGCAACACATTTAACTCAAATAGTGAAGCAGGCTCTAAACTTATCTTAGATAGCCTTATATATTTTGCAAATGAATTTAAAGTAGATGGGTTTAGATTTGATTTAGCATCTATTTTAACAAGAACAGATGGTGGTAAAGTTTTAGAAAAACCTAAAATTTTAGAGATGATTAAACAAGAAAAAAAATTAAAAAATGTGAAACTAATTGCTGAGCCTTGGGATGCAGCATCGCTTCATCAACTAGGTTTTTTTGAAAATTTTAATTTTTTAGAGTGGAATGATAAATCAAGAGATATTTTTAGAAAATTTATAAGAGGAGATAAGAATTTAGAAAAAGAGTTTTTAAATTCTATTGCCGGGAAAAATTCCCCTTTTAAAAATGCAAAAAGCTCAATAAATTATGTAACATGCCATGATGGCTTTTCTTTATATGATTTAGTAAGTTTTGAGAATAAAAAAAATCTTTCTAATGCAGAAGAAAATAGAGATGGAAACATTTATAATTTTAGCTCGAACAGTGGAATAGAAGGTCCTAGTAATGATAAAGATATTGAAGCTTTAAGAATTAGAAAAGCTAAAAATTTTATGTTAGCTTTAATGCTTTCAAAAGGCATCCCGATGCTATTTATGGGAGATGAATATCTACATACAAAAAATGGCAACAATAACACCTGGTGTCAAGATAACTCACTTAACTATTTTTTGTGGGATAGTAAAAAAAAATTGTTTGAGTTCATAAAAAGTTTAATAAAATTTAGATTCGATTATCAAAAATTTTTATGTTCAATTTTTGAAAATTTATCAATTGAAAAAGACGTTCAGATAAAAGATAGATTTTTGAAAATTAATCTCCATGATTTTGTAGTTATCTTTAACTCAAATGATAAAGAAATAAACATCGATTTAGATAAAGGAAATTATAAAATTTTGCTATACACATCTGAGAGTAAAAATGAGATAAAAGATAACAAAATTTTATTAAAATCTTTTTCATCTATAGTTTTAAAAAAACAAGACTAGCCAAGAATAAAAAAATTTTGCTACACTCAGGATAATATAATTTTATTTTTTGGGGGAAAAAATGATTAAATATTTTGGACTAGCTATTTTTTCTTTGCTAGTTTTTACATCTTGCTCAAACAATCAAGATGGAAATGCTAACACTTCACGTTTTTATGATGATGGAAGAGCAAGGCCTGTTGTGGCTATTAGCTCTGTTATTGATTCAACAACATATGATCTTCCTTGGAGTTTATCTGAAGAGATCACATACTTAATAAAAAGCAAGCTTTCAAACAATAAAAATCTATTTTTATCATCAACAGAAATGATGGATGAGAGTCTAACAAACACAGACGATCCTTTTGATGTAAATGTCACTTGGATGAAAGATAGATTTGATAATAGTGAGTTTTTAGTATTTTTAGAGCTCTTAAATCACAATGAGCTCAAAAAAGGTACTATCTCAAATCTCGAAATGTCAATGAGAATAAGAATAGTAGATGTAAGAGCAAAAGAGCCAAAAGTTATTTTGCAAGAGTGTATTGATGATAACTACTACATAGCAAAAGGCTCTATTAAAGAGAATTATCAAAATACAATTTGGGGATCTGCAGAATACGCAAATTCTAGAATGGGTCTAGCTCACAAGCAACTTGCAAATGAGATCTCTGAAAGGATTTCAGATTATATAGCTCTTTCAAAGAGTAGATAATGGATGGTGTAGAGCAAAGTCCTTTAGCTGAAGAAATTAAAAGTGCAATATTTTTTTTTCTAATAGCTATAGTTACTAGCTCTATTGCCTATGTGAAGGGATTTTATAAGTTAGAAAAAAGTGAAAAAATAAATTTCCCTTCTTCTTATGCTCTTAGTGTTTTTTTTATCTATGCAATTTTTTATATAGGACTCGGATCTATCATTGGAAAATTTTTAAAAGGATATATAACAAAAGCAAATTCCGTAGGCATTAGTGTTTTTTTTACTATATCTATTAGTTTGGTGACCCTACTTGTTTTATATATTTTTTGTTTAAAAAAAAGAAAAGAGATTACTTTTCCAATTATAAAAACTTTTTCAGAGGGTTCTAAAAGCCCTAAATACGATATGGTTTTTGGGATTTTATCTTGGCTTGTTGTATTTCCAATAGTTACTTTTTTTTCATCTATTTTTAGTATTTTTATATATACAGTTTTTAAAGTGCAAAAAGTTCCCGATCAAGTAGCTATCTATTTTTTAAAAGCTACAATGAAAAACCCTCTCTATTTTATCTTAGCGATGATAACTATTGTTATATTAGCTCCAATATTGGAAGAGTTCTTTTTCAGAGGGATTTTGCAGAATTTCTTTAAAAAATTTTTAAAAAGATGGCTAGCTATTATTTTTACAAGTTTAGTATTTGCAATTATACATTTTTCTTACTCGCAAAGGCTTGCCAATATAACTATTGTAGGCTCGATATTTATTTTTAGCTTATTTCTAGGATTTTTATATGAAAAGCAAAAATCATTAATATCACCTATTTTTTTGCATGCAACTTTCAATGCAATAAACGTTTTAAATCTAATCTTTATTAAAGGGGTATAGATGAGACCAAAAATTGAAGCATTTGGATTATCTGATATTGGTCATATAAGAAAAAAAAATGAAGATGTCTTTAAAATTTTAGAGGATCATTATCTATTTTCTGTAGCAGATGGTATGGGAGGACATAGGGCTGGAGATATTGCAGCTTTGCATGCAACAACCCACATAAATAATCTCCTCGCTAAAACTCTACTTACAGCTGTTTCAATCGATCAGATTATAAATCATATGAAATTAGCAATTAGAGAAGCGAATTTCAGAGTCTTTAATTTATCAAGATCTAACAAAGAGTATTCTGGGATGGGAACAACTCTATGTTTTTTACATCTTAACTCATCTCATGCTATTTTCGCTCACGTAGGAGATAGTAGAATCTATCACTATCAAAAAAATAGTTTTATTCAGCTCACCAAAGATCATTCACTTATCAATAAACTAAAAGATCAAAATAAAAATTTTGAGAAAAAAAATTGTAAAAACATAATTACAAAAGCGATCGGCACCTATCCAAAAATAGAGCCTAGCATAGATACAACTCCATTTGAAGTAGGTGATATCTTTTTAATGACAACAGATGGTCTTACAGACTACATTTCAAATGATCACATCAAAAAAATAATTGAATTTAGCAAAAGCCCAAAAATCTTATGTGAAAATCTCATAAAAGAAGCGAAAAATAATGGAAGTAGTGATAATATTACAGCTTTAGCTGTAAAAATATTAGAGTAATGAATCCAAAAGATTTTAAAAAAATTTATTTAGATAATAATGCTACTACCTCAATAGATAAAGAGGTATTAGATCAGATTATCAATCTTACTCTTCCTTTAAATCCCTCTAGCGCTCATTTTTATGGTAAAAAAGCAAAAGAGCTCCTAGAAGATGCAAGGGACAAAATAGCCTCATATCTCAAGGTTAAAGCTCCTAATTTAGTCTTTACATCAGGCGGCACTGAAAGCTCTAATCTGGGGATTAGATCTTTATTAGAAAACTCATCAAAACCCCAAGAAAAAGGCCATATTATCGCAAGTGACATTGATCATTCATGCGTGTATCAAACTCTAAAACATTTAGAAAAAAAAGGTTTTGAAATCTCATATATTAAGGTAGGAAAATATGGCGCTATAAAACCAGATCAAATACTTCCCTTAATAAAAGAAAACACAAAGTTAATCGTAACATCTTTTGTTAATGCTGAAACCGGTATAAAAGTAGACTTAGATAAAATAGCTAAAATAGCTGAAGAAAAAGACATTTTTCTTTTTGTAGACGCTGTAGCTTTGCTTGGCAAAGAAGAGTTTGTTATATCAAAAGGCGTAACATCCATGGGTTTTAGCTCACACAAACTCCACGGTCCTCAAGGGATTGGTATGTGTTATTTCAAAGAAGGAACAAAAATGTCTCCCCTGTTTTTTGGTGGACCTCAGGAATTCGAAAAAAGGCCCGGCACTCAAAATTTAAGAGGGATTGTAGGTTTTGCAAAAGCTGTTGAGCTACTAAATAAGTATCTTCCTAAAGCCACTGAAAATATGCAAAATTTAAGAGATCATTTTGAAACCACCCTAAAAAATGAGCTAAAAGATATTCATATAAATGGTGAAGGCCCTAGAGTCTGCAATACCTCTAATATCTGTTTTAAAGGCGTAGATGCAGAGAGTTTATTGATTTTATTAGATAGAGAGGGTGTTTTAGCATCTCACGGCTCTGCCTGCGCTTCCGGCTCAATGGAGCTATCTAGAGTTTTATTAAATATGGGTATAGATCCCAAAGATGTCAGATCTTCTGTTAGGTTTTCAGTTTGTAGAAATACAACATTTGAGGAGATTGATAAAGCTTTGAAAATTATTATCTCAGTTGTGAATAAATTGAGAAGTTAGATTTTTTCTTAATATCTAGAAGTTATATAATAGTCTTTACTTTGACTTTTTCAACACCAAGTAGTGATGTCTCAATTATAGTAAACTCATATTTTTCAAAATGTATAACTTCATCGAGTGATGGTGGATGACCAATAAATGAGGTTATAAGATCTGATAGAGTTTTAGCATCTTTGTATTGTAGATTTGCTTTAAACTTTTCATTAAACTCCTTCAAGTTCATATCACCAGATAGTGTTTTTTCTATTACGATTTTTGATGTTTTTTTTCTTTCAATGTAGATTGGATACTTTCCAAAGATCTCGTCTTCTATTTGATCTAAGGAAATAAAACCTACTGATTTACCTTTTTTATCTAAAACCATCGCTACACTTTGATTGTTGGTTCTAAACTGTTTTAATATGTCTAAAACATACATATCCTCTGTTATAAACCAAAAAGGTTTAGAAAAGTCTATTACTCTATTATCATCTTTAGCATTTAAAAGATCTCTAGGATAGCAAATAGCGACTATATTAGAAGGAGTTTGGTGATATATTGGATAGTAGGGAAAGAAACTAATTTTGAGAGCTGCTTTAATCTGTTTTATAGTAAAGGTAGATGGAATCATTTTTATAAGATTTATAGGAAGCATAATCTGTTTTGCTTTTTTCTCTTTTAGAGTAAATATTGAGCTGAGAGTTGCATTTATATTTTCAGTCTCTAGTTTGGATATTTTTTTAGCAGGCTCTTCTATTGCTTTTTTTAGCTCTTCTTTTGAGAGGAAAAACTCGAGTTTTGGTTTTTTAAATATTAGATTACAGACTTTTGATATTTTATCTATTATCCAAACTAATGGAGTTAAAATTCTAGATAGAAGATAGACAAAGGGAACTGATAGATAGGCTACATGCTCAGAGTGGCGACGAGCAGCGAATAGTGGCGCTAGCTCTCCAAATATTAAAACGATTAGAGTTTGAGTAAAGGGAGCATAATCTGGGCTGATGCTGAGTGACTCATAAAATCTTCTAGCAGCCTCTGATCCTATCTGCATAACTGTGTTTACCATAATAAGAGTAGTACCGAATAGATATGATGGATTGTTAAGTAAAAACTCTAACCATTTAGCTTTTTTTCTATTTTTAGAAGCTCTGTAGTGAAGCTTTACTTTATTGAGTGATACAGCTGCCATTTCGAACATTGAAAAAAAACTCTCAACAAGAACACAAAAAAGAGCTAAGAATAGGAAAAATAGGGTTTTATTCATTTTTAGACCTTCTTTTTTTAGAAGGTTTTAATTGTCTAATATAGACTCTTCTAACACGGTTTGGATCTGCAGATAAAACGTAGAAAAGTAAATTGTTTTTCTCTAATTTATCCCCTGCTTTTGGAATGTCACCTAATTCATCTGTTAAAAATCCACCAACTGTTACAGAGGTAGATTCTCTCTCTAATTTTATATTAAATAGATCTTCTAAATCATCTATTTCCATTTTAGCAGATGCAATAATTTCATTTTGTTTGGATATAGTGTATTTTTGCTCTTTATCTTTTTTATCAGATATTTTACCTAAAACCTCTTTGGTTAAATCTTCTTGAGTTATGAGTCCAATTACAGATCCATATTCATTTACAACTATAGCAATATTTTCTCTTCTATCTCTTAGCTCTAAAAGAAGTGAAAATGCATTCATAGTCTCTGCTACAAAAAATGGTTTTTTTAAATACTTTTTTAAATCTTGAGAAGTTTTAAAATCATCTTTATGTAAAAAAAAGCTCTTCATAGATAGCATGCCTAATATCTCATCTAATTGAGCATCGCATACTGGAAGCCTTGTATATTTTTTCTCAGAAAAAATTAAAATTAATTCATCTATAGATGTATTAATATCATAATATAACATCTCATCTCTAGGTGTCATCAGCTCTTTTACATTAGAATCATGCAAACTTAAATAGCCTTTAACTAGATCCATCTCATCAGAAGTAAGAAGATTTTCTTCACTTGATTTTTCAATAACATGCTCTAACTCTTCTATTGTTAGGGGTTTTTCTTTTTTTAAAAAAAAGAACAGCGCTCTAGATATATAGGTCGTAACTTTTGTGATAACAAAACGAATGGGTTTTACAATTTTAGAGACTATAGAAACAAATGGCGCTAAATGATATGAGATAAATTTATTATTAGGAAGAGCAATCGATTTTGGAATAACCTCTCCAAAAAACAGTGTTAAAACAAGAGGAATACCAACTTTGAGTAGCCAAGAGGATAGTTCTCCAAAAAGAGAAGAGACGGTATTTTGAACTAAGATATTTGCAAAAATATTTAGCATCATAATTGTAACTAAAAGATCTCTTGGGGTATGTAAGAGTTTGAATATTAGTTTTTTTCTTTTGTCTTGAGATTCTTTATAAGCATTTATTGTAAATGAAGAGAGAGAAAATAAAGAAGTTTCAGATGCAGATAAAACAGCTGAAAATGCTATCAAACAAACTAAAGCTAGTACCAAATAAAATATTGTCATCTATTACTTTTTTACTTCATTTAAGATAAAAAAAGAAAGATTAATTTTTAAAGTGGACTTTGATTTTATTTTCAGGGACAACTCCTAGCTCTTTCATTAAAACCTGTTCAATCCATGATGGATCACTTTGAGATGAAAGTTTTAGAGTAAGATCCTCTTTTTTAGATATAGCTTGGTTTTTTTGAACTAAAAGATTGTTATATTTAGTTTTCATTTCAATAATAGCTGCTTTTCTCTTTTTTATACCCATGTCGTAGCCGATGGTACAAATCAACATAAATAGAATTACCCACCATGATTTTATGGTGATTTTAAAAATTTTCGATGCAAGAGTTTTATTACTTTTTTTTGTTTTCATATAATTACACCAGTAAATCTTTATAACTTTATTTTCAAGTTTTTATAAATAATTGTAACTAATTTTACAATCTAGGAATAGTAATTCCTGTTTGTTTCATGTATTTTCCCTTTCTATCTGCATATGATACCAGACATTCGGTTTTTGCTTCAAAAAATAAAACCTGAGCGAGGCCTTCATTTGCATAAACCTTTGCAGGAAGAGGAGTTGTATTTGAAATTTCTAAAGTAACATAACCTTCCCATTCGGGTTCAAATGGAGTAACATTTACGATAATTCCACATCTCGCATAAGTAGATTTTCCAATACATATTGTTAAAATATTTCTAGGGATCCTGAAATATTCAATAGATCTAGCTAGCGCAAAAGAGTTTGGAGGAATTATACAAGTTGGAGCTTTGATCTCAACAAATGAATCTTCAGAGAAATTTTTAGGATCGATAATTGAGTTATAAACATTTGTAAAAACCTTAAACTCATCCGCAACTCTAAGATCATAACCATAACTAGAAAGGCCATAGCTTACTATTTTTTTTGTGCTAGAATGTTTAATTTGATTTTTTTCAAAGGGTTCTATCATTCCCCCTTTTGCAAGTTTTTCTATAAATTCATCCGAAAGTAGCGCCATTTTTTTCCTTTTTTTTATTGCTTTAGTAAATAGATATAGCGTCTCAATATTTTTCTTGCTAGAATTATTATTAAAAAAGTTATATTTTTATCTTTTGGGGCAAAAATTATGGATGAAGATTTTATTCACTCTAGCTTAAAAAAAGAAGATAAATCATTTGAGCTACCGCTAAGACCGATTTCTTTAGAAGAATTTGTCGGCCAAGAAAATATTAAAGAAAGACTACATATTTTTATTGGCGCAGCAAAAAAAAGAGAAGATTCTTTAGGTCATATGCTTTTTTCAGGACCACCAGGGCTTGGAAAAACAACAATTGCAAATATTATTGCAAAAACTATGAACACGAATATTGTGGTGACATCTGGACCAATTGTTGAAAAACCTGGCGATCTTGCTGGAGTTTTAACCTCTTTAAAAGATGGTGACATTCTATTTATAGATGAAATCCATCGACTCAATAAGGCTATTGAAGAGTATCTATACCCTGCTATGGAAGATTTTACTTTAGATCTATTAATAGATAGCGGACCAAATGCAAGAAGTGTTAGCGTTAAACTAAATAAATTTACTTTAATTGGAGCGACAACAAGATCTGGACTTTTATCATCTCCACTCAGATCTCGTTTTTCGTTTAATGCAAGACTCGATTTTTACACAACAAAAGACCTTGAACAAATAATAATTAGATCTGCAAAAATTTTAAATGTAGAAATAGATAAAGCTGGAGCAAATACTATTGCTAAAAGATCTAGAGGAACACCGAGAATTGTGAATAATTTATTAAAATGGGTTAGAGACTATTCTCAGATGAATCATAAAAAAATAATCGATAAAGATGTTGCTAACTTAGCTTTAAAAATGTTATCTATAGATGAGATCGGTTTGGATGAAATGGATAAAAAAATCTTAAGTCTAATAATCGATAACTTTGCAGGAGGACCTGTAGGAATTAAAACTATTGGGGTAGCTTTGGGAGAGGAACAGACAACGCTAGAAGAAGTATATGAACCTTATTTAATAATGCTAGGTTTTTTAAAACGTACCCCTAGAGGCAGAGAAGTTACAAAAATTGCATACGAACATATGGGAAAAAAAATTCCCAAATAAGTTAGGAGAGCTAAAATGAAAAAGG
The DNA here is from genome assembly GCA_011064875.1 of Candidatus Anoxychlamydiales bacterium. GTDB lineage: Bacteria > Chlamydiota > Chlamydiia > Chlamydiales > SM23-39 > JAAKFX01. The sequence goes on along the minus strand of JAAKFV010000021.1, from coordinate 7,000 downwards.
CTTTTTCTTTTTTAATATTTTTTATAGCATTAGCAAGCTACTCATTTGCTGTAGAAAATTTTACTACACAAACAGATAGACCTGAAAATATTCAGGTTTTATTAGCTAAAAATGTTGATGAAGCACTTTTAGAGTCAAAGGGATCATACGTAGTTTTGAATCCTTTAGATGGCTCTAGAATAACATCGTCTTTAACAGGAAAACGTTTTATGTTAAAGGCAACAGCATCTGGTATAAAATGGGGTGAAGTATATCCTGGAATTCATCAAATATATGTTGTTCCAAAATCAAAAAATTCATCTCTTTTAGTAAATGGCATTCAATATGAAGGAGCGATTTGTGTTTTTAAAATTAAAAACAAAATCCATATCATCAATGATGTAAATATTGAATCATATTTAAAATCTACTCTAACTCCACAGTTCCCGTATCCAATGGAAAATGAAGTTATGGCCGCAATTACCATTGCAGCTAGAACAACAGCCTATTCACATGTTAAGAGAAACAAAGATGCTTTTTGGCATGTTTCAGCAGATGAGATCGGGTACCAAGGAAGAGCTGTCATTCAACTAGATTCACATGTATCTAATGCTGTTGATAGAACAAGACATATTATCTTAGTTCTTTCAGACAAAGGAGAGAATAGACCATTTGCAGCTACTTGGACAGAAAATTCAGCTGGAAAAACAGCTGCTTTTCATACAATATTTAGAAAAGACTGGTGGGCTCCAAAAACAGGAGTTGAAGCGCCTCATGCTGCAATAAATAGAGCTGAATCTAAATGGTCATATAAAATCTCTAAAAAAGAGCTTGCGAATCTTTTAAATGTCCAATCGATCAGCGCAGTAGATCTTTATACTGATAGTTTTTCCAAAAAGACATATGCGATAAAGTTAATTACAAACTCTGATACTCGAGATATAAATTTTGAAACATTTCAAAAAGTTCTTGGAAAAGAGAATCTACTTAGCAATGACTTAACTATAATTGTTGGAAATTCAGATATTATATTTACAGGTTATGGAAAAGGCTTTGGAGTTGGACTTTGTCTGCTCTCAGCTAACCTTATGGCTCAACATGGAGATAATGCAGCTAAAATTTTAGCTAAATTTTTCCCTGATACTTATTTGTTGAATTTGAGTGCCATACCTCAAAAAAGGGTAAAATAATACACTTGTAGCAATTTATATATTTTGCTATATTTAGACATATTTTTACCGGGGACCTTGAGGAATAAAGATCTTCGAACCAGGTCAGGGTCGGAAGACAGCAGCCTTAAGAATCAATCTTTAAAGCCTTGAGATCATCTCCGGTAATTTTTTTATCGAAATTATCTAATAAAATTTTTAATTTATTTTTTAAAAGTAATTCTACATCAAGCTCATTGAGCTCTGCTTGAATAACTAGCTCCAAAAGAGCATCTTCAATCTCTTTTTGAGTTTTTAGATTTTTTTTGTATTCAAGTAATTTCTTACTATCTAAAATCTTAATAATTTTTTGAGCTTTTAAAAGAAGAGGCATACTCTTCGGAACAGAGTCAAATAAAGATTTTCTTTTACTTTTATTTTTTTCTGTTTTTTTGATTTTATTCCAATTATCGATGATATCTTCAATTCCTCTCACTTTTACATCAGAAAAAACATGAGGATGGCGCCGAATAATCTTATCAGTAATATTTTGAATAACCTCATCTATTTTAAATTTATTTTTTGTCTCAGCTATTTTTGTTAAAAAAACTACTAAAAAGAACACATCTCCAGCTTCTTCTAATATATTTTGATCATCTTTTGATTCAATAGCATCGATGAGCTCATAGACCTCTTCTATAAAATATTTCTTAATACTTTCAAAAGTTTGCTTTCTATCCCACTCGCACCCATCAGGCCCAAGCAGCTGAGATGTTATCTCTAATAAATAATTGAATTTATCCATAAAAAATTTTGATTGATATTTTTTTAAAAAAATTATAAACTTTTATTCATTATTTTACAAATAAATTAAAGATTTACACGTTGCAATATATTAAATTAAACTTAAAAAATATTAATGATTTTGCTATAATATATGCAAAGAATGAATAATTAATTAAATAATTTAAAGAAAGTTAAGCACTATGACAAGACCAATTGATAACAGAGATAATAGATCGTTTTATCAAAATCCAACCAGCTGGATAAAAGAAAGAATCTATGGCCCTAAAAGAATTTCTCAAACAGAATTAATATCTGATCTTGAAAAACTGCCTTTAAAAAAACCTCTTAGCCCAAAACAACTGCAAGAGAAAACAAATCAAGCAGCAAAAATATATATTCAAAAATCGTCTATCTATGCTCAGGTAAATTTACTATATAAATGGTGTAATGTTGGAAAGAAGCCTATAGATGAAGATAGAAATTTATTATATATTGTTAAAGACCTTTCAAAATGTAATAGCCCTGGTTTTTTTAAAATTAGATCTGTGATGAATCGCTACTTTCATCATTTATCCTTCTTTAGAATGTTATTTTTCTACTACAGCTTTGTTCGTTGGGTTCCAAAATTATATATCAATACAACCGTAAATAAGATTTTAGATACTTCAAGAAAAGAACTAAAAGATGGTAAAAATCTACAACCACTTGGATCTGGAGTGTTAAAGACTGCTAATAGTTATTTAGCAAATTACAACAACTCTGTAAATAAATTTAGAGATGATGAAACAGACCCTCTAGGAGATAGAGATGACTATCTTAGAGAAGATTTAAAACATCCAAAAATTATTGGTTATAACAGTATTGAAAAACTATACTCTGAATTTGCAAAGGCTGCTTCAAAAGAAAAGATGAGACCAGATTTTAGACCTCTTAGCAAAACTATTAAAAAGATACAGCTATTAGATTTTAAGATTTTACAAAAAATTCCAAAGACTTTATTGCTACCAGTGCAAGCTGTAACCTTAACAATGGGAACAATTCCATACATAGTAGCTAGACTATTAGAAGTTATTCCAAATGCAATTATCAACATTTTCCATAGTAAAATAATCAAAAAATTTGTTCCATCTGTTTTAGAAGATTCTCTTCAAGCTGTAAGTAGATCAGGATTTACCCATGCCATAAACTGCTTTTTGTGTGATATTATAGGTGATGTATTAGTAGAAATGGAAAAAGATCCATATGATAAAACAACTAAAGAGCCTCCAAAAATCGTAGATAAATCTTTAAGTGCTGACATTAAAAAATTCTCTGAGCTTTTGTTTACTCTAATTACAAGAGAACCCTATCAATCAAAAGAAGATCTAAAACGTATACAAAGAAATGGTCTTGATCCAAAATCAGCACTAGAGAGATCTTTAAAGCTATTCTATCCACATTATGTAGATAGAGAATGGATTAAATATTTCTTTGTTGATAAAGCGCTTCATCCCAACATTATTGAGTTATTTAATTTCTTATTTGGTCAACCTGAAAAATTTGAAGAGTATCTCTGTAATTTAATAGAACTACTAAATAAAATTTATGACAATGTACCGGATCCTACAACATCTGAAGGAAGAGCTCTTTTAGAAGAACAACATGAAAAACAACAAAGAAGAGATGCTTTAGTCAATACGCTAATTAAAGATGGAATTACTCATGCCACAGAGGATGGAATCAATGAATTTTTCGGAAGGACTTCAACAAATCAAGATAAAGATCTCATTTTAGCTTATAGAAAAGTTAAAGAAAAATCACTAGAAAAATTACCAACAATTCAGCAAGATGCTAGAAATTTACTTCTTTCTTGCAAGGATCTAATAGAGTCTTTCTCTCCAATAAACTCAAAAACTCAAGCTAAAGAAGATATTGAACTCGCTAAAAATGATCTTAAAAATCTTTTTACAATAATACAAAACGTTATACCAAAAGAAAATGGTCCTGTAAAAAGATCGATGGAAAACCATTTAAGAGATTTTAAGATGAATGAAAAAAAATTATTGGATAGTCTAAATCAAGTAGATACAAACCACGATGAAATTGAGCAATTAAAATCATTTTCTAAGGAGCTCAGAAATCTTAAAAGCCAGTTTAACTCTAAATATATAAATATCGAAAAAATTAAAGAAAGTTTAGATGCTTTGCAAGCTCTCAAAATTGGCTCTAAATTCGATAAGATGATCGATGAATATCAATTTTTATCTGATCAATTTGAGAAAATACAAACTCATGAAAAATATCTCTCTACTCTAAAAGAAGTTTTAACAAACACCTTTTTCAAAAATGGTCTACTCCTAGAGCTTGCTAAAGCTCAAAAAGAGTATTTAATATCTCCAAAATCAATTAGCAAAGAAAAAAGACTCAAAGCGCTAAATGAAAAGATGCTAAGCTCTTTAAACAGCTTAAACTCTATTGGAGATGATACAGATATTACCGAGATGAAAGATGTTATTAGAAAAATATCTATATGTCCAGATCCTAAAAAAATTCAAACTGTCTATAATAATGCAAAAGAGTTATTTGAAAAGAAACTATCTAAACACATCTCATTATTAACAGATGAAAAAGCAATTTTAACAACTAAATGTTTTGAGAGATGTAAATCTACTATAAAAAAACAAGAAAATGAATTTTCAAAACTATCTAAAGATACCCATCAAAACCTCATGGAAAATGCTCAAAACTTTTCTGATAGTCTTACAAATCTAAAAAATATCGTTAAAAATATCGATAAGAAAAAACATTTAGGTTTAAATGGATTAACGGTTATTCAATCAGCTTCCTCCGCTGTATTTGGCGCTACAAGCTATTTATTATCAAATGCGCATCCTATTTTAAGCGGTGTATCACTTGGAACCTCAGCTGTTTTAGCAGCTTCAACAATAATAAGACCGATTAGATGGGCAGCTACAAACAAAGCAGCTGTTCCTCTCGCTAAAGCCTCTGCAGAAAGTGCATCTAATACGGCTACTAATCGAGCTTTCTATGAAGGATTAATACATGCTTATATGAATGATTTTAGCGCGGCTATGCTTAAATCAAAAAAATAAATAGCGCCTCAAGATAAAGGCGCTAAAAAGTTACCATCTTTTTTCTTGATGATTATTTCTATCTTCTCGGCCTCTATATCTATCTCTATAATGACGATCAGTTTTTTTATGTTCCTTTTTTTTCGGTGGCTCTTCGCAAGAGCTTATACCGAAAAGTACAGCGGCTGTCAAAAATAACAATGCTATTTTTTTCATTTATTTCTCCTCACATGTTTTATAAAACACAAATAGAGCTGTTTACATCTATTCTCTATCTAATAATAACATGTAATAATTATTCTATTTTTTAACAAGTATTTTATTGTTTTTTAAATTCCACCAATTAATGAAACTATTAAAGATTTCTTCAGATTTTAGATATCTAATGCAAGCTCCAGTTCTACAAGATCTTAGAATTGGGCATTGTTTATCAAATTTTTCATCATATGGACATTTTCCTTGATAAGCAAAATGTCTATCCCCTATTGGTTTAAAAACTTCTTTTTTAGTAGGACCAAAAACTGAAAAGCTAAAAGTTTCAATAGTCCCACAAAGATGCAAAGATGATGAGTCCATAGCTATTACTAAATCAACATCATTCATTAAATTTTGCCAAACGGGAAAAGAGAGTTTATCAACAACTATACTATCTTCAAACTCCCCTTTTAATTTATTTGCTACAAATTTTTCAAAATCATTACCCCAAATAAATAAAAAAGAAGAATCTAATCTTTTTTGAACAAGTTTTAAAAAAGATAAAAGAGTTTCATAAGATAGCTGTTTATTTGGCCATTTAGCTCCAGGACATACCATAATTTTTGTTTTGGTATTAAGATTTTTACTTAAAAGGATTTTTTTCAAAATCCCCTCTTGGACCTTAGATACCTTTAATCTCGTTCCTTTAATCTCAAAGGGTTTATCATCATTAAAATACTTTTTTATTAAAGAAAGATTTTGCAATCTCATATTGATATTTTTATCGACATCGATATGTACTTTTGTAGCTATTAGATTTGGCCACTCTCTTATAGATTTTTTTGAAAACCCCACTTTAGTTTTAGCATTAGAGAGAAGTGTTACCAAACCAGATTTAGAATTACCCTGCAGATCAAAAACAACATCATATTTTTTTTTTCTTAAAAACCTTACAAAGCTAAAAAAAGATTTTCTCGTCCTTTTTTTCAAAAGCTTTTTTTTCCAGGTTTTCATATCGAATAAAATAGCATTATTAATTAAAGGATGAGAATTTATCAAAGAAAGGTTTGCTTTTTCTACAACCCAATCTATTTCAATATCTTTGAATCTCTCATGAAAATAATCCAAAACATTGAATGCTTGGATGATATCTCCAACAGAAGAAGTTTTAACAATCAGAACTTTCAATATTTGTATTCCTTAAGACTTGGCTTAGTTTCTACCAAAAGCATAGCAGTTTTTTTTATATTTGATAAAACAAATAAATATTATAGAATTTGTGAAATTTTATTTAAAAGGAGAGTCTAATGGCAAGCTATGTTTCAAGCGCAAAAAATTATTTATCTTTACCTTTTGAAGCATTTAAAAATAAATTAGATGATCCAATTGTAAATGGACCCTTAAAAATAATTGATGAATTCGAATTCAGTATTTTTATAAAGGAAAAGAATATTAAGGCATTAGATTTACAAACACTACATAATATGCAAGACCTTTGTAAAAGCATTGATTCTCTCAATTCACACTGTATTTTAATTAAAAAATTCAATCTTTTAAAAAAGACTTTCCATAAAGACTTTTTATCAATTCTTTTACCTATTACTTTTCCTTTTCATATAATTTATAACACTCTATTGACGACAAGTTTTTCTGTAGGTCTCATAGGTTTTTTATCTATACAAATGTATACTCGTGCATTAGATGACATAGATATTGTATTTCGTCAATTACTCCTTTCTAAAGAAAGGAGCATGAGTTGCAGTTCCAATCGCTTCAGATAGGCAGAGATTTCGTGGGACTGCTATAGGCCAACTGACATGG
>JAAKFV010000020.1 GCA_011064875.1 Candidatus Anoxychlamydiales bacterium | reverse complement strand
TCTGGATTAATTGCTTATTGTCATCAAAAGAAAAAACCCAGCTTAAAACTACCTAAACATTCCTTGCTCGTTTGATAAAAAAAACTCACAACTCACGTTAAATAAGGCAATAAAAGCTGGCGCTACAAAAGTAACGGACCCAATAGAAAAACCCTGGGGACAGATTATTTGTTATGTTAGAGATCCCGAGGGTTTTTTGATCGAGATAATAAAAGAGGCTGATAAAAAAAAGAGAGTTTAATTCATCAGAAATTGTTTAATTTTTTTCTAAATATTCGTTAAAAGGCAAAATAGAAATATTATTATAGCTATCTTTTTCTCCTTGATAAAGAAGATAACAAGTGTCATTTTTTGAGCATGATTTTTTTAGTGTTTGAATCATAGAGGATTTAAATGTAGAAGTTTTTTTTATTTCAATAAGGTCTTTTTTGGTTTTTCTATCAATAATTAAATCGATTTCATTTTTATTGTACGTTCTTAAATAATATAGGCTGGTATCTGATAGGGTGTGAAGTTCTTTTTTATAGATTTCACTGATGATATAATTTTCAAAAAGAGCTCCAGCGAGTGGGCCCTTATCATAGAGTTCATAAGATTGAATTCCTGTAAAATAACTTACTAGACCAGTATCAAAAAAATATATTTTTGGACTTTTGGTAACTCTTTTACCATGATTTTTATAGTACGGAGGGAGGAGAAATATTATATAACTTGCTTCTAAAATAGATATCCATCTTTTGATAGTAGGAACAGAGATTCCTAGATCTTTAGCAAAAAGAGACATATCAAGTGTTTGAGAGGTTCTAGATGCTAAAAGTTGTATAAATCTGCTAAAATCTCGAATATCTCCTATATTTGCTATGGTTCTTAAATCTTTGTTGATATAAGTGTCGATATATGATGAATACCAAAGATTTGATTCATTATAATTTTTTAATATTAATTCAGGATAAGATCCTTTAAAGATAGAATCTTTTCTTAGTTTTTGTGGTATTTCTTGATATTGAAAAGGAAGTAAAGATAAAAGACCAATTCTTCCAGCTAAAGATTCTGAAGCTGATTTTAAAAAAGAAAAATTACTTGATCCTGTAAGAACAAAATTACCATAATTTTGACGGTTTTTATCAACCATAAATTTAATAGTACTAAAAATTTCAGGAACATTTTGAACTTCGTCAAAAATAATTTTTTTATTGTAGCGATTAATAAATCCTATAGGATCATCTTCATAAAGATGAATTTTTCTAATATCATCAAAAGAGACATATTCATAATCTTTTAAAAGATGTTGAAGAAGAGTGGATTTTCCAGATTGTCTAGGGCCGGTAATTCCTACAACTGGAAACACTTTTAATAATCGTTTAACGGACTTTTCAGCAATTCGTTTTATATACTTCATGTATAACTATCTTCTTTTCTTTTTAATATAACGGAATTTGTGAAAATAATCAATGAAAGTTTCAGTAATATTTAACATTTGATATTAAATATTACTGAAATCATTTTAAGTAATTGATTATTATCTATTTACATTAGTATATTTTCAAGGTTTTAGCATAAAACACTCTCAAATCGAGGTGATTTAACCTAATTCCATAAGATTTTTAACATGATCCAAGTTTATTTTAAAATAATTAATTATCTTGCGTTGAGTTTTTTTATCTAGATTTTCATGATTAAATATTTTTATAATTGAGAAAAGGCCGAAAAGAAATTATGAAAAAAAAGATAAGAATCTATTCTGATAATGGCGTTAGTTTATTTTCGTTAAAGTGCTTAATAAATGAGCTTACGTCATTAAAACTAGATATAGATACTATTTCATCAAATGAGGTAATAGAAGAGAATTGGCAAGACAGTACATCTATTTTTGTTATGCCAGGAGGTAGAGATCTGATGTATCTTAGAAAACTGAAAGATAATGGCTGCAAAAAGATAAAGGAGTTTGTTGAAGATGGAGGGAGTTATTTAGGGATATGTGCTGGGGCATATTTTGGAGCGGAGTTTGTGGAGTTTGAAAAGGGAAATGATCTAGAAGTTTTGGGAAGAAGAGAGTTAAATTTTGTAAAAGCAAAAGCTATAGGGCCTGCATATAAAGAGCCTAAATTTAGCTATAAAAACCATGAAGGTTCAAAAGCAGCTTTAGTAGAGTATAAACCTAAAGACTTGAAATATTTGAGCTCCATTTATTTCAAGGGTGGGTGTTATTTTGAAGGTGATAGTCAGTTAGATGTAATAGGAAAATATAGTGATTTAAATAAAGCTGCAATTGTTAAATCAAAAGTAAAAAAAGGAAAAGCAATACTCTCTGGCGTTCATATCGAATGTTCATCTAATGATATTGATGGAATAGATGATAATTTATCTTTAATGAAAGAAGAGATAAAAAGGACAGAAAGTATTAGAAAAAAAATCTTTATAGATATTTTAGAAAATCTTTTGATATGAGAATTTTAAAAAACTACTTAAAAAAATCTAAAATTATTTTGTAGACTTCATCTGGTTTTTCTTTATACATCATATGCGCTGCATTTTCTATTATCTTTAGTTTTGAATTTTTTAATTTTTTATGAACTTCTTCAGCGCAATATAGTGGTGTATCTACATCTTCTCTGCCAGCTAGAATTAATATTTCACTATTTATTTTAGATATCCAATTTGTTGAATCAAAATTAGTTAAAGCAAAAGATTGACCTTCATACCCTTTAGGGTTGATTTCTCTTTTTGACATGGAGTCTAAAGTATTTTTAAAATTATCCTGATTTTTTAAGTAATCGGAGCTATAAAGCCAAGGCATAATAATTTTAGAGATGATATCTTGATCTAGTTTTATTTCAAATAATTTAGGAACCAACTCAAATAGCATTTGAATTGTGTAGGGGATTTTTAAAAAGGTGGCAGAGAGTATTGCTTTTTTTATTTTTTGAGGATAATTCAGACACATGGTTTGTAAAATTATACTTCCCAACGAGTGGCCATAAATATAAGCATTTTCGATATTCAAAATATTCATAAGCTCAAAGACATCTTTAGCTAAAAGATCGATTGAATATGGAGGAGGAGTCACTTCACTATCTCCAAGCCCTCTAAGATCCATTAAAAGCACTTTAAAGCGTTTTTTTAAAGGCTCTACAAATTCTTTTAGAAGTTTATGATCAGATGCAAACCCTCCAATTATTACTAGAGGAGGTCCATCTCCTTCATATTCATAATATATGTTAATATTGTTAGCTTTTATATGAGGCATTATTTTTTATCCTTTCTATATTGAATAGTTTTGACATTCTAATTTACTGTAAACTTGTTGCGACGTCGATGTTTTCTGATTAAAGATGAAGTTTTATAATGTTTTTTTGATGAATTCCATAAATCAATTGCTATCTGAGCATTTAGCCAAAAATCAGGAGTTGTTTCAAAAGAAAAAGCAAGTTTTAAAGCCATATCAGGAGTGATTCTTGTCTTTTCGTTTATGAGCCTGTTTATAACTTTATAATCACAACCAATGTGAGTAGCTAATTCTTTTTGAGTAATTCCAAGAGGAAGTAAAAATTCTTCATATAAAATCTCTCCGGGTGATGTTGGCTTTCTTTTAATCATTTTTTACTCCAAATGATAATCTATTATGGGTTACATCAAAAGGCTCTAAGATAAGGCATAATATACCTAATATAGGTATATTAAAACAACTTATAATAATTAGCAAGAAAATATAAAATACGATATTTATATCTTTTTAATTTTTTCTCTTTGCGTGCTAAAGAAAATAAATACGAATAAATTTTCATAAAAAGAGTAAAATTTTTTAATAAAGAAAATTTTTTAATTCGCTTTGTTCTTTTATGAAATTTCTTTTTTCTCTAAGATAACTTTCCTTCAAATTGTGATGAGGTTTAGATGAAGTATTTTTTTATCTCTTTATTTATTTTTTTTAAAATTTTTGCTTTTGCAAGTGCTAAAGATTTTTATGATAAATTTTTAAATGAAAAAGAGCCAAATGCACTATTTGATGAATGTGTAGATTTAGTAAATGGAAATTTAGCAATTGAAGATGAGATTATAGCTGATGGAAAAGAGCCGATAAAGATAAAAAAATCACAATTTAGTTTAAGTAATTTTGATCTACTTAAAAGAGAGGAGAAAGATCGCTTAGAATTTGTTTTAGCTGGCTTTTCATATAAAGACATAACGAGAGTATTATTTTATGGAGATAGAGTAGATATCATAGAGCCGACAGGTGAAATTTTAACATTTGCAGCTAACTTAAAAAATCATAAGAATAATCAAGTCGCGGTTTTAAATTATAAATCTCTAGATTATCTACCAAAATATTTTCATCAAAGAGATTTAAAAAAGGTAGATCCATCTAAAATAAGAGTTGAAGCTAGAGGAATCTATGATTTAGTAATTTTTTATCCTAATGGAGAAGAAAAACACTTTAGAAGGGATAATATTCATTTAAATGAATATTATCTAAGATCTACAAAGTTATTGAATCAAAACATTTTACATTACTCATATGATAAATTTAATAATTTAGAAGAGATCAAATCTACAAACTCTAGATCTACAAAAGTTTATGCTTGGATAAGATTTCATTATTTGCATCCTGAAGTTAACTATAGTGAAAAACATAAAGATAAATATGATTTAAATATCACGACATCTGATGGGAAATTTTTTCAACTGCGGTTTAGAGATTACTCTCCACTTATATCAAATAAAGAAAGAGCAAAAAGGCCTTTTTATATAATAGAGGATCTTTTTTCAAACATTTCAAAAGAGCATTTTGATTATCATTTAGATTACAAAAAGACTCATCCTTTGTTAAAAACTATTAAACTCAAAGATGGAAGAGAAAAAACTATAGAGTACTATCTTTTAGGAAATAAAAATCCTGAGGTGGGAGTTGAATTTTTCGATGTTGGGGATTTTCGTTTTGAAAGAGTAAAAACTATAAAACAAAAAACAAGCTCGGGGAATTTTTCAAATGAATATAGATTTTATTATGAAAACGGAGTTTTAAATGAGAGAGCTGGAAAGACAACTGTAATAGATTCTAAAAACAATAAGTACATCTATTTTTATAACAAAGATTTTAAGATTGAAAAGATTCAAAGATTCAGAAATTTTAATGGGCAAGTTTTATTAGTTAATGAAGAAAGATTTTATTGGCAGAAAATAAATAATTTTTCGATTTTAACCTCTAAAGAATTTTTAGATGAGAATCAAAAAACTTTAGTTCAAATCGATTATATTTATGATGGAAATTTCAATTTAATTGAAGAGAATATTTTAGGAGATATAACAGGTGAAAATGAAGCAATAGAAGAATTTTCAAAGAGAAATAAATATTCAAATGACAATAAAAATCTTATAGTTGAAAAAACAGATGGTGATGCTTTTTTCCAATATTTTTATCTACCAAATACAAATCTTATTTCAGCTAAATATTTATTATCTGATGGAAACATAAAAAAAAGAGATTTTTATGAATATAGTCCAGATTTTATTTTAATTAAAAAAATTCAAGATGATGGATCCTCTTTTGAAAAAGATGATCTAAAAGATATTACTTTTAGAGAAATTAAATATTTTTATCCTATAGAGTCAGGTGCATTTTTAGGATTTAAAAAAATAAAAGAGAATAAATTCTTAGATCTAAATAATTTTGAAGAAAAACTATTTAGAAAAAAAATCTATAATTATTCAGCTAAAGGAAAAGTAATAAAAAAAGATATTTTTGATAGTGAAAATGAGCATAAATATACCCTTTTTTATGAATATGATGAAAAAGGCAATTTAATATCTAAAACTGATCCCTTAAATAAAAAAACTACCTGTAGCTATGATATAGATGGTAGTAAAACATCAAAAATCTATCCAAATACACTTACTAAATTATATAAATATGATAAGGCCAATAATCTTCATAAAAAACAGATCAAAAAAGATGATCTCACTTTTGAAAAAAACACAAATTTTGATGAAAAAGATAATGAAACATATGTTTTAGATTATTTAGGCGATGAGACTTTTTATGAATATGATTCTTTTTCTAACTTAACAAAGATATCTACAAGATCTAAAAATGAAAAGACAACAAAAGATTCTAAAAATTTATCTTATGATAGCTTTGGCAACATTTCTAAAATAGAGCAAGGAAAAGATATTATAGATATTAAATATAATATCTTTTCAAAACCCACCTATATTAATCAAAACGGTTATATAAAAAGGTATATCTATAACTTAGATGGAACTTTAAAAACTTACATAAATGAAAGAGGGATTAAAACCCATTTTGAATATGATTTTTTAAAAAGAATAACAAACTTAAAAATTGCAGCTCAAAGAGATCAAATCATAGATGAAAAAAGCTATTTATATAATCTTTTTACGGTAATTGAGATGAAAGATAATAATCTTTCACAAAAGTATTCATATGACTTTTGTAAAAGATTAATAAAAGAAGAGATAATTTTTAGAAATGACACATTTAACATAGAGCATTTTTATGACACACTATCTAGAAGGCATAAAACTATCTATAACAATGAGATTGTAAAAGTAAAGTCTTTGGACTTATTAGATAGAACTCTTCAAGAAAGAGTAGAAATAAAAACTAAACCTTTTTATGAGAATAACTTCATCTACGATGATAAAGATAACTTTTCATTACCTTTTTACATAAAAAGCAAAATGAAAAATAAGAAAAATTCTCTAGATCAGCTAAGCTTTTCTTTGCAATTTGATAATTTTATTTTAGGTGATTTTGATCATTTAGCAATTTCAACTAAAAAGGATCAAAATCAAAGTTTCAGATCTTTAGAACTTATCTTTTATGATCTTATAGCAGAGAATTTATCAAAACTAAACTCAATAAATTTTATCTCAGATATTTTTAATAATATATTCATATCACACGCACAAAAGCCATCTTTTATAGATGAAGATTTATTAAACAATCCAAATATTTTTTCTGTCCATCTATTTTTATATGATGATTTAGATATAGAATCTGTATTTTCAGAAAATTCATTTTATGACTTTAACAAAAGAAAAATAAAAATTTTATTCACAAAAGAAGCTCTTTTAGGAATGCAAAATTATAGTTTACTTGTAAAACAGATTTTAGAGGTTTTAAAAAAGCCTCAGAATATTGAAAAAATAGATGATAGTGAATTTTTGATATCATATAAAAATATAGAAGCTATAGTAAATATTAAGGAAAAAGATCAATATATTATTGAAAACATTACTAAAATAAATAAATATAATAATCATTAATTTAATTATTATATTGATATTTATTTTTATATAACTTTATTTCTATTTTTATTGAATTTATTAAGATCTTAATCTATTCTGTATGCAAAAGTAAAAAAAAAGGCTGTTTATGGCTAGTTTAAGTTCTGTACAAAACAGAGTAAATGCATTAAGAAATTTTGAACATTTTGATTCCGCTTATTTTAATGAATTAAATCAACTTCGTTTAGGGTATGGCGTAAATTCTACTCCATATCTTATGTCAATAAATGATGAAGCTTGTTCTCTACATTCAAAAGTTGAAAAGTTCAAAAATCGTGAAATTTATTATCAAGCTTTTAAAAATGGACATGTTCGAGATGGGTATATAAATGTATTTGCAGTTACTATGAATTATTTCACAGCTCTATCAAATTTAAATAAATTTGTTAGAAATAATGATATTGATGATAAACCTACTTCTAAATTATTAAAGGGATATGTTAAACAATACTATGAAAACTTAAGAATATTTGTTGAGCAATTTACAGCTTTAAGACTAGAATATCAACGATATCTCTCTACTCTACCTCAAAGTTCAGGTTAATTAAATTAGTCTTTGTAGACTCAAGAAAATTGAATAAATTGTAGATAACAGTGATTGGAAAAAAAAAGACCACTTTTTAGTGGTCTTTTTTATTGTTAAAATTAACTGTTTTAATTCTAAAGATTATCTAGGATCTGATGCATGAATATTATCTAGCGTTTCTTTAACTTGTTTTTCTAGTTGTTCTTTTAGCCCAGATATATATAACTGTATTTTTTCTGTATCGTCATAACCCAAAGTTGCTTTTCCCATTAAAGAACTATCTCCACTCTCATAAGCTTGAGTTAAGAGCTCTGATGCTTCTCTTAAAATGCTTTCAAGTTTAACAATAGCGGCATTAATTTTTTCAGAATCACCTGATACGATAGAGTTCTGGAAAATAAAATTAAAATTCTTTTCTTCTAATTGTTTTTCATAAGAATCAAGAAATTCTTGTATTTCATTTGGAATCTCTTGAGAGGGTTCCTTCATAGTTTTTAGAGTAGCAATACAAGTTTCTTTAAGTTGTTTCAATTCTTGGAGTTTGTCATCAAGTTCTCTTGTATAATCGCTGGCATTTTCTATTTCACGTTTAATTTTTCGATAACTTACAACACTTTTTATATACTCTTTTTGCGCTAATTTGCCTAGATAATATTTTAGTTCAAAATCAATAATTTTTTTTGAGTCATTATCAGCTTTTGCTTGATAATCTTGTAAAATATCAACCAATTTTTCTAAATCTGAAATTCTGCTGCTATTTCCTAACGTTTGCTTATGATGGTAAAGCATTGATAAAGCTTCATCAGGTGCTCCTTTTTCTATTTCTTTTTTTTCATCTCTAGATTCTAGTTTTGATATCAATACTCCAGATTCATCTTTAAATGTTATTACAAAGTTTTTTTCCGGTGAAATAACTATGAATTCTTCGAAGTCTATATCTGATAATTCAACACTTTCGGATTTGTGATGTATATTTTTTAAGCCTACTTCATTCATTTTATTTAATAGATTACCAAAATCTAATCCTTCTTCGCTATATAGTTCGTTTTCATCAGAATATGGAAAAATAATAGTATATCTATGTGTTTTAGAATCATATTCTTCAATTGTAGCGTTTTTAGGAAGTTTTTTTATTCCTTCAGTAAATCTAACTTTTAAATCATTTGATACGGGCATAATTACCTTCTTGTTATTTATTAATTTATTACATATATATCTACTTATATTATACAAAAATACATATTATTATTCAAATAATTTTTTAATTATTTAAATTATTTCTATTAATTTAAGTCTTTATATTGCAATGGTTTATGATAAAATAAAAAAGAAATATGATAATTGTATATTACTAATTACCAGCCACTTACACAACTGCCTGATTATTAAATACTTTTGAATGATTATTCGCCTTTGAAAAAGGATTTAACCTTATCAAAAAACCCTTTCTTTTTAGGATGATTGGCTTCTGTCTCTAAACTTTGAAAGTTTTTTAAAAGCTCAATTTGTTTTGGGGTTAAACTGACAGGAGTTTCAACAGAGATGATAACAAGAAGATCTCCTTTGCCAGAACCGTGAACATTAGGAAAGCCTAAGTCTCTTATTCTAAAGGTTTTGTCGTTTTGAGAACCTTCAGGAATAGAAATTCTATAGGTTTTGCCATCTGGTGTGGGTATATCTTTTTTACAGCCAAGAGAAGCTTCAGTAAAGGTTATAGGTAGCCTTAAATAAACATCATCACCATCTCTTTCAAAGCTATCGTGGGGCGAGAGAGTTATGAAGACATATAAATCTCCTGTGGGTCCTCCGCCTTCACCTGCATCGCCATAGCCTGTCATTTTAAGACGCATGTTATTATCTACACCAGCTGGGATATGAATTTTAACGGTTTGTTTTTTTCTAATTCTTCCAATACCTCTACAAGTAGGGCAGGGATTTGTGATTATTTTTCCCTCTCCTCTACAATGAGAGCAAGTAGATGACATGCTAAAAAAACCTCTTGTTTGAAATACCTGACCAGAGCCTTGGCAAGTAGAGCAGGTTTTTATATCGCTAGAAGATTTAGCGCCAGATCCTTCGCATGTATCGCAAGTGAGGTAGTTTGTAATTGCAACTTGTTTTTCAGTGCCTTTAATAGCTTCTTCAAAAGTAATTGTAAGAGAGATTTTTTTGCTAGCTCCTTGTCTGAGAGAATTTTCTTCTGAATCAAATCCAAAGAAAGATTCAAAAATTGAGCCTCCGCCTCCACCCATAGAGCCACCGAAAGCTCCCATAAAAGTTTTTAGAGCTTCTTCCATTGATGAAAAGCCTCGGCCTCCCATTGAGCCCATGCCGGCAGCGCCTTTTACACCCTCTTCACCGTATTGATCGTAGAGTTTTCTTTTATTGTCGTTGGATAGAACTTCATAGGCTTCTGAGATTTTTTTAAAATTCGCTTCAGCATCTTTATCACCAGGATTTTTATCTGGATGATATTTTAGGGCTTGTTTTCGATATGCTTTTTTTATCTCATCAGAGCTTGAGCTTTTAGAGATACCTAGGGTTTGATAATAGTCTGTCATATTACTTTTTTTAACTTAAATTCTCATATAAATATAACAAAAGAGAACATTTTTTTAAAGGGAATATTAGCAAAGAGTGTTTTGAAGTGCTAAAAATTATGAGAAAATTCTTTTCTTAAAAGCTGTTTTTAATCTTTTTCTAGCTGCTTTTGATTTAGCTCTCTTCTTTACAGATGGTTTATCATAGAATCTGTGAGCTTTTGCGGCTTTCATAATCCCTTCTTTATCAAGCTTCTTTTTTAATTGTCTTAAAGCTTTGTCTATAGGTTCTCCGATTCGGACTTTAACTTGTGGCATCTAACATTTACTCCATCTTTTTGAATTTAGAACACTAATGATAATGAATATTAAATTATTATTCAACAATCTTTGGCCCTCTTAGATATAAAAGATTAAAAGAGGTGTAATCTTCAATTTTTTTTTCTATATATTTTTTGTTTGTAATATCTATTAATCTCAGAGGATCTAGCTCTTTAAATTCAAATTTATTTCCATTAGTTTCAAATTTATTTTTTAAAACATCTGCATGAGGACTAATTACAATTTCATTTTTTTCTATTAACTCTTTAGCTTTATTAAATGAGAAAAGACTAGGCTCAGATAAATATTTTATAAAATTTTTTGATTTTTCAGCTTCAACTAAATATAGCCCCTCAGATTTAGCATCAAAGGCTACTAAAAATTTTGAGTCTTCATCTGGAGAGTAGGCATGCATAGATATATAGCTAATTAAAGGAATTTTTTTTACATAGCTAAATGTTTTTGAGATATTTGCTCCAACTCTAAGCGAGGTAAATGAGCCAGGCCCAATACTAGTAGCTATATAGCTTAAGCTTGGAAGTGTAGTATTTGTCTCATTTAAAATATTTTGAAGATCTAAAAAAAGATTTTTAGAAAGATTGTTTTTAATTTTTTTTAGAAAAATAATTTCATTATCTTCTATTAAAATTATATATGAAGTTTCTAAGGTTGTATCTATAATTAAAGCTTTCATAAAATTTTTAAAAAAACCATTTTTTAATTTCTACGCTATAAATAATACTAAAAAATAGCTTAATTTAAAAGAGCTAGCTTGATAGATATAGCTAAAATTTGATATCATATAGCGTTTAAAATAATTAATTAGAGGTAGTTTTGATAGCAAATTATAATAATAATTCAGATGAATCTTCACCAGATGAAGAGTTTATATCAATTCCCGGTAAAGAAGAGCTAGTTTCGGATAAGCCCAAAGAGAAAAAAGGTTCACCTTTATTTCCTAATCAACTATTTATTTTACCTTTAAATAAAAGACCTTTTTTTCCAGGTATGGCAGCACCGATTTTAATTGAAAAAGGAGCTTTTTATGAAGTTTTGAAAATCGTTGCAAAAACTCCTCATAAATGTTTGGGTCTTTTTTTAACGAAAAAAGAGGATGCTGACATCTATAAATTAGAAGCTGAAGATTTATATGATGTTGGTATTGTCGCAAGAATTTTAAGAATTATTCCTTTAGAACAAGGTGGCGCTCAAGTTGTTTTTAATATGGAAAAAAGGATCTCTATTGAAGAGTTTACAAAAGGAAAATATTTGAGTGCAAAAGTAAAATATATAGAAGATCCTCCAGCGCATGAGCTTTCTAAAGAGGTAAAAGCATACTCTATTAGTATAATTACAGCGATTAAAGAGCTTTTAAAATTGAATCCTCTTTTTAAAGAAGAGCTGCAAATATTTTTATCACACTCGGATTTTACAGAACCAGGAAGACTAGCTGATTTTGCAGTTGCTTTAACTACGGCTACTAGAGAAGAGCTTCAAGAGGTTTTATCTTGTTTTGATATGCAAAAAAGAATTGATAAAGCTTTATTTGTTTTAAAAAAGGAGCTTGACCTATCAAAACTTCAAAGTTCAATTAATCAAAGAATTGAGTCGACGATTTCTAAAGCTCAAAGAGAGTTTTTTTTAAAAGAGCAGCTCAAAGCTATAAAAAAAGAGCTGGGATTGGAAAAAGATGACAAAACTAGTGATATCGAAAAGTTTGAAGAAAGGCTAAGTAAAAGAAAAGTTCCAGATAAAGTAAAAACTGTAATTACAGAAGAACAAGAAAAATTAAATACTTTAGATACACACTCTCCAGAATATGGTGTTTGTAGAAACTATTTAGATTGGTTAACAATAGTTCCTTGGGGTATTTATAGCGAAGAGAATCACGATCTTGCAAAAGCTGAAAAGATTTTAGAGCAAGATCATCATGGGCTCAAAGATATAAAAGAGAGAATTATTGAATTTATAGGTGTTGGAAAATTAACAGGGGGAGTTAAAGGTAGTATTATCTGTTTAGTTGGCCCTCCAGGCGTTGGAAAAACATCTGTTGGAAAAAGTATAGCTAGAGCTTTAAACAGAAAGTTTTTTAGATTTTCAGTAGGTGGCATGAGAGATGAAGCTGAAATCAAAGGTCACAGAAGAACATATGTTGGAGCTATGCCAGGGAAAATGATTCAAGCTTTAAAACAAACACAAACTATGAATCCGGTTATTATGATCGATGAAGTTGATAAAATGGGAATCAGCTTTCAAGGTGATCCTGCATCTGCTTTATTAGAAGTTTTAGATCCTGAACAAAATAAAGAATTTCAAGATCACTATTTAGATGTTCCAAGTGATCTATCGAATGTTTTGTTTATTGTAACTGCAAATATTTTAGATACTATTCCAGCTCCTCTAAAAGATAGAATGGAAATAATGAGACTATCTGGTTATATTAACGCAGAAAAAGTTGAGATAGCAAAAAAATATTTGATTCCTAGAAACAGAAAAAAAATGGGACTAATGGCTGCAGATATTTTATTTAAAAAAGATTCTATCTCTGAAATTATAGAGGGTTATGCAAGAGAAGCCGGAGTTAGAGGTTTAGAGAATAATTTAAAAAAAATCTTAAGAAAAGTTGCTTTAAAAAAAGCAAAAGAGAAAGAAAAAAGAAAAAAATCTAAAAAAGAGATTATTGATAAATCAAACTTAAAAGATTTTATTGGAAAACCTATCTTTATATCTGATGTATATTATGAGAAAACCCCTATTGGTGTAGCAACTGGTATGGCCTGGACAGCGCTCGGTGGCGTTACTTTATACATAGAGACTAGAAAAGCATATTCTGAAAAAACTCTTATGAAATTAACCGGCCAAGCTGGAGATGTAATGAAAGAGTCTTCTCAAATCGCATGGAGCTATTTAGCATCTATGGTTGATAAATATGCTCACCAAAAAGAGTTCTTTGAAAAAACCACAGTTCACATGCATATACCGGAGGGGGCTACTCCAAAAGACGGACCATCTGCTGGAATTACTATGGTTACAGCGCTCTTATCTCTTCTTATAGATAAGCCCGTAAAAGAGAGTTTAGCGATGACTGGAGAGATTACTTTAACTGGTGTGGTTCTACCAATTGGAGGGCTTAAAGAAAAATTAATAGCAGCTAGAAGATCTAAATTTAAAAATCTTATTTTTCCTAAAGGAAATGATAGAGATTATGATGAGCTGCCCGCTTATCTAAAAGAGGGTTTAAATATTAATTTTGTTGAGCACTATGATGAAGTATATAAAATAGCATTTGGAAAAAAAGATGAAAAATTTAGAAAAAGAGCTTCAAAAAAAGTGGCTAGAGCCGCATCTTCTAGGAAAAAAGATAAGAAGCTTAAGAGAAAAAAATAAGACTATAGCGACTCTTAATGGTTCTTTTGATTTGATGCACTCAGGGCATTTAAGAATTATTTATGAAGCATCCATACAAGCTGATATTTTAATTGTAGCTTTGAATACAGATAGCTCTATTCAAAGATATAAAAGTAAAAAAAGACCTATTATTGAACTGAAATATAGAATTGAGATGATCTCTTCTCTTTTTTTTGTAGATTATGTAACGAGTTTTGATGAAACAGATCCCATCAAAATACTTAGTATTATAAAACCTGATGTACATATAAATGGAAAAGAATATAGCGAAAATTGTATAGAAGCCGATATAGTGAAAAAAAACGGTGGAAAAATCCACATAGTAG
This sequence comes from Candidatus Anoxychlamydiales bacterium, assembly GCA_011064875.1. Taxonomy (GTDB): domain Bacteria; phylum Chlamydiota; class Chlamydiia; order Chlamydiales; family SM23-39; genus JAAKFX01. Next base: position 8,975 of record JAAKFV010000020.1, on the reverse strand, counting down.
ATTTGGTGAATAAAAAAAATCTATCAACAACAAACATTATAAAAAAGATTAAGTTATGCGAATAGTTGCCAGTTTTGATGATGAGAGTTTAGCTTCTCGTTTTTCTATTTTTTTAAAAAAAGAAGATATTGAAAATGATATAGAGCAAGTAACAGATAAAGATACTCAAAAATTAAAATACTCAATATGGGTTAAAAATGAAGATTTTTTAGATGTAGCTCTAAGACATTTTCAAAATTTTATGGAAAACCCAAAAGATTCTAAATATGATGTAAAAATTGAAAAACCTATAAAAAACGAAGAAGAAAAAAATATTGATCCAAGACAAAAAGATCCCATTGCAATGAAAAAATCACGGCCTTATTTTTTAACATTTTTCTTTCTATTTTTATGCATAATTTTATATTTCGTAAATTTCATGCAAGAGATGAAAGTTATGAAAAAATATAATTTAAAACAGCAGATTATGCTAACTCCCATACAGATGTCATTCTTATATGACTTGCCAGAGCAAAGGCTTCTTTTGGATGATGTAATCATTAAATATCAATTAAGCGATGTAAAGAAGTTAGAGAATCCTCCTGCAGCTGCTCAAGAAGAGATTAAAAAAATTGAAAGTATGCCAGCTTGGATGGGATTTTATGAAATTATTTTGAAAAAATTTCAAAATAAAAATAATAATAATAAAGTTCCTTATAAATCTCCTCAGTTATTTGAAAAAATAAGAGAGGGGCAAGTTTGGAGACTTTTTACCCCAGCTATTTTACATAGTGGTATTTTACATATCTTATTTAATATGCTTTGGCTTTGGTATCTAGGAAAGTTAATGGAGCCAAGGCTCAGATTTGTAAGATTCTTCCTTTTTATTATCATCGTAGCCGTAGTATCTAACACCTTTCAGTATCTAATGGGAGGGCCTTACTTTTTAGGGTTTTCAGGTATTATTACGGGTATGATAGGATATATTTTTGTAAGACAAAAAGCAGCTCCATGGGAAGGATATAACGTTCCCAATGCTATTTTTTATTTTATTGGCATTTTTATTTTTGCCATGATGTTTTTGCAAGTAGGATCTTTTCTTTTTCAGGTTTTCAAACCAAAAGTAGGTTTTACTCCAGGAATTGCGAACACTGCTCACATAGTTGGAGCTTTAGTTGGTATGGCACTCGCTAAAGTACCTTTTTTTACTTGGAGGCCAAGTGAGTGATAAAGATATAATTATACTCGGCTGTTCATCTCAACAACCAACTAGAAAAAGAAATCACGGAGCTTATTTAGTAAGATGGAATGAAGAAGGGCTGCTTTTTGATCCAGGAGAAGGCACTCAAAGACAATTTATTTATGCGAATGTCGCGCCTCCTTGCGTAAATAGAATTTTTATATCTCATTTTCATGGAGATCACTGTTTAGGCCTCGGTTCAATGTTAATGAGACTTAACTTAGATAAAATTACACATCCAGTTCACTGCTACTATCCAAAGTCTCATCAAAAAAACTTTGATGCCCTACGATACGGCTGCGTTTATCATCAAAATATTACAATAATAGAACATCCAGTAGAAAAAGATGGACTCGTTGAAGAGACTGAAAAATTTAAAATTGAAGCTAAATTTTTAAATCATGGAATTGACTGCATTGGCTGGAGAATAACAGAGCATGATAAAATCAAATTTTATAAAGATAAATTAAAAGAATTTAAGGTTTTTGGACCAAATGTTAAAAAACTAGAAGAAAAAGGCTCTATTAAAATTGATGAGAAAAAAGTAGATCTAAAAGATGTTAGCTACATTAAAAAAGGGGATGCTATCTCTATTATTTTAGATACTAAATATTCAGATGATTTAGTTGATATTGCAAAAGGTGCTAAAATTTTAATCGCAGAGTCTACTTTTTTAGAAGAGCAAAAAGAAATAGCTAGAAAGTATTTACATATGACAGCTAGAGAGGCTGCTACTATCGCAAAAAAAGCAAAAGTTCAAATGCTTATTTTAACACATTTTTCTGCAAGATATTTAGATCTTTCACCTTTTGAAAAAGAAGCAAAAGAGGTATTTGAAAATACTTATATAGCTGAAGATTTTAAAAGATTTAAATTTCCAAATTAAAATTCTGATGTCGCCTAATTAAGTTATTTCATAGAATATAAAAATTTGTAAACAGGAATACTTTTAATATGATCGATGTATCCTTCATTTAATGATTTTCCTAAAATTGTAGAATTTTTAAATTGTTTTAGCATTTTTAAATCATTTGATTTAATTTGATTTGACCATTTAACTTCTAAAGCTTGAATAAGGTTTTCTTTTAGCCATATGATATCTATCTCTCCTTGCCCCTTAAAATAAAAAGTTTTTCCAAATCTATGACAATTAGATGCTACCAAACCTTCAATAAGAGAGCTATTTTGAAAATTCTCAATGGAATTAAGATAACCCTCCCTTTTTAGCCAATAAAAAATAGTATGATAGATAAATGGATCCAAAAAATGAAATTTTCTTGCTTTTTTTGGAAAACCACTTTTTTTTGTTTGATCGAAAGCTTGTAGATTTATCAAAACATCCATTCTTTGAAGCAAATTTAAATAGTCAATGCAAGTCTCTTTACTCATAAGGCCGATTTTTTGTGTTAGACTAGAATATGAAATTTGAGAAGCACCAATAGTTAATAATGCCTTTAATAATTGCAGTAAATTTTCTTCATTTTTTCCTTGTTTCAAAAAATCTCCACGAATCCATTGTTCATATGTTAAAAATGTGGACTCGCTTATATTCCCATTTTCTGCAAAATCATTAATTGCTCTTAAGTATCCTCCTGAGTGAGCATATTCTTCAAAAAAAGATAAAAGATTTTCATTGGTTATTTTTGATTTTTGTGTTCGAAGAGAAACATATTCAAAAAAAGTTAATGGATAGATATGAAAATCTATTTTTGATGATTTGCCTCTTCTTCCCGGAAAACGCATTGCAGCTTCTTTCAAAATTAAAGTATCTGAACCTGTTAATAAACATAAACCTTTATTGAAAAGTCCTTCATCAGCTAATGCTTTAATGGCACGATCCCAATCTTTAACAAAAGTAATTTCATCTATAATAAGTAAAAAAAGTTCTTTTTTAGAAATTTGATTTAAAAAAAATCTTACCTTTTGTCCAAGCTCTTTAGCATCATAAATTTCATCGCAAGGTAAATAAAGCATATTTCCAGGACTGAAAAGCTTTTTTTGTAAACAGTGTTTCAATAGAAGTTTGCAAGAGGTTGATTTGCCAATTTGTCTACCACCTGTTAAAATATAAATTCCAGGGATCTTTAAATTTAATTCCTTCCACCAAGTATCTGAATATTGATATTTTAATTGAGATAGAGCAAGCAAATGCGGATCTAATTTAATAAAATTTTTAAATCCTTTTGTGAATTGATTATGAACTTCATAGGGTTTTAACATAAAATTTTCTTCTTTTACTTTTTATATTAGCATGATTGGACAAATTTGTCCAGTAGGCATTAAACAAATTTGTCCAATCATCATTAGACAAATTTGTCTAATGACGTAGAAGTCTTTATTAATTAAGTATTTAAGATAGAAATTTAGGGCTCAAAATACTTTAAAAATATCATTTTGCCTTCAAAAAGCTATAAATTTGGGACGTAATTTGAAATAATTTTACATTTTTTTGTTAGGTTATAACCTAATGATATAGCGAAAAACATTAGGTTGCAGCCTAATGAATTATTTTTTTCTTTGAATAGTTAATAATTTTTGGCGTCTAATTTCATTTGAGCATATAGCAAAAGCAGAAGCAACATTTATTGAATTTTTAAAGCCTAGCATAGGAATCTCAATTAGATAATCGATCTCTTTTAGCATTTTATTAGATATTCCATACTCTTCATTTCCTAAAATTAGGGTAAATTTTTCAGGAAAAATAAACTCATGAATGCTAATAGATTTATTAGAGGTGTCTAGCCCTATAAATGGGCGAGGTAGATCCTTTAGTTTAAATTTATTTATGCACTTGGTTAATTGATACGAGCCCATAGATGTTTTTTGAACTTTTTCATTTTCAATATATGGAGTTTTATCATCGAAATAAATTTTCCCAATTCTCAAAGCTTCACAAGTTCTAATAATATTACCAACATTAAAAGCAGATCTAAGATGATCTAAATAGATAGCGTTTTCTAAAAAAGGTTTTTCAATATTTTTTCCATCTATAGATCTAAGTGCAGGTAATAGATTATGCTCTTTTAGGCTAACATCAGCTTTTTTTAGATGAAAATGATATCTATCTGAAATCTCTTTTAAGTCTTTGGTATCGATAAGATCTATTCCTATCCAATTGCATATTTGAAAATAGTGATTAAATAGATGCTCTGTATATTGTTTCAAAAGAAGTTTTTCATAAATCTCTCTTAGAATTTCAGAGAGTTTTTTATGCTGCTTTTTTGTATCTAACTTTAAAAACTTTTGTTTTGTAAATGTTTGATTAGACATAACTTTTTTTGGCAAGATATTCATCATAAGAGCCAAGAAAGTAATGAATTTTTCCATCTTCAAAAGCAAGTATTTTATTTGCGACGTTTGAGATTAAATCTCTATCGTGTGATGAAAAAATAGCAGTTCCTTTAAATTCATCTAGACCCCAACCGAGTGCTGATACTGCTTCTAGATCTAAATGGTTATTAGGTTCATCAAACACTAAAGTATTGGGCTCTGTTAGAATTAATGATGCTAAAATTAGCCTCGCTGCTTCTCCTCCTGAGAGAGCTTTTACTTGCTTGAAAGCATCATCACCAGAAAATAAAAGTTTTCCTAAAACGCCTCTTATTTCTTGTTCTAGTGCGTTATCTTTTTGAGATTTTAACCAATCGATTAAGGTCATGTTTGAGCTTTTATCTATAATATCTAGATGGTTTTGAGGAAAGTATCCAGTTGATACATTATGTCCTATTTGACAAGAGCCGCTATCTGGCGATAGAACATCTGCAATCATTTTTAAAAGAGTTGTTTTTCCCTGGCCGTTATTTCCAATGACAGCTATTTTATCTCCTCTCATAACATCGAAAGAGAAATTTTTAATTACATGATTTTCATCATATGATTTTGAAACTTTTTCTATTTTAAAAACTAGTTTTCCTGGATTTTTCTCAGGGGGCACAAATCTAATGTAGGGTCTTTGAATATTTGATTTTCTTAGCTCTTGAGGTTGCAGTTTATGAATTTCTTTTACGCGAGATTGCACTTGAGACGCTCTAGTTCCTGATCTAAATTTAGTGATGAACTCATTTAGTTTTTCAATTTTTTTCTCTTTATTTTTTGTCTCTTTTTCAGTTCTGTCTCTTATCTTTGTTTTAGTTAGCACCATATCATCATAATTTCCAGGATATTGAATGATAGTTTCATAATCGATATCAGAGATAACTGTAGCTACACTATTTAAAAAATATCTATCGTGGCTAATAACGATTAAAGTGCCTGAGTATTTAGCTAGAAAATTCTCTAACCATGTTATAGATTCTAAATCCAAATGATTTGTTGGTTCATCGAGTAGTAGAGCCTGAGGTTTTCCAAAAAGAGCTTGGCACAATAGAGCTCTAAACTGTTTATCTAATGGAATCTCTTCTAGTTTTTTTTCATGAAACTCTATTTCTATTCCCATTCCGATGAGAAGATCTCCAGCTTCAGATTCTGCAGAATATCCATCTTCATCAGCTATTATCTCTTCTATTTCAGCAAGTCTCATTCCTATTTCATCTGTCATCTCTTTTTCATAGAGCTGATCTCTTTCATGCATAGCTTTGTAGAGCTTGTCATTTCCAAAAATTACAGTATCTATTACCTTGAAATTTTTAAAATCTTCGATATTTTGTTTTAAAAAACCAACTTTTTTTGGCTTAACAGCTCTTCCAGATGAGGGTTCATCTAGCCCCATGATAATTTTTAAAAGAGTAGATTTACCACACCCATTAGGACCTGTAAGAGCATATCTATTTCCTTCTGTAAAAGATGTCGTGACATAGTCAAATAAGGTTCTAGCTCCATATTTTTTACTAAGAGAATCTAAAGTAATCATTTTTTTAACTTTTTGTCTTAAATTAAATATTTACTCTAATTTATTATAACTGATAATAAGTAGTTAAACAAGAAAAGTTTTATGGATTTTAATACTGAGGCCAGATCCTATCTAAAATACTTAGAAATGGTAAAAAATGTCTCTATACATACCATCAGAAATTATGCTATTGATTTAGATTCATTTAAAGATTTTGTAGAGCTAAAAATTTTAAAAAAGAAAAAATTGTCAAATAAAATTTTAAAATCTAATGAAAAAAATTTTTCAATAAAAGAGATTAATAAATGGATTATTAGAAACTATTTAGCTCATCTATATGATAGAAAGATGAAAAACAAAACCATTCAAAGAAGGATATCGTCTCTTCGATCCTTTTTCAAATTTTTAATGAAAGAGAAAAAAATTGAGATAAACCCACTAGAGGATATTCAAAGTCCCAAAAAAGAAAAACCTCTTCCAAATGCTATAAATTTTGATCAGGTAGAACATCTATTTAACATGTGCGATTTAGATACATATTTGGGCTTAAGAGATAGGGCTATAATGGAGCTTTTTTATAGCTCAGGTTTAAGGCTATCAGAGCTAGTAGATTTAGATAGAAAAGATTTAGATGAAGACTCTTATTTGATAAATGTATACGGAAAAGGAAAAAAACAAAGAACAATTCCTATTACAAAAACAGCTCTTAATTGGATACAAAAATACTTAAATCATCCATCTCGTTTGCAAGATACAAAAGAGACTAAAAAAGAAAAAGATAATGGGGCAGTTTTTTTAAATAGATTTGGAAATAGAATTTCTGTTAGATCTGTTGATAGAAATTTTAAAAGATATCTAAAATTAAGCTCCCTTGGAGCAAGCATCACTCCTCATACAATTAGACATACAATAGCAACTCATTGGTTAGAAAATGGTATGGATCTAAAAACTATTCAAATGCTACTAGGGCACTCAAATTTAGCAACGACAACAATTTATACACACGTTTCAACAAAGCTCAAAAGAAAGGTCTATGATAAGACGCATCCAAGAGCTTAAAAAAACCTCTTTTTTAATTTCTTTGAATAGTTACATTGTTTAAAGGAAAAAAAGTTTTAAAAGCTTTAGCTGTTTGAACAATTGTTGGAACAGTCTCGGTATTCCAGATAACATAGATATTTCTTCCCAAACTATCCATAGCTATTTGAGCATTTATTCCTATAGCAAGTGTTGGTGGAATTGTCCCAAATGGTGTTGAAGTTGGAGTTGACCAATTCAAACCAAAATCGGTTGAAATTACTGATTGAATATCTCCAGTGGCTAGATTATTCCAAGCTGCAGCAATATATCTACCCGATATATCTGTTGTTATTTGAGCAACAACTCCCACTCCTATACTAGGCGTTGTTGTCCCGGTTGGAGTTGAAGATGGATAAGACCAATTTAAACCAAAATCTAGTGAAGTTGCTACTTGAGCATTTCCAGGAGGAACATCCCAAATAGCATGAACATATCTTCCGCTATTATCTGTTGTTATTTGAGCATTTAATCCTGCAGCTAAATTGGGTGTATTTGCTGGTGTTGAAGATGGATTAGACCAAGTTATACCAAAATCAGATGAAATAGCTACTTGAACAGCACTTCCAGATGGGTCATTCCATATAGCATAAACAAATTTTCCTGTGCTATTAGTTGTTATTTGAGAAAGTTCTCCTGATGTTGATAGATCAGGCACAGTTCCTGTTGGGGTTGAAGTTGGATCAGACCAATTTATACCGAAATCAGATGAAATTGCCACTTGAATATCATCAGAGGCTGGAACTTCCCAAATAGCATAAACAAATTCCCCTGTACTATTAGTTGTTATTTCAGAAAATTCTCCTGAAGTTGCTAAATCTGGAGAGCCTGCTGGTGTTGAAGATGGATAAGACCAATTCTGGCCAAAATCAGATGAAAAAGCTGTTTGCGCAGCTCCAGGTGACACGTTCCATATAGCATAAACAAATTTTCCAGAGCTATTAGTTGTTATTTGAGCTCTTTCTCCAGAACCTAAATCAGGTGTTCCCACTGGCGTTGATAGAGGATCGGACCAAGTTGTAGCAAAATCCGATGAAATAGCCACTTGAACATCAGTTGCATTATTCCATATAGCATAGACATATTGACCAGAGCTATTAGTTGTTATTTGTGTTTTTCTTCCTGTGCCTATGTTTGTGGCAATAACGCTAGCCGCAGACCAAGTTGCACCAAAATCTGATGAAACAACAACTAAAACTTCCCCAACTCCTACTGGATTATCCCATATAGCGTAGACATATCTACCTGTAGAATCTGTTGTTATTTGAGAAAATTCTCCTCTAAGACCTAAGTCTGGACTACCGAGTGGTGTAAAAGTAGGATAAGAAAAGTTAACATTTAGCGCTGATAAAGCGGTATTTAAAAATACTATAAAAAATATGAGCCAATATTTTAGGATTCCAAACATAGTCTTTTCCTATGAAAAAAAATATAAAAATATATATTATTTATTTTATCATTAAAAAAACATCCAAAACTAAAAATTAAAAAAATAATTGCTTTCCGTTTCAAAGCTCTATAATATTTACAAAAAAAAATTATAAAGTTTCATGAATATTCAAAGATCATTAAATAATTTAGAGAGTTTTTTTTCTTATAAGCCTTGGGAATTAAAAGTAACAAATGAAAGCCTTGAAAAAGCTTCATTTATTTATAAAACTTATTATTGGGTAATATCTTTTTTTTCTACAAAACATACATACGATGTAGATATATACATCTCGGGAGTGAAGATTAAAAAAAACCTTTTACAACGTGAGTTGTGAGTTTATCTCATTGAAAATCAATGATTAATTAAAATTATTTATTTACAAAAGACCTCTTATGGTTAAAATATTTGTTTTTTAAGCG
>JAAKFV010000002.1 GCA_011064875.1 Candidatus Anoxychlamydiales bacterium | reverse complement strand
TTTCGAACTCAGAAGTTAAGCCTTTCATCGCCGATGGTAGTATGCACAAGAGTATGCAAGAGTAGGTCGCTGCCAGCTTATTTTTTTTCTATATAATTACTAAAAGACTTTAAGTTATATAAAAAAGCCCCGATATTTCGGGGCTTTTTTTTATTTAAGGATATAAAATTTTAAAAACTTTTAAAAAATTATATAATTTTAAGATTCTTTTTTTTCTGTTTTTTAAATAAACTAATGAAATCTTGAATATTATATAGATACCTCTAGACAAAGATATCTAATATTTTCTTTTTAAGATTTTACAGAGATTCATTATATTTAGTGATTTTTTTTCCTTTAGGAAGTAAGGGAGCCATTTCACCAGTAAATTTAAATTTACGAGCAAGTAAAGTTAGTTTACGTAAGGTATTTGTTGAACCTTTATTTTGGTTATTTCCATCAATAACTCCATAACCTTTAAATCTATTCAATACTTTTAATGCTACTTTCATTTTTTTCTCCTTATTATTTTTTAATATTAAATTATTATGTTTTATATTCAATAAAACAATAGTAATATTATAATATTTAATTAATAAAGTCAACTAAAAATAAGAAAACATAAGTGGTTGTTGATTAGAGTGTTAGTAGGATGAATAACGCTAAATGTTTGATAGTATGAGACTTATGTTAAAAAGCCAACTTAAAAGAATTTTAAAGGGGGATACCTGATACATTTCGAAGTTAAAAAGCTTATTCTAGTCAATGGAAGGGAGCCAAGAGTATGTAAGAATAAGTTGCTGTCAGCTTATTTCTTTGTATATAGATCTTTTATAATGAGTTATTTATATGATAATTTACTTTAATTGTCAAAGATGTTATTATATTATTAAATTAAAAACTATTAAATATTAATTTAGTAAAAATAAAAGAGGTTTTAATATGGCAGCAAGGATAAGCTTTACAGTAACAAGAGCAATAGATCCAATATTAGATGATGAAAATAGAAAAAATTCAGATTTATATGCACTTTCAGATGAGATACTTTTAAAAATCATTATTTTTTTACCCTATGAGAAGCATATAACACAAAGTCTTGTAAATTTTGGAGAGGTTTGTGTGCGTTTTAAAGGATTGGTTACTGATTATGTAGGAAGAAACATTCCGGTTGGGAATTTAGCGAGATTATTAATGGAATCTTCAGTAAATCCTATGCAAGTGAGAGTTCCAGGAAACTATTTTGTTTCATATCTTACTAGAGGTTCACAAGATCCACGTAATCCTTTTGGATTAGAGGATCCATCAAAATTTCCTTTTAAGAAAATTTAATAAAAATAGGGTGCTCTGCTAGCTTATTTTTTTCATATATAATTATTAAGATACAAAAAAGCCCCGAAAATATCGGGGCTTTGTCATTTATACATTTTATTAGCAGTAAATCTAAAAAGATATGCTATTTATTCTGTAAAACATTCTATGTATCGAGACTGAAGGGTTTCATCTAACATTGTAGCGAGAGTTTCTTTTCCTTTTTCTGTAATCCAAGCTTTTTTAAAATCATAATAATCTAAATGAAATTTTTGAAAAGCCTGAGTGATTTGTTCAAGATCATTAGGATCAATTTTATCTTGCCAATATTTTGGATTTGCTAGGGCCTTTCTTAAAAAAGCAGCAGTATCTAAAGCACTAAACATTCCAGGAGATTTAAAATACTCTCGATCTTCTTTAGAAACCTTTTTAAATAACTTTAGCAGACGAGGATTTATGTTTTTGTCTTTTGAATATGAGCTCCATGCTATCTCAATAATATCCGTTGGAATGTTAAAAGTCTGAAAGGCTTTGAATATTTTATTTGTAGTTCTTTTATCTCTAGAGTTGCTAAAGGCTGAACTTGATATAGTTTTTATAATTACACTTGCATAATCTGTTAATATTTCAGTAGATAAAAAAAACTTTTGATATTTTATATCTATTTTTTGAGATAGCCCATTTAATCGTTTTTTTAAATCAGTTGGAAATTCTCCCCAAATTTGTCTAATATCTTTTTCTTCAATATGAAGTTTTGAAAAACAATCTTGCAGCTTCGTATCTATTTTTGTTTTCCAATTTGGATCATTTAAAATCCCTTTTATTAATTCAACTTCAGGTGCTGTTAATTTGCTTCCAGACAAATCTTCAGATTCCTCTAATTGAGAATCCATATCATCAGCAGAATCTATTTTCGCTGTTAATTTGCTTCCAGACAAATCTTCAGATACTGGGCTGCTTGAAGTTGGATGTTTTTCTTTATCTCTAGTTTTATCGAATTCCTCTAATTGAGAATCCATATCATCAGCAGAATCTATTTTCTTTGATTTGCTTATTCGATGAAAGATAAATTCTGTGCTTGCCCAAATTATTACGCCTGCTATTAATAAAGAATGTAAATGGGAAGTATTTGCAAGCATTTTAGATGCTACAATAGTAATTATAGGAATAGACGTGCGAAAAAGATTTCCTTTTTTCTGAATTGGCCAAGTGACAATGTTTATAATTTTACTTGAAGTAGAGATCTTTGTAAGAGAGGTAGTCATAGAATTTCTCCTGATTTTATTGAATTCAAAAGATACTATCAGGAAAATTGATTTAAATTGAAGATTAAAAAAATTTAAAATATTTTATATCGAATTTTATTAAATCAAGTTATAGATACTATAAATTATCATTCTTCTAAAGTAGTCATTTACATTTGTGATAATTTTTTTTATCTTTTCTTTTTTAATACTGGATTCTGCTTCTTTTGTTTCTTCCTAAGAGATATGGTCTCTCCCGATACCATTTCAAAGTGGAATGTTAAGCCTTTCATTGCCAATGTTAATGCGCACAAGAGAAAGCAAAAGTAGGTTGCTAGTAGCTTATTTTTTTATCAATCATACAATCCATATAATCACAAAAAATCTTAGAGCTGATCTGCTTGTATCGAAATTTTAATTTCTGGAAGTTTTTTTCTAGATCCTATTGCTTTAAAAACTTTTTGTAAGTTTCTAAAATTATCTCTAAATTTGCTATTAGCTTTTCCTTTTATATAATCTAAGCGGGATTTATAGCCTGTTGTTGTTTCATCTGGATGTTTTGCCCAAGCTTCAGCAATAGTTTTTGATGTAATATCAAAAAAGGTAAAAGATTTTAATGAAGGTTTGCTTAGATAACATTCTTCAGTGCAGAATGATTTATCAGATAAAAGAGCTCCTAAAGGAAGGCATTGTATTTTTATTCTCTGTAGTTCAGCTTTTTGAGATTGTTCTCGATCTATCATAGCTTGTATATCTTGCAGTGCAAACTGTTCGGGTTTTCTTTTTGGCCTGTTCAATCTTACCGGTGGAGCTCTTCTTGTTGGAGTAGAGTTTTTTGAGTAAATTTTACGATAAATTAACTCTGAACCTATACAAATTTCGCCAGCTAGTAAAAGAGAAAAAAAACCTGATAGATTTGTAAACATTTCCGATGCTACAAAAGTAATTATAGGAATAGATGTGCGTATAAGATTTTCTTTGTTTTGAATTGGCCATTTTACAAAGTTTGTAATTTCATCTGCAGTAGGCAATTTTATGGGAAGTGTAATCATAGAAAATTCTCCTATTTTTAATTAATTTAAAAGATACTATCAGTAATGTTGATTTAAACTAAAGATTAAAAAAGTATATATATATTTAAGATATTATATAATTCTTTTAATCACTCTTGTAAGCTTGCTTTCAGAGCCATCTGAACTAAAGCTTCCTCATCATCTAAAGGATCTCCACCGATGCTTGGAGATGTTGGTGAAGATTGAGATGAAAAGGCTCTTCTTTCTTCTTCTTCCTCTTGTATAGCCTGAGCTACTAATTCATCAGCATCACAAGAGTCCATTCTTGGAGAATCAGTTTGAGGTTCTTTATCCCTTTGTATTTCTCCAAGGCTAGAAGAGGATCTTCTTGAACCATCTGTACTAAGTCTTAAGGCACATTCGAGAGCTTGTTCTTCAGCTCTTCTAAGCCTCTCTTCTTCCTCTTGAGAAGGTTGAGAAGCTAGAGGTTTACCAACTTTTTCTCGTTTTCCTGCTCTAGTAATTTCTTCTTCTGGTTCAATTTCAGCTCCTTTTGAATTTTTTTCTTTTTTTCTAAGAATTCTAATTTCACAGGCATTTGGGTTTTGAGATGTTCCTGTTTCTGTATCATATAACTCTGGTAGACCTATGCTCTCATTATCTATTGGTCTTAAATCCAATAAATGTCCAACTAAATCATTTACTGATCTAAAGATTTGAGCTGTAATTCTACCATCTTCTCTTCCACGAGAATCAATAAAAATAAATTGCAAGGATTCAGGATTATAAAAAATAGCATAAGTCTCTGGTGGGCGAGTTATAATAGCTCCTATTGGAGCTTTATTTGATGAATTTTTGAGAGCATTTATAAGATTTCTTAAATCCTCTTTATTTCTTAAAATATTTAAATCATTATTAGGTTTTAAAATTTTAGGATCTAAAATTGTTTCTGGATGAAAAAGGTCAGCTTTTTTTATTTCTTCTATATCTAGATGAGTACCTTCTTCTAATTCTAACTCTTTTATAGCATTACTGTATAATCTATCTCCTTTATCGAACCAGTCATTAATATTTCTATCTTTTGGATTTAAAAGAAGGATACTCAAAGCTGCAACTGCAATTGCAGTGCTAATAGCGTTTTTATTATCTATTAAAGAGCTTGATTGCAAAGTAGCAGCTTTTATCTTTTTTGAAGCAGCTACTTCTTTTTCATCTAATGCATCAGGTTCATTATCGCTTGAATATCTCTCTAAAAGAGATTTTGCACCTAAAAATGCTATGCTGCCACCTAAAGCTCCAGCTCTAACGGGGTAAGGAACTCTATAATATAGGGCTCCTAAAATTCCTAAAGCTACAGATGAAGCCCCTGCCATTATTTGTCCAGAATTATCAGATAAAAATCGAATTGTTCTATTTGTTAAATTATTTTCATCTCCAATTTCTTTTCTTGAACCAGGAGGCACTCTTCTAGGGACATCTTCTTTAGAGGATCTCTTGGTTTCTTGAGCTTCCAAAAACAATTTAGCTTGGAAACCTAATGTTTTAATGGTAGAAATAGCTTCTTCACAACCAGGAGGAATATTATTTTTGAAATTATCGGTATCGGTTTTAACGCTTTCGTAGATATAAACTTTATATTCTAAATCTTCATCTGGATTTTGGATTTGTTTAGCAAGAAGATTTAGATATTCTGCTGGGCTAATTGACATGATTTTATCCTCCCAAAATAGGCTATTATATAAGTAATCTAAAAATTTAATTTATAAAACAATAATTAATTTCTCTTTTTAAAACAAGTTAATAAGATAAGTTTAAAAACATTAATAATTTTTTTAATTAAAACTAGTCATGTAACTAAATTTAAGAATCTTTTGATTCTACTGAAAAAAGTATAAAAAAATAATAGCCTATCATATCGTTAGATAGGCTATAGAATTATTTTTTCTCTTCTCGATTTTTCTTATATTCAATACGAGATTTTTGTATAATAGTTTCCTAAATTTAAAGCTAACGATTAAATTCTTAAAAAAGACTATGTTATATCGAGTAAATGATTTTTCTCCTTCTCATAGAGAATATCCTATTGTTTTTAGAATGAAAGATTGTTATCAAAAAATGGGATATGAAGTTACAGATAATACCTTTGTTGATTTAGAATATGATAATTCTTTCCCATATTCTCATACATTTATGATGAAAATTGTCTCAGTGGGAGTTAATAAAAGAATAAATCAAATAAGTTTAACAATCTTTCAAAATAACGATTCTTTATCAATAGGACAACAAGCTGGTTAATTGACTGCCGGTTCATTCACTTTTTTAGATTTAACAATATATCCTTGTTTTAGCTCAGCTTTATAAACTAACCAAAGCCCAAAGATTATCACGCATGTAGATCCAAGTATTAATGGAGATGGAGGAGTTTTTAATAAGATCCACTCAGAAAAAGATGCAAAAATTGGACTGAGAAGACCAACAAAAGACATAAAAGTTGCGGTAAATCTTTTTAATAAATACCCATAAAGATTATAGCAAATTACATTTGAAATTATTGTATAAAAGACAATTCCTTGAATAAAAGCCCCGCTGTGACCCGCTGCTACAGGAATAGGAGTCCATTTGTCTAATATAAGTGAGTGAGTGATAGCAAAAATTCCACCAAGTAACATTCCAATGCCATTAGCCGTTAGAGGGGAGACAGCGTTATCTTTAACAAGTTTTCTTAGTAAAATCCAGCCATAGACAGATAGAAATACAGCTGCAATAACAGCTATCTCTGGTAAAGATAAATGAAAAAATGAGCTATTTAATTTTTCAGAGCCAGATTGCATAAAGAAAACTGGGATAATTCCAAGAAGTGCTACTGCCATTCCTAAAATTTTCATAGGGGTTAGTTTTTCTTTGAAATGAAAGTAGGATAAAATAGCTGCAAAAATTGGTGTTAAACTATATATAAAACAAGTTTTAGAAGCTGAAATATATTTAAGACCATAAAATTCTAAAGCGTTATTTAGATACATACTAAGTATTGCGAGTAAACAAATAGCTCCTAGTTGCTTTTTTGAAACTTTTAGCTGAGATTTTTTTTTAAGTAGCATAAAGCCAAGAATTAAAATTGAGGCAAATAACATGCGAATTGCAGTAAAAAAAAGAGGAGTAGATGAGAAAATAGCCATTTTTCCAATAGCAAAACAACTAGACCACATAGCGAACAACATAAAGGGCAAAAACAGCATTTTAAAATACCTCTTTTAAGATTTGTATAAATGATAGCTAAAATGAGATCTTTTCACAATAAAATATGTAGAAAATCATAAAAAATAAATAGCTATATAAAATTTTTAATTGATTATAAGTTACTCATTAGTAATTATTTTAAGCCTTGTATGAATCAGATAAATTTGATATTTTTTATCAATAAACTTCATTAATTGAATAAATTTATCCTGCAGGGAATATGTAAGATGTTAGATACACTTTTACAAATTTTTAAAGGCCCGCCTCTTTGGGTTTGGTTCTTATTAGCTTATCTAATTTTTATTGGTATTAAAGCTTTTAAGCCAAGTGTTATATCTTTAAAAAAAATCTTTATACTTCCTGTGGTGTTTTTGTTTTTCTCTCTTCAAAGATTAGTTGGTAATATTAATTTTTTTACATCTCTTGTTTGGATAACTTCAACGATCATTGGTGTTTTTCTAAGTGTTGTTATATTTAGTAAAACTCAAATTATTGCTGATAAAAAAAATAATTTACTAAAACTTCCTGGTACATATTCTACTCTTTTTTTGATTTTGATTAGTTTTTCAATAAAATTTTATTTTGGTTTTCAAATAGGAAAAGATCCTAGTGTTTTGAAAGATAGTACTTTTTTTTATAGATATATTATGGCAGCAACTCTTTCTTTTGGAATGTTTTTGGGAAGAACTTTTTTATATTTTTATAAGTTTAAAAAAGCTGAATCTACTGATTTATTAAAAATGGAATCTAGCTAGATAATTTTTTTCTTATTTTGAGTTTCATTTTTTTTCTATATCATGTACTTTTTAAATCTTATGAATTTTTTATTTATACTTTAATAAACCTTTACCTCAATAAATATTATGGCAAATGAAGAATATTATGGCTCTTGGAAATCTCCGATAACCTCAAAGATGTTAACTGGGGGCTCAATTAAATTTTTAGATATTTTTGTAGATGGCAATGATTTTTATATATCTGAGCTAAGACCCTCTGAAAAAGGAAGATCAACAATTTTAAAATTCAATGGCAAAATTTTTGATGAGATTTTGGATAACAAGTTCAATGCAAGAACGAAAGTTCATGAATATGGGGGGCTCTCTTTTGCAGTCAAAGATAGTGAAATTTATTTTTCTAATTTTGTTGATCAAAGAATTTATAAAAAAAATAAAAAGGGTAAATATTTTCCAATCACTGATGTTTCAACAGATAGGTATGCAAATTTTATTATAGATGAAACAAAAAATCTTATTTTCTCAGTACAAGAAGAGCATTTAGAAAATGAAGTTAATAATTCGATTGTAAAAATTGATAGTGATCAAAAAGTTACAAAAATAGCTCAAGGCTTTGATTTTTATTCATCTTTAGTGATTTCACCAGATAATAGAAAACTAGCATTTTTAGCATGGAACCATCCAGATATGCCTTGGGATGCAGCAGAGCTTTGGCTCGCTGATATCGAAGATAATGGTGATTTAAAAAATTTAAAAAAAGTTGCAGGTTCTAAAAATGAATCTATTTTTTTACCGAGATTTGCAAATGATGGAACATTGTATTTTGTTTCAGATAAAACAAACTTTTGGAATCTATACAGATACTCAACGGGCGTTATAGAAGCTATTTATCCAATGGATGCTGAATTCGGATTGCCTCTTTGGCTTTTTGGAATGTCGACTTATGATTTTTATTATGATAATGATAAAACATATATCGTTTGTACATATAATAAAGATGGTTTTGATAATTTAGCTATTATCGATGTAGAAAATAAAAAGCTTCTTGAGATAGAAACGGAGTTTACATATATTTCAAATTTAGTCGTAAAAGATGATAAGGCCCTATTTATTGGAGCTTCTGCTAAAAACCCAAAATCTATTGTTCAACTAGATTTAAAAACAAAAGAATTTGAAGTTTTAAAAAAATCAAGAGAGCTAAATATAAATCCTGGATATATATCCTCGCCTGAATATTTGGAGTTTCCAACTGAGAATAATAAAACTGCTTATATGATCTATTATCCTCCAAAAAATAAAGATTTTTTAGCTAAAAAAAATGAAAAACCACCACTTATAGTAAAATCACATGGAGGACCAACTGCTCAATCAGTAGCTATTTTAAATTTAGAGATTCAATACTGGACAAGTAGGGGTTTCGCTTTTGCTGATGTTAACTATTCAGGTTCTACTGGCTATGGAAGAGAATATAGACAAAGGCTTTATGGAAACTGGGGAATTTTAGATGTTGATGATTGCGCTAATGCAGCT
Organism: Candidatus Anoxychlamydiales bacterium; assembly: GCA_011064875.1. Taxonomy (GTDB): domain Bacteria; phylum Chlamydiota; class Chlamydiia; order Chlamydiales; family SM23-39; genus JAAKFX01. The sequence goes on along the minus strand of JAAKFV010000002.1, from coordinate 42,704 downwards.
AATTATTTAGCTAAAAAAAACTTAGTTGATGAAAATAAGCTAATTATTAGAGGGGGATCAGCTGGAGGATATACAACACTCGCTGCTTTAACATTTAGAGATATATTTAAAGTTGGAGCGTCATACTATGGGATTAGCGACTTGGAAGCATTTCATACAGATACTCATAAATTTGAAGCTAAATATGATGAAAAACTAATTGGTAAATATCCGGAGCAAAAACAAATATATTTTGATAGATCGCCAATTAATTTTATAGATCAACTATCTTGTCCAATTATCTTGTTTCAAGGTGAAGATGATAAAATTGTACCACCGAATCAAGCGAAACTTATGTTTGATGCTTTAAAGAAAAAAAACTTGCCAACTGCTTATATTTTATTTGAAAAAGAAGGCCACGGTTTTAGACGCGCAGAAAATATAGAAAAAGCGATAGATTCTGAGCTATATTTTTACTCAAAAATCTTTGGTTTTGAACTATCAGATGATATTGAATCTATAACAATTCAAAATTTAAAATAAAATATGCAAAAATTTAAAATTTTTACTTTTCTTGTTTTAATTATTTTTCCACTCATTTCTTTTGCTCAAGAGCTTTTTGTTGAAGTTGAAGATAGGGGAAGATATTTTCAAATTAATATGAGAACTTTTCAAGATCAAAAGTCTATGTATCAATTAAAAGTATCTAAAGTTGATATAGAAAAGCCAACATTTTCTCATGATGGGATAATAGATCTTTATGTTGTTGTGGATACTAATAGAAATTGGGTAGAAAAAGTAGGCCCATATAAAGGTTCTTTTACTCTAAGAAGGAGTTCTAATATACCAGTGGGTAGATACTCTCTTTATATAAATGATGAAGATTATGGCTTTTTATATATTTTAGAAGATAAAATCTATTTTGATCCTATCAATTGTCTATAACAGGTAGTTTTTGCTATAATCTTTAGAAATATTAATCAAAAAACAGTTTTATGAACGAAGTTTTATTTTTAATTCATATTTTATTAGTAATCTTATTTTTATTTGTAGCCTTGAGACTTGGAAAAAATTACCTACTTGTTTTTGCAGTTATTCAGACTTTGATAGCTAATTTATTCGTTATCAAACAAATTGATCTATTTACTAAAACGGTTACTGCTACAGATGTATTTATTATAGGCGCTATTTTTTCACAAAATCTTCTACAAGAATATTTCGGAAAAGAAACAGCTATAAAAACTATAAAAATTTCTTTTTTTTCTATGCTATTTTTTTTAGTGATGTCAAAGATACATCTTTTGTATACCCCGAGTCATTTAGATACTACTCACTCAGCTTTTCAAAATATTTTAGCAAATTCCCCGAGAATTGTAATCTCATCAATTTCTGTGTTTTTTCTAACTCAAAGGTTAGATATCTATTTTTTTTCCTTTTTAAAAAAAATATTTAATCAAAAATTCCTACCTCTTCGTATGGGAATATCTTCAATTGTAGTTCAGTTTATTGATACTGTTTTGTTCAGCTTCTTAGCTCTGTGGGGTATAGTAGATCATATTTTTGATATAATTTTATTTAGCTTTATTATAAAAAGTTTAGTTATTATTTTTAGCGCACCTTTTATGAAATTTTCTAAATATTTTATGAAGAAAGCCTATGAATAAATTTAAATTTGAAGTTTTACACACATCTAAAAAATCAAAAGCAAGAGTTGGAAAAATCTATACTCCCCACGGTGTTATAAACACTCCAAGTTTTGTAGCTGTTGGCACTAATGGTACAATAAAAGCTTTAGATAATAAAATGATTAGTTCTATTGGACTAGATCTAATGTTTTGTAATACTTATCATCTAATCTTGCAGCCAGGCTCAAAACTCATTAAAAAGGCAGGAGGGATACACAAATTTATAAATAGAGATATGCCAATTATCACAGATTCTGGTGGTTTTCAGGTATTTTCTTTAGCATTCGGTTCTGTTGCTTCTGAGCTAAAAAGTAAAGGCGCTAAAAAAACAAACTGCACTCTTTTAAAAATAACAGAAGAAGGCGCTACTTTTAGATCATATAGAGATGGCACAAAAATCCTACTAACACCAGAGAGTTCAGTCCAAGCTCAAAAAGATATAGCATCCGATATAATCATACCCTTAGATGAGCTTCCTCCTTATCATATGGATCTAAAAGCTTTAAAAGAGTCTCTAGATAGAACGCACAGATGGGAGAAAAGATCTTTAGATTACCATTTAAAAAATAGACAAAATCAAGCTATGTATGCAGTAATTCACGGTGGCATAAATAAAGAGCTAAGAGAAAAAAGTTCAAAATATTTATCAAGTCTAGACTTTGATGGTTTTGCAATAGGGGGCTCTGTTGGGAAAAATAAAAATGAGATGATTGAAATGCTAACATTTACCATGAATCATCTCCCAAAAGATAAACCAAATCATTTACTTGGTATTGGAGATATTTCATCTTTAGATGATTGTATACCATTAGGCTTAGATACATTCGATAGCTCTTATCCTACAAAAGCTGCTCGGCATGGGTTTGTTTTGAATAATAAGAAAGGCATCAAACTTACCAAAAAAGAAAATGAAATAAATTTTAATCCTATAGATAAAAATTGCTCATGTTATACTTGCCAAAATTTTTCTCTTTCTTATTTGCATCATCTATTCAAAGCAAAGGAGCTAACTGCTCTAAGTTTAGCGAGTATTCATAATCTTCATTTTATGGTTGAGTATATGAAAAATATTAGAGAAAAAATTTTAAAAGATGAAATTTGATTTGTTATCTTTTTTTTATTTTTAAGTAGCAAAATTGGAAATTCTTGAAAAGAATTGATTGAAGAAAAAAATAAAGTAGAGCATCTTTTATAGAAAAAGGATTTGTAAAATGATATTCAAAGATTTAGATAAATGCTACACAAGAGCATTTTTATTTTCATTCCATAAAAAGAAGCTTTTTTTTACATATCCATTTATTTTTCTAATTGGGATTATCCATATTTTTTTTAAATCGCTATCCGTTACCTCTGGAAGCTGGGCAACTTTAAGTTTCGTTTTTTTACCAATTTTTATTACTTTTGCTATTTTATTTGTGCTTGGAGTGTTCTTGGCAAGAATATACTACCATGATGTTAAAAATTTAAAATGCTCATATTTGGGGATTTTAAAAAAGTCCGTAGATAAGATCTCTCAGACTTTTTATATATCTATTTTATCAATAATTACTTTTGTAGTTTTATGGATAGTTTTTGGGTTTTTAGCAGCGATTAAAGATATTCCTCATATCGGTTCTTTTATTGGGGTTTTCATATCGATTATTGCTTATTTATTAATACTTTTTTTTATTGTGCTTATCATTTTGAATTTTTTGTTTTTATTTTTCTTAACACCTTCTATTTCTTTAAAACCAAAATTGAAGATCAAAGGGTTTTTTGAAGTATTAAAAAATTTAAAAAAGAATATTTTTGCAAATTCTTCTCTATTTTTAATAGCTTTAGCCACTGTTTTTATACCTGCTTTGTTTCTATATATTTCAGCTGCTTTAACAAAAAGCTATTTTGCTATTCGTTTAGATAGTATCTATTTAGGATTGGAGGCTTTTTTTATAATGATTCCATTTTCTATTTTGATAACACCATTTGTGATTTTCTTTTTTAATTTTGCAATTGAAAGTTTTAACATTTTACATAAAATGGATTCTCAATAATGGCAAAAGTTACTTTTTTAGGAACAGGAGCTTCTACTGCTGTACCTGTTATTAATTGTCGGTGCAAAACTTGCTTATCTGATTCAAAATACAATAAAAGATTAAGACCTTCTGTTTTAATTGAGAAAAACAGAAAAAAGATACTTATAGATGTAGGGCCTGATATCAGAATGCAGGCTGTAAGATATAAAATTAAAAAAATAGATGTTTTAATTTTAACCCATGCTCATTTCGATCATATAGCAGGTTTGGATGATTTAAGAATTTTTAATCGTATCCAAAAAAAACCTATTAGATGTTATCTTTTAAAAGAGACTTTTAAAGAGATAAAAGTTAAATTTGATCATTTTTTTAAAAGAAATCTAAAGCATCATACCCAAGGTGCAAAATTTGATTTTCATGTTTTAGATTCAAAAAGAAAAGCATTTAGATTTGATGATATGTCCTTTGAGTATTTTTCATACTTTCAAGATTCTAAGAAAGTTTTGGGGGTAAGAGTCGATAATTTTGCATATATAACAGATATCAAAAAATATGATGAAAAGATTTTTAAACAACTAACTAATTTAGATGTTTTGGTTTTAAGTGCACTCAGACATAAAAAATCAGATGTTCATTTTAATATAAAAGAAGCTTTAGAGTTCATAAAAATAGTTAAGCCAAAAAAAGCATATCTAACTCATTTAGGTCATGAAATAGAGTATTTTAAGGACTCTAAAAAACTTTTAAAAAATGTTTTTCTTGCTTATGATGGGCTAGAGATAAAATTATAAAAATTTTTACAAATTAAAAAAAATGTCTACAAAAGATCCAATAGATTTAGGGAAAACTCGTCTTCTAGAAATAGAAAAAAATAAAAATGCTCTTTTAGTTGGGGCTTATAAATCAAATAAAGAAAAAAATATTAGATTAGAGCATTTAGAAGAGCTAAAAAGTTTAGCTACAACTTTTGGGCTTCAAACAATCGAAAAAATGTTAGTTCACATCAGAAAGATAGAGACTTCTACATATATTGGTTCTGGAAAAGTTGAAGAGATAAGAGATTTATGCGAAGAGAAAAATATAGATATTGTAATTTTCGATATTGATATAGCACCACATCAACAAAGAAATTTAGAAAGAGAGATAAAAAAAACCACTATCGATAGAACTGAGCTAATTTTAGGGGTTTTTGCAATTCATGCAAGATCAAATGAATCTAAACTCCAAGTAAAGCTCGCTCAATTTAAATATGAGATGCCACGGCTTAAAAGAATGTGGACACATCTAAGTAGGCAAAGAACAGGAGGCAAGTCTGGTGGCTATCTAAAAGGTGCTGGAGAGAAACAAATTGAGATTGATAGACAGATTATAAAAAAGAAGATATCTGATCTCCAAAAGGATATTGATAAAATAAAAGAGCAAAGAGAGCTTCAAAGAAAAAAAAGGAAAAAAATTCAAATTCCATCTTTTGCGATTATAGGCTACACAAATTCTGGGAAATCCACTTTAATGAATGCCCTTACAGATGCAAAAGTTTTAGTTGAAGATAAACTTTTTGCTACTTTAGATACAACAACTAGAAAATACACTCTTCCAAATCAGCAGCAAGTAGTTGTAACAGACACCGTTGGGTTTATAAGAAAACTTCCTCATACTCTTATTGCAGCTTTTAAATCAACTCTAGAAGAGGCTATTTCATCTGATATACTTATTCATTTAGTTGATGTCTCTAATGAAAATGCAAAAGTGATGGCAGAAGCGAGCATAGAAGTTTTAAAAGAGCTTAAAGCCGATGAAAAGCCTATCATTACCTGTCTTAATAAAATCGATGAAATCTATGATCAATCATTTATTACCTATTTTAAATTAAATTATCCAAAAACTGTAATAATCTCAGCTTTAAAAAAAGAGGGATTTGAAGATTTGATGGATAAGATGATTGGGGAAATTTCAAATCTTAGGAAAATTATAAAACTTAAAATTCCTCAAAGCTATTATAAGCTTGTCTCTGAGATAATTAAAGAGGGTAGGATAATTTCATTAAGCTATGAAGAAAATGATATTTTAATAGAAGCAGAAATTCCTAAAATGCTTCAGAAAAAACTTGAAATGTTCATAGCTTGAAATTAATTAAAAAATATTTGTATTTAGGTATTAATTGACAGCTTTTTTTGAAGATTATGGCCAAACTAGGTTAGATGGCCGTCTCTATTTTTTAGCTTTTAAGAACAATAGTACTGTGGGAATGCAGCCGATTAGAAAGCAGACAAAGAGAAGATGGTTAATTTTGTATACGCGGTACAATAAATATGGAAATACTGTCAATATCATAAAGATTGCAAGAAAAATTTCTGATTTACTTTTTTGATATATCACTATTTGGTCTTAAATGAGCTTAAATTACAAACAGAATCAATAGTTCTACTTTTTGATGAGATGGAGGTGGAGAGACGCATTCAGAACTTTTAACTGGAAAAATGTTCAAATTCCATATAATGTTTCTTTAGGTAAAAATAATATTTTATTTAAGGTTTGATGATATGAGCAATGGAAAAATTATTCTTTATACAGTAGAAGATGGAAGTGCAGTAATTAAGTTAAAAGCTGAAAGTGGTACAGTTTGGCTTACTCAACTTGAAATAGCGAAACTTTTTCAGATAACCAAACAAAATATTAGTCTTCATATTAAAAATATTTTTGCAGAAGAAGAATTAGATGAATCAGTTGTCAAGGAATACTTGACAACTGCCAGTGATGGGAAGAACTATGCAACTAAAGTTTATAATTTAAGAATGATTCTTGCGATTGGCTATCGAGTGAAATCTAATCGAGGAACTCAATTTCGTCAGTGGGCTACTACGACTCTTCGAGAATATCTTGTTAAAGGATTTGTTTTAGATGATGAAAGATTAAAAAATCCATCAACATTAGACTATTTTGATGAACTACTTGAACGTATTAAAGAGATTCGTTCTTCAGAAAAACGTTTTTATCAGAAAGTACGCGATATTTATGCTACAGCAATAGATTATGATCCTAAAAGTGATCAAGCTAAGCTATTTTTTAAAAAAGTTCAAAATAAGATGCTTTGGGCGACAACTCATCAGACTGCTGCCGAATTAATTGTTCAGAGAGTCAATCCAGTACTTGCAAATATGGGGCTTAAAAGCTGGAAAGGAAGTAGAGTTAGGAAGCAAGATGTAAGTATTGCCAAGAATTATCTTAATCAACCTGAAATTGATGAACTTAATCGAATTGTTATTATGTATCTCGACTATGCTGAAGATCAAGTTAACCGGTATAAAGTTATGACAATGGGAGAATGGGAGCAAAAACTTGATACATTTCTTACTTTCAATGAAAGAGATCTTCTTACTCATGCTGGAAAAATTTCAGCACAAGTAGCAGAGAATCTAGCTTTTGATAAATATGAAGAGTTTGACAATAGTCGTAAGAGGGAAGAAAAAAGAATAGCAGATACTGAAGATATAGCTTTACTAGAAGAGTTGCAATCTAAAGCAAAAACATCTGAAACATTTTCTGAAAAATAAGCTTAAGGAAATATTTTTTTTGTAAAGAATGACGCCTAAACGGCTGGCACACAAAGGGATGGGATTGTAAATGGTGGAATTTAGGATGGATTATATGCGAAATGTTTACATCTGTCAGGATGGCCTATATTTAATTTATGCAAACTCTCTTTATAAATGGAGTGAATTTGATCAACAGAATCAGGGTAGCTTCCTCCTCCTCCATCAGAACCGTAAGGCTGAATAAGCATATGTGTACGAGAAAAATGCCTGTGAACAATTTTATAAGTCCCATCGTTTTTCTTAAAAAATAATTGACTAAGTATAAAATCAGCTAAAAAAGTTCGCTTTTACAACTTCTATAACCCCTTTTGTGAACATCTCGATCCCTAAAAGGATAATGATCATACCACCGATTTTTTCTACTGCTAAAATACCTTTATCACCTAAAACTCTTTTAATGAAAGAGGCAGCAAGTAGCAAAATTAAAGATGGGATCCAAGCGATCACTAGAGCTCCAGCGGTAACTATTGGGCCAACTTGAGCAGATAGAATAAACATAGCAGCGATAGTAGCGGGGCCAGCTAGACCTGGAATAGCAAGTGGTATAATAAATGGTTCATGACCATGTAGATCCTTTTTATTAGCATGCTCGAGTTTTGGGAAAATCATATTTAGGGCTATAATAATTAGAAGAAGACCTCCTCCAATACCTATTGTAGATGTAGAGATTTGAAGAGCTTGAAGCATGTTTTTACCAAAAAAAGCAAAAGCGAGCAAAACAACTAGAGCAATGAGAAGCTCTCTAATTATAATTTTAATTTGTTTTTTGTGGCTATATCTGGCAAGCAATGATACAAAAACTGGAATTTCACCGATTGAATTAAAGACAAAAAATATGTAGATTGCTGATTGAATAAAAGACATTTTCTCCGAAGGAATCATAATATCCATTGAATATAACCTCGTAATTTTTTTTTTATTATTCAGATATGAAAAGTATTATAAGCATCTTTTGTTTTTTTTTCATGCTGTTTTTTTTTGTTTTTGTTATATTTTTTACTGAATTTAGATTTATATCTTAGGATTTTATGAAAAAAAAATTTAACATTTTTACAATTGGTTGCAAAGCGAACCAATATGAATCTCAAGCATATTCAGATCAGTTAAAAACCCTTGGGCTGATTTCAACAAAAGATGACAATGCAGACATTTGTATTGTAAATGCATGTTCTGTTACGAGCTCGGCTGATAAAAAGTCTATAAATGCTATAAAATCTTTAAAAAAGAGAAATAAACATGCAAAATTTTATTTTACAGGATGCATTTCAAAAGATGTCAAAAATAAGATTGATGAGGATATAATAATTATTCCAAATACTCAAAAAGAGAGTTTAGTCTCTCAAATTTTCCCAAATAGAGTAATTCCGAAATTTAAAATTAAAAATTTTGATAATCACACAAGAGCATTTGTAAAAATTCAAGATGGCTGTGATTCTTTTTGCAGCTATTGTATTATTCCATTTACTAGAGGGAGATCTAGATCTAGAACAGCGGAGGATATTTTATATGAGATTACAAAGCTCTCAGATAATGGATATAAAGAAATTGTTTTAACAGGTATCAATTTAGGGGATTTTTCATCAGATATATCCTTTGTAGATCTTTTAAAAGAAATTCACGAAATTGAAGATATAAAAAGAATAAAATTATCATCTATTCATCCCCATGATATTACAGATGAGTTAATTGATGTTTTGATAAATTTTGAAAAAATGAGTAAATATCTTCATATTTCACTTCAATCTGGATCTAATAAGATTTTAAAAAAAATGAGAAGAAAATATACAACTGAAATTTTTATTGAAAAGGTAAAAAAACTAACATCTCTAAATTCTGATTTTACATTTATGACAGATCTAATAGTTGGTTTTCCTACAGAGACTTTAGAAGATGTTGAAAATACTTTAAATATCATAAAGCAAGCTGAATTTACAAAAGTACATTTTTTTCCATACTCCAAAAGACCAGATACTGCAGCTGCAAAATTTTTAGATCAAGTAGATAAAAACTCTGTAGATGAAAGAAAAAAGCTCTTATCTCAAATGGCAAATGAAATAGCTTTTAAAAAAAGAGAAAAATTTATTGGAAGAGAGATGAGAGTTTTATTTGAGAGTATAAAAGATGATTATTTTGTAGGATCAACTGATAACAATCTTTTAGTGTATGTCCCTAAATGCTCTGAGATACATTCTAATGACATAAAGCAAGTAAAACTTACAAAAAATATGGATGGATACATTTTAGGTGAGCTGTGCAAATTAAAATAAAACAAAAGTTTAATATAATCTCTCATAGATTGGGCACAAAATTTTTGATTGTGAATTCAACATATTTTGTTCAAATCTTTCCTGGTCTTTTACATTTTAAAGATTTGAATTCAGATAAAAATTTTAAAATCTTTTTAGAATTTATTGGGCCTGTTAAAAACTTTACAATTTTTCAAGATCTACAAAATGGTAATATAAAAGTTTCTTTTCAGACACAGCAAGGTTTTTTATCATATAAGATATTTAACTCTGAAAAAGCTACTTGTATCAATTTTGAAAGGCTACCTCATGATGAACTTTCAATAAAATTAGACAAAACAAAAAAAATAAAACCCAAAACTAGTATAAATCTTCCGATAGCTATTTCTTATACAAAAAAACCAGAAGAATTTTTGTTTTTAGGTATTCATAAAAAACAAGATTTAGATTTTATAAATAAAAGAGAAAATTTTATGGAGATTTTACCTTTTTTATTTTTATATTCTCAATTTTTCAAAAATGTTCAAACAAAAAAATGTCTAAGAGAAAATTGTATAGTTAGAGAACTTAAAGAGAAAATCCAAAATAGAAAAAGGAATGAAATAGAAGATCAATTTATAAAAGTTTATAAAGCTCATTTCTCTGATTCATTTATACCAAGGGTGAATGATGAAGATTTTCAAAATATCATTCCAATAATAAAAGAAAAAGATGCAAGTCCCTTGCATATTTTACGAAAGCTTTTTTATATAATTAAATCTATTTTAATAGATCAAAAATTAGATGAGATCTCGATCTTGCCAGCGATTCCTATTTCTTTTCATACAGGCAAAGCTTTAAATATTAACTTGCCAATAGGAAGCTTTGATATCGAATGGTCTAAAAAACTTATAAAAAAACTTATTTTTAGGCCAAAAAAAGATATAAAATTAAAACTTCATTTTCAATCAAAAATCACAACGTATCGATTGAAAATTTTTATAAAACAAAAAGGTAAATTTTTTAAAAATAGAGATTTTTTATCTTTTGAAAAAGATAAAACCTATTATTTTGACAAATTTCAAAAATAAGAATTTGAGGATTTTTTATGAAAAAAATATTTGCAACAGCAATTAACTGTATGGATGGAAGGGTCCAGCTACCTGTAATTCATTGGTTACAAAAAGAAGCTCTAGTAGATTATGTGGATATGATAACAGAGCCCGGGCCAAATAAAATTCTATCAGAGAATAAAGATCGCGCAATAATAGAATCCATAAAAACAAGAGTTGAAATATCCACAAAAATGCGTAATTCAAAACTAATAGCTATAGTAGGGCATTTTGATTGCGCAGGAAACCCTACTCCAAAAGATATCCAACTTAAAGAGATTAGATCTGCTATCGAGATTGTAAAAGATTGGAATTTTGATGCTAAGATAATTGGATTATGGGTTGATGAGAATTTTAAAGTATCTTCAATTAAATGATGTTTAACTATTGTGATTTTAATTTTAGTATTTTTGATAAATATAAATTTTTTTTTTTGGGTATAAATTTGAAAAACAATCTTAGTTTTTGTTATACCAAAGAAAAGCAAAAAGCTAATCCATGCAAAAACATCTAGATCTATTATTAGAAAAAAAACATCCTGACCCGCATTCATTTTTGGGATTACATGATGATGTAATTCGTATTTTCAGACCTAATAATGAAATTTTTTTTTTAGAAATTAATAATAAAAGTGTTGAGGCCAAAAATATCGATAAAAGGGGTCTTTTTGAACATAAATTAGATAGAAAAATTAAAAATTTAGATTATAAGATTTATTTATCTACTGATAATCTTATTCATGATCCATATGCATTTGAGACAACCCTAAAAAATGAAGACATTCAAAATTTTTTAAATAAAGATCATTTCAATCTCTATAAGATTTTAGGAGCTCATAAAAAGATTATAAATGGTATTGAAGGTGTTGAGTTTAGTGTATTTGCTCCAAATGCAATAGGAGTATCTGTTATTGGTAATTTCAATGATTTTGATGGGAAAATAAACCCTTTAAAAAATGTTAAAAATTCAGGCATCTGGCAGATATTTATACCTTCTGTAGATTATGGATCTTTATATAAATTTGAGATAACAACTCAAAGAGGAGATGTTTTAGTAAAAACAGATCCTTTTGCTTATTTTACAGAGCTAAGACCTCACAATAGCGCTATTGTCTCAGATTTAGAGAGTTTTAAATGGGAAGATAAAGATTGGATAGATAATAGAAAACATAAAAATTTAAATAGACCAATTAATATTTATGAAGTGCATCTGCAGTCTTGGGTAAAGGGAGATGAGTTTTTCTTAAATTATAAAGATTTAGCACATAAGTTAGCTCCCTATCTAAAAGATATGGGATTTAACTATATCGAGCTAATGCCAATAATGGAACATCCATTAGATGATTCTTGGGGTTATCAAGTAACAGGATTTTTTGCTGTAACTTCTAGATATGGAAATGTTAAGGATTTTCAGTATTTTGTAAATTATATGCATAAAAATAATATCGGGGTTATTTTAGATTGGGTGCCAGCTCATTTTCCGATAGATGATTTTGCATTAAATAAGTTTGATGGTTCGTATTTATTTGAAAATGCAGATGAAAGTTTAAGAGAGCATCCTCAATGGAAGACTTCTATATTTGATTATGAGAAAAAAGAGATTCAAAATTTTTTAATCTCTAGCGCTCTTTTTTATTTAGAGAAATACCATATAGATGGACTTAGAGTAGATGCTGTCTCTTCAATGCTATATTTAGATTTTGGAAGAGATAAAGATCAGTGGAAAGCAAATAAATTTGGGGATAATAAAAATTTAGAGGCTATTGAATTTCTAAAAAAGTTAAATAAAAAAGTATTGGATAGTTATCCAGATATTTTGATGATAGCAGAAGAGGCTTCAGCTTATAAGGGAGTTACCGATAAAAAAAGTTTAGGTTTTGATTTTAAATGGAATATGGGATGGATGTCAGATACTCTAAAATATTTTGTATCGCCTATAGAAGAGAGACAAAACAATCAAAATGATCTAACCTTTTCTATTATGTATACATTTAATGAAAAATTTATTTTGCCATTTTCACATGATGAAGTGGTTCATGAAAAAAAATCTTTATTTGATAAAATGAGAGGGGATAACATTTTTGAAAAATTTGCAAATTATCGACTTTTATATAGTTTTATGATTTGTCATCCTGGTAAAAAGCTAACTTTTATGGGATCTGAGATAGCTCAAATAAAAGAGTGGGATAATTTCAAAGAGATTAACTGGGAGCTTTTAAAAAATTTGAACCATCGAAAATATCAAGATTTTGTAAGAGATATAAATCATCTATATCTTGAAAAAGAGCCTTTATATGAAGATGATTTTTCATTTGATGGATTTAAATGGGTAGATATCTCAGATAAGAAAAATTCAATAATTTCATATCTTAGAATATCTAAAAAATCAAAGCTTTTATGTATTCATAATTTTTCAAAAAATTATTTAAAAAACTATTTTTTAAAACTAGAAAATTTAAAAAAAGCAAATCTAATTTTTAATACAAATTTAGAAAAATATTTAGGCTCTGAAAAAGAGCTTGAGAGTGTAAAAATAACACCTAATGGGTTATACTTTGATATAGCAGCTTTTACTACTTTGATATTTGAGGTTCAAATTGACCCATAGAAAAATAAAAGACCAAAAAGATTACATAGACCTTGTAAATGAGCTTATCGAGCACGATAAACACTACTACAAAGAAGCTAAGCCTATAATTTCAGACTACGATTATGATCTGTTAATTAAAGAGCTTCAAGCTTTTGAAAAAAAAAATCCTACTCTAATACATCCAAACTCTCCATCTTTAAGAATAGGAGAAGCCCTAACAAAAGGCTTTAAACACTTTTCTCATTTAACTCCGATGATGTCTCTTGCTAATACATATTCAAAAGATGAGTTAAAAGATTTTATTAAAAGGATATATAAGCTTTTAGAAAAAGAGGATGTTAAATTCTGCACAGAGTTAAAAATGGATGGAACGGCAATATCTATTAGATATGAAAAAGGTCATCTTACACAAGCTTTAACAAGGGGAAATGGTAAAACTGGAGATGATGTAACTCTAAATATAAAAACTATAAAAACTCTTCCTTTAAAACTTCATAGTAGCGAAAAAAACATTCCAGATTTAATCGAAGTTAGAGGAGAGGTTTTTATACATAAAAACATTTTTAAAAAGTTAAATGAAAAAAGAGAAGAAGATGGATTAGATGTTTTTGCAAACCCAAGAAATGCAGCCGCAGGCTCTTTAAAACTTTTAGATCCAAAAGAAGTTGCAAAAAGACATTTAGATGTTATTTGCTACTCAATTGCAAATGCTGAGAATTTTGTTTCCTCTCAATTTGAAATGCACAACTACTTAAAAGAATTCGGACTTCCGATTTCATCTCAAAAACATTTTAATCTCTGTAAAAATTTAGATGATATCTTATCTTTTGCAAATAAAATAGAAAAGACAAGAGAGAAACTTAGTTTTGAAATCGATGGTATCGTCATAAAAGTAGATGATATAAAAGCTCATAAATCCCTTGGCTTTACAGGAAAATCACCTAGATACGCCGTAGCTTATAAATTTGCAGCAGAGCAAGCAATAACAACTATAAAAGATATTACAATACAAATTGGACGAACAGGCATTTTAACCCCCGTAGCGGAGCTAGAACCTACATTTGTAGCAGGATCGACAATTTCAAGAGCAACTCTTCATAACCTAGATGAGATCCAAAGAAAAGATATTAGAATCACAGATACAGTAATAATTGAAAAAGGCGGCGATGTTATCCCTAAAGTTGTAAGCGTTGATTTTTCTAAAAGAAAAAAGGGCGCTAAAAAATTTGAGATGCCAAAAAAATGTCCAATTTGCTTATTTGATGTTGAAAATGTAAAAGGGGAGGTAGCTTATCGCTGCACAAATTTAAATTGTAAAGGTCAAAATCTAAGAAGACTCATTTATTTCGCTGCAAAAAATGCTATGGATATAGAGCACTTAGGTATTAAAGTTATGCAGACTTTAGTTGAAAGGGGTTTTGTATCAAAACCCTCTGATATATATCTTTTAAATGAAGAGATGTTATCAGAGCTTGAAGGCTTTAAAGAAAAATCTATTAAAAATTTATTAGATAGCATTAAAAAATCAAAAAAATGCACATTTTCTAGATTCATAATGGCGCTTGGAATTAAATATGTGGGATCTGAGAGTGCTGATCTTTTAGCGAACTTTTCAAAAGATATAAAAAAGCTTCAAAAATTAACTACAGAAGAGCTTATAAATATTGAGGGTATTGGAGATATTGCTGCAGATTCTATTGTAGAGTATTTTGAAGATCAAAATAATTTAGATGAAATTGAAAAACTTCTATCTTTAGGAGTTTCTCCTCAAAAGCCAAAAGAGACAAAAAAAGATCATCTATTTTTTAGTAAAATCTTTGTTTTAACAGGCTCTTTAGAACATTTCACAAGAGATGAAGCCAAAAAGCTAATAAAAGAAAGAGGGGGTAAAACCTCTAGTTCTGTTAGCAAAAATACCGACTATGTTTTAGTAGGATCTGAGCCTGGTTCTAAATTTGAGAAAGCTAAAAAATTAGGAATAAAAACTCTTACAGAAGAAGAGTTTTCAGCTATGCTCTAAATCAATTTGCAAAATTTTTTAACGTCTTTTAAATAATGCTCTAAATGGAGCTAAGAGATAATAAAATCCCCAGTAAGTTAATTTAAATGGAAAGCTAACAACTTTAAAAAGTCCAAAAAATAACATTTTGCAAGTAACTTTAATATATAAACCCAAACGTTTTGAAAATTTAGATATCTTTGAGATCGTTTTATATGATTTTAAATAAGCTTTATTTGAAGCTGCTTTTCCAACAATCAAACTATAAGTAGAGTCTTTTATCGACATGCTAGATATTTGACTAGCTGTAGTTAAAGATTTTTGAAAATTTGCATTGGTAAAATTTCTATTAACATATTGATTAGCGATATCTTTTTTGTTTTGATCTTGAGCATTGATCGATGAGATAGAGTTGTTGAGATTTATAGCTTTTTTAAGTTTGTCTTTTCTTATGTATGCATTTATAGCCTCATTTAAAATGTTTTGTTTCGTAGAGTCATCTGTAACTAAAGTGTTCGCAATTCTTATCCCATCTTGAATTCTTGCTTCCATACTATAAGATAAGTATAGAGTTATATTTTTTTTAGCAATTGTTTCTAAAGCCATGTTTTTTAGTCTGATATTAGTGATTAAACGAGCGACTCCTTCAACATGGACTAAATGATTAGGAAATGCTTTTTGCACAATTTTATAGTTAAGATTATTTTTCATTGAATGGTCAATAATTTTTGAAACAACTCTACTCGCAGATACAAGATGTTCGGAAGACCTTCTAACATTATATCTTGAGATATATTTATTAAGATAATTCTCAGAGATATCTCGATAAGCCATATTTCTAGAATAAGCACTAACTATTCTATCGGCTTCATTGTTAGCTAAGACTAAATTGTCATTTCTAATATGTTGCTTGACTTTGTTATATTTAGTGCTATCAGATTCTCTTCGTGGATAAAGTGCGCTAAAAAGAGGATGGTGAGCATGAAATGCTCTATGGCTAAATAGTCCTGATGCAAAACTATCTCTATAGGGTCTAGGGGCTCTTTCAGCGCTAGGAGCTAAGCTGCCGGGTGCGGGAGCTTCTGGAGTTGCTCTCTCAGCTACACTAGGATCTGAATCGTTTGGAATAATCGGCCGATCTTTCATAGCACCGTAGGTTTTTTCAACATCATTTTTCGCAGCTTCAAAATGCAGTTTGTGTTTAGCGGTAAATTCTCTAGTTATTCTTTCTGCCAAATTTTTATCAGGAACAACTTTTGTAATTATTCGATTACAAGTTGGGCAGTTTTGATTGTTTTGACGAAAATGAGCAGCTAAGGCATCTCTTTCAAAATAATGCCCCTTGAAACTATCATCTGGCGCAGGTGCAAAAATACGAGAAAAAAAGCTAGTAGTTGGTTTTTCTTCTAAGCAGTTCGTTCTAACAGGAGATACCATTACATCAAGAGTTATTGGACACTCAAAATCTTTTGGAACTATATCTACATCAGGCATATTGATAATCTCCTTTTTTAAGATCGTAAAAAATAGAGTAGTTTAATTTTTAATGCAAGAATTTAAAATTAAAAAATATCGATCTTAAAACTTTTTTAAGATAGATTTTTTTGTAGATCTATCTTTCTTTTTTGAGCCAACTAATTATTTTTCTAAATGGAAATGAAACTATTGAATATAGCAATGAAAAAGGAATTTTTATTGTTAAGAGGAAATATGAAAACCTTCTAGTAGCTGGATTAGTTATTTTAGAAACTATTTTATATGCATCTTTAAAACATCTAATCTCTGCAAATTTAAAAGAAACTTTTCTATAATTTATATTTTTTAAAAAATAAGATTCTATTTTATCATTGATGTGTAAAGCTCTATGTAAATTGCTATCGCTATTACTATTTATTAATACTTGAAAAAGACTGGAATATTCGGCTTGTTTCCGAAATGTAAAACAAAGCTTTTCTATTGCATTTTCAGCATTTTCAAAATCATTAATAGCTATGCATTTATTTAAGAGGTTTAGAGATAGATTATCTTTAATGGTGCCATAGGTAATTAAAGGGATTATACTTAAAACTTCTTGAGTATTTGATAAAGAATATTCTCTTGATAAAAATTTTGAACAAATTTTTTCGAATAATTCATCTTTATTACCAGCTATTATGTCATCTCTAACAATAGACTTTGCTTGGAGCAAGTTATCATTATCTATATATTTTTGAGCAATTTGCTGAAAAAGATTATTTTTGATATGAGGATTAGTAATTAATCTAGTAGTTCTTATAGAAGATATTAAATGATTGTCAAAATTTGCTAAATCCAAGCTTGCTTTATCTAGATATGAGGCTGCTATTTTTGGATAACATTGATTTTTTAATGAACTATCTGAAATTCGAGATGCATAAATCTCAGCTTGTGCTAAAGAACCATTTCTTATGCATTGATCTACTTTTTGCAATAATGATTCACTAGATGCGATAATTAAGTTAAAAAGTTTAGTAAAAAGTTTAGTAATTAGATAAGATGCATTATTTTTTATGCCTAGAATTATCCTAGTTGGTCTGATAGACGAAATAGAGTTTCGTAATCTCCTTGGGATGTTTGCATGAGAAGAATTTGATCTAGATGAAGAAAAAGCAGGGCGGCGTTCGTAATTTTCATATGACGCTCTCGGTGGAGATCGTGGAAAACTGCTTTCAAGAAAGTCAGCAAGGCCTCTAAATTCTTCTAGTATTTCTTCTCTTCTCCCTGCTGATCTTTGAGGAATTACATCCACTCCTCTAACATCATCATACTCTTCTGCTTTATCGAGTTCTTTTTTTTGATCATCAAATATTTTTTTATTCTTTTTGTTAGTCATTCCGTGAGTTTTTACAAATCGATATTGTATTTTTTTTATAAGCTCATTATCTAAATCAACTGAAGTAATTCTTGCTCTACACAATCCACAATTATCTCGGATAGATGGATCAGCGGTTCTAAATTGCATTGCTAAAGCAAGTTGTTCAAAATCATGGCCACAATTTGTTTTAATAGGCTTAACCAATATTTTTAAGGTGAGAGGACAGGTAATAGCTTCTATTTCCAATGGACTTTGAAAAAAAAATCTAAGATAATCTGTTGTAAGTGAAACCCATGACACGTTTTTACCTTCTATTAATTTATTGTATTTTTAAGAACTTAACCTTTCTCTTAGCGCTCTAAGAGGCCAAAATAGTCCTCTTAAAATAAATATAAAGCCATGGAAGGTCGCTCCTAGACAAATAGCTATTCTGTTTAAGAATCTAAAAACAAAGCTTTGCATTTTATTAGCTGTTTGAAAAGCTTTTGAGTATTCTTTATGTTGAGTATATTTAAGTGTAATTTGTGTGAAAAGACCATCTTTAATAGCTACTGCTGATATTTTGCTTGTAACTCTTGTAGCGTGTTGAAGATGTGAGATATGTGTATTGGCTTTTGCTATATGAGCACCAGCTATTTTTTCATAGCTTCTATTTCTATAATTTGAAAAATCTGGTCTTGGTATTGTATCAGCTGTTTGTTCTGCTTGAGTTAAATTATTAAATCTAATGCTAGATTGAACTTGAGAGAAAAGAGTAGAAGGACTTGGACCTGCAGCACCGGGGCCTGAAAAAGGGCTTGGCATTCCTAAAAAATCTAAAAAAAGACTTGATAATCCTTCGGATAGATCAATACCCATAAATCTTAGAGATTCATCTGCATCCATCTCAACTCTTCGGCTTCTAGAAACAGCAGGAATAATAGGAGCTCCTCTAACAGAATTATATCGAGGATCATCTAAAAGAGCTTGTTTTTGATCATCGAATATTTTTTTATTCTCAGCGGATACTTTAACAAATTGATCTTGTATTTTTTTAGCAAGCTCAACATCTGGTACAGCTGAAGTGACAATAGCTCTACAATAAGGACAATGTTTATCTTCTCTTAAAAGCCTCGCTAAAGCTAATTTCTCTATTTTATGATTGCAGTTAGTTATAACTGGTTCAATGAACACTCCTCCTGCAATTGTGCATGAGATATCCTCTTCCTTTAATACTGTAGTAGCATCAGCAACTGCTCTTACTGGATCAACCATATAAATATCTCCTTATAAATTAAATTGCAGCAAACTTAATAAAGAGGAGGATTTTTTGCAAGATTTTTAAGCAGCAAAAAATGCTCTATTGATTTTCATTAAAGGAAAAGAGAGTTTAAGTTTAAAAGATTTTATAGAGCCTAATTTTATTGAAAAATTATGACCATTTTTTTTTGGAAAAAGATGATATTTATATCTAAATTCTTCTAGATCTTTAGATTCAATTTCTAAAAACCAAACTTTTTTAAAACCATTTTCAGTTTGAACATTTACAGAATATAGATCTTTTATCCTATATTGAAATTTTTCTTCCTGCTCTAATATAGGAAAAACTTCATACTTTTTATACTCTTCTTTTGAAATAATAGAAATATTAAAATCACTCATTTTTTCAATATCAGATGGAAGTTTAGATGAGATTAAATTTATAAATGAGTCATCTATTTTTAAATAAACTGATTTATCTTTTCTTTGTTTTAGAGTCCCAAAAAATCTTAAACTTTTTAGATAATCGATGTATGGACTTTTCTCTTTTATTAAAGGCTCTTGATTTAAAGAGATAAGCTCATTTGGAAAAATAGATGAATCAAAAAATATTGCAGGAATATCTTTTTTTAGAGTTTGGCTTTGAGAGTTTGAATCTATATATGGAAAAGTTTCAAAAAAAAGATCTTTAAAATAAGATTTTGTGGATTTTGAGCTAGTTACAGTGTTTTTGAGCTCTACATCTTGAAAATGTGAAAATCCAAGATTTCTGATATTGATTCGAATAGGTTTAATGTTTTGCCTAAAAGAGCCAAGTCTTATTGTCTTATTAAAAAAATCTTCTTTCATAGTGTTATTCTATTAATTTTATTAAAATATATGAACATTATAGCATAGTATTAACTATAATATCAATATTATTAAATTATATTTTAATGATAATTAAGAGTATTATTTTGAAGGGGTTAGATTAGGTTTTAAAAACTTTTTTTGAAAGAGCTTAAATGTTTCCTAGGTTTTAATGTTTTATATATAATGTACATAGGTTGATGTATTTTCATTGAATATATCTTTCCATGTTTCAGCGGAAAGCTTTTTATATTTTTTCGCCTTTTTAGCATTTTCAGATTTATTGTTATTTCTTCCTCCAAATGGTTTAGAAAGAGATCTATTCATATAACTTTCTAGTTGAGGGAGTGTAACGCCTGCTTTTTGTATTTTATCCAATAAGTCTTGCGATGGATTTGTGATTATTCTTATTGGTGGGCTTATTATTCTTGCAGTCATATTATTTGCTTTTTTTAAGTTTTTTTATTAGTTAAAGTATGTTATTAAGTATTAAATAATAATAACATTTATTAGGTATTAATTCAAGTTAATTTAATGGTTTATTAAATTAATAATTTATAGTTAATTAAACTTGATTTTTATGTAAGTTGTTCTAGTGCAAAAGCTTGTATTATGAAGGAATCGAGCCTTTAAGTGTTTGATGGCTAAAGCTTTCAATATCAACTGTTTGAAGAGATCCTATAAGCTTTGACTCTGCTGGAAATAAAACCTTTTCGAAGGTTTTAGTTCTTCCTTTTAAGGATTTCCCATCTTTACTGAGTTTTTCTGCTAAAACCTCCTTTTTAGTACCGATTAGCTTTGTATATTTGGTCTCTAAAATCTTATGATAAAGCTTTAAAAGTTTTTGTAGCCTTTGCTGTTTTAGAGTATTTGAGATGTTATCTTCATACCTGGAGGCTAAGGTGTTTTGCCTAGGGCTATAGGCAAATATAAAAGCTGTATCGAATTTAATCTCATCAAATAATTTATATGTCTCTAAAAAATCTTCGTCGGTTTCATTTGGAAAACCAACTATTATATCTGTGCCAATTGTGGCATTAGGGACTATACTTTTTAAAAGATTTACTTTTTCTAAATAGTGCTCTTTTGTGTAGGTTCTTCTCATAGCTTTCAAAATTTTATTAGAGCCAGATTGCATAGGGAAATGAACGAACTCACAGACTTTTTTTAAATCTCTAATAGCTAACATTAAATCTTTAGTTATATCTTTTGGGTGAGAAGTCATAAATCTAATTCTTTCTATACCATCTACTTTATCTAGCATATATAGTAGATCAGGAAATAAAACTTTTTTTTCAGGCTTGTCTAAGCCATAGGAGTTGACGTTTTGTCCAAGAAGGGTAATCTCTTTAATGCCTTCTCTAGCTAGGTATTTAGCCTCTTTTACAATACTAGAAGGGTCTCTAGAAACCTCTCTTCCTCTCGTTTGGGGTACTATGCAATATGAACAAAAATTATTGCAGCCTCTTATAATAGAGATAGAGGTTTTTATTTTATTTTCTCTTTTAGCAAAGAAATTCTCTAAGCCAATTTCATAGTTTAAATCTATTTTTTTCTCTTGTAGATTTTTTGTAAGAATGTCATCTAAAATTTTATTTATATCTAAAAGATTATTTGTACCTAGTAGAAAATCTAGGTGTGGGAATTTTTTTAAAAGCGTTTCTTTTTGGCTCATAGCCATACAGCCACATACACCAATTATCTTATCTTTTTTATCCTTTTTATATTCGAAGAGTTTGCCAAGAACTTTTTTCTCAGAAAGATCTCTTATAGAACAGGTATTTAAAATAATGATATCAGCCGATACTTCATCATCTACTTTTTTTAAGTTGCTCATCTGAAGCTGCGTTGAAATGATCTCAGAGTCGAGCTCATTCATTTGACAGCCATAGGTACGTATATAAAAAGTATTTAAAGTTTTCATAGATAATTTCTATTTTAATTTATTTCCTAAAAGTTTAAATGAATAGATAACTTTTTACAAGAATCATCTTATCAATAATTATTGAAGAATAAAAAAAATAAAAAAATTCTATAAAAAAAGCTTGGCAAAAAAAGTGGGATAAAGATATTCTAATGAACAAAGCTATTTTAAATATCTGTGTAAATAAAAAATATGAATAAAACGAAATTTATAAGTAAAGAAGACGCTCTAAAAGAAAGAAAATGTTACCTATTTGACGCTACAGGCAAAACGCTTGGTAGATTTGCATCTGAGATTGCTAAAATTTTAAGAGGCAAACACAAACCTAGCTATACACCAAATACTGATACAGGCGACGCTGTTATCGTTGTAAATGCTGAAAAGATCAAGGTAACAGGTTCTAAAGCTGCTAGAAAAGTTTATACTAAACATACAGGTTGGTTAGGTGGGCTTAGAGTGACTCCATATAGAGAGATGTTAAAAAAGAAACCAGAGCATATATTAATGCATGCTGTAAGAGGAATGCTACCTGTTAAAACACCACTAGCAAGAGCTCAACTTAAAAAACTTCATATTTTTATTGGAGAAAAACACAATATGCATGCTCAAAAACCTATAGCTGTAAATATATAGAGGACAAATGGTAAAGAAAAAAACGATTAAAGAGTTTATTGGAGTTGGCAGACGTAAAACAGCTGTAGCATCTGTTAGAGTTAGAAAAGGCAAAGGTAACATCGATGTAAATGGAAAGAAATTCGAAGAGTATTTTCCTTTAGCCTTTCAAAGAGATACAATATTATCGCCATTAACAAAATTCGAACTTATAGGTAAATATGATTTAATAGTTCGAGCAAAAGGTGGTGGCACCCAAGCCCAAGCGATAGCTACAAGGCTTGGAATAGCAAGAGCTTTAGTTTTAGAAAATGAAGACTATAGAGGATCATTAAAGGAACTTGGATATTTGACAAGAGATCCTCGTAAAAAAGAGCGCAAGAAATATGGACTCGCTGGCGCTAGAAAGAGTTTTCAGTTTTCTAAACGATAAAAATTTTCTTCCTCCTTGTTTATCTAAAGGTCTTTGGGAGTTCTTCCCAAGGGCCTTTTTTTTATTTTAAAGCCTTTTTTTTAAAATATCAGAGTTTTTAGTTGACCCAAATTATGTATTATTCTTATTAATAAAATTAATAGAGAGAAATTATTTTGTTCATTATCCATAAAGATTGGCAAGGAAAGCCTACATCCGAGACAGCTATAGATAACAAAAAACTAGAGATATTTGATGAAAACATGTCTCTTGGAGAGGTGTTTTTTGGAGGTAGGATTCTGAATTTAGTAAATGACGTAGCTAGAAAGGTAGCAACTGAGCATGCTGAGATTCTCTGTTTTACTATAGGCGTTGATTTTATTAGATATTTTTCTCCTATTAAAAAAGGGGATATTTTGATCTGTAAATCTCAAGTAAATCATGTCTGGGATGATATGTTAGAGGCGGGAGTAAAGGTTATAGCTGAAGATTTTAGAACTCTAGAGCAAAAGCATATCTTATCAGCTTACTTTATCTTTAAGGCTGATGAATCTGATGAATCAGAAAAAACTGTTCCTTTAGTGATCCCATTCACTTTAGAAGAGAAAAGAAGATTTTTAGATGCTGAAACAAGAAAAAATATCAGACAAAAAAGAAAAAGTTTCTCTGAAGAATCTAAAAGTTAAAAATATCACTTAATATTTTTTTGTTTATTGAGCTTTTTTTCTGTCTTTTTTGCTCTCTTAGCTATGATAATTTTTGCTAAATAGAATATAAATGTAAATTTTATTTTTTAATCTTCAAAAACTTCATTTAAAATATCAGCTAATCTATATCCAGCTTTTGCAATTTGTCTATATGCGATTTTTCTGTTTTTTTGTATGTATTCATCAGAGGGTGTATCATTTATTTTAATTCCATAGTAAGCATTTTCTGAGCCAATTTTATGGCTTTCATAGACCCAGGCATCAAAATCTGTGATATCTAATTCATCTATTGAATCTTTTGGATATAAAGCAGTGATTTCATTTTTAAAATCCTCTATATAAGCTATTCCAGCATTGCTAAGCGGTCTTTCTAATCTTATCCCATCTCTTGTCAAGCAAGAGTCCCAAAGTGCGTGAAGGCTGTTTTTTCCATTTAAATCGATATTAAGTTTAAACATTCCTCCTCCATAATCTCCCGATGGAAAATCTTTTGAATATAAACTTGTGCAGTGAAGTGGCATATGAATATCTCCAACTATATGTAGTAAGAACCTAAGCATTATACCTTTTGTATATTCATGAGCTTCTGGATTTTTGAGTGTTAAAATTGCTTGGTTTATTCCATATACAGCGTTGTTTTTTAAAGAAGCTACTATGAGGTTTTTTTTATATGTAGATAAAATGTTATCGGGATCGAAAGGAATAGATTTTCCATGCCATGCCCACCCAGTAAATCCAGTGGAAGGTACATCGTCTGCCCAAGTAGCGGCTGTTATAAAATCAGGGCTTTCAGGATAATAATCTTTTAAAAGATGTATAAGTTCATAAGATCGGGTTTTAGCTTTTTCAGATAAATTTTCTTCAGCTATTTTGGCTACAGTCATATGGGTAGAATCCCACCATGCAAAAGATGAGGTTGTTATAAAAGTTAATAAAATAATTAATGAAATTTTAAGTTTTTTAAACATTTTTATTACTCCTGAAGTTATATAAAATGATCCCATAACTAGAAATATTATTTGTGTTAAGTGAATATATTGCAATATTAAAATAATTATAATGTAATGAAAATAATTAAATAAAAGGATTGTTTTCAGTTTTGTAACTATTTCGGAATTATTAAATATTTTGACATAAAATTATTTAGAAAATATGATATTAACATCATAAGTAATCAAAAAAGGTAATTTAAATGAATAAAGATATGACTTTAAAAAGTATTGTAACAGCAAATCCAGCAAGTTACAAAATTTTAGAAAAATATAAACTAGATTATTGCTGCGGTGGCAATAAAACTCTAAAAGATGCGTGCGATGAAAAATCTCTAGATATGGAAAAAATTATTACAGAAATTAATGATTTAAAAAAAGATGAAGCTATTGTTGATGTAGATAATCTATCTTTAACTGAGCTAGTAGATCATATAGAGTCTACTCATCATGTTTTTATGAAAAAAGAGATTCCAGATATTTTAGCTCTTTTAGATAAGGCTGTAAATAGACACAAAACAGAGGATTTAAAAAATCTAAATGAGATATTTCAAACACTTGTAGAAGATATTACAGCTCACCTAGAAAAAGAAGAACAGATATTATTTCCAGCTGTAAGAGAGTTAGAAGAATTTGGTGAGATAAAAAGCATTGCTTGCTTTGATAAATCTGCAAATCCATTAGCTAGTGTTGCTAATCCTATAAATCAAATGGAGATGGAACACACAGCTGTTGGTAATCTTTTAAAAAAGATTAATCAAATCATTGATAAAGATGATTTCAAACAATGTATGACGCTAGATCTTTTACATAATAAATTAAAAGGTTTAGAAGAGGATCTACACAGACATATTCATAAAGAGAATTATGTTTTGTTTCCGAAGGCTATTGAAAAAGAGGGCTGTCCAAACTGTTCTTGTAAATAATCTTTGATCTTACAAAAAAAGTGATTTTCAATTAAATAAAATAGCCTTGGGTCTTACCAAGGCTATTTTATTTAACTTAAACTCTTTATTTAAATTTTTTTAAATCTTCTTCCAAAAATAAATGAGATTATAATAATTGGTAGCCAAAGTATAATGTATGGGGCTCTAGCTGCGTTTTCTGCTAAAATTAAGGCAGAATCCATAATAGTATGAAAGATAATAAATCCAAATAATGCAAAAGTACAAATAAAAAATATTGAGATGTTTTTTGAAAAAGCAATGAGAGGAGGAAAAATAGCTAAAACAATTATCAAAGAAACAAAAGGCATTGCAAGTTTATAATTTAGATAAGATAAAATCTCATTTTTCTCTTTTAGACAGATGTTTTTCGATAAGTTTTGTTTGAATAGATTGGTGATGGATCTATTTTCAAAAGGCTCGAACATATTAATATTTTCATCTATCTCTATGTCTTTAAAAGAGTAGCTTTCATAAGATTCTATTTTTTCAAAATTTTTATCTTTTCTAGTTAAGTGATCTACATATTTACCTACCGCTTCTTTTTCATTAAAAGTTAGATATTTTGCATGCCAAATATCAGAAGAATTTTTTATAAAATAAGCATCGAAGAGTTTATTTTGAAGTTGATCGTATTTTTGATAGACAAGTTTTGCTCCATCTTCTAGGTAAATAACGCTTGGTTGCATTTTTTTTGCATAGTTTGTTTTTTTTAAATATTTTTCTTTGAAACTATCTTTAAAACTAAGTGATTTTGGATAGAAATATTGAAAGTTTATAAATGAGATAATAGATATTAAAATAGCGATGATAAAAAATGGACGAGATAATTTTTTTGCAGAAATAGCTGCCATTCTAAGTGCTGTAAGCTCATGATGAATATTCATATCAGATAAAACTTTTATAATAGCTAAAAGAAAAGTTAGAGCTAAAAATAGATTTAGCTGAATAAAAAAAAGATTGAAATAGTATTTTAGGATTAAGGAAATTGAAGTTTTAGAGTGAGCAAATATTTTAGCGCCATGAATAGAAAAATCAATAACTATTACAATCATAAAAATAGCAACAAGAAAAAACAAAATTAACTTTAGAGTATTGAAAAAGAGTTTTCTCTCCCAAATCTTTGATAGAATCATTTAAGCTCCTTTAGATGTTTTTCTAAGTTTGAAGCTAGTTAAAATAACTACAATTACTTGTGGCAAGATATAGACTAAAATAGAGAAAAGCGGGTAGTGTTTCAGGGCTTTACCAAGTGTAAAACTAAATAATACTATAAGAGTTAAAATAGATGCTAAAATGATATTTTTTTTTGAAGATACTCTACTAATTGAGATAGCAAAACTAGCTCCAATAAAAGTAAAACTAAAAGTAGAAAGAGCAAAGCAGCATCTTCTAGCTATTTCAATATTTGCTCTCTCGCATTTTTGTATATCGTTTTTTTGTTTTGATTGAATGAGTAGCATTTTTATCGGCATAGAAGAGATATTCATATCCCACTGTTTTGCCTTTATAAATTGTGTTAAAGCATCTGCTTTTGTTGTCATATTTTCTTGATTTTCTATAATCAAGTTATCGTAGTTCATTTCTTTATTTGAGTTTATATAAGAGATTAATGAGACGTTTTTTCCGATTAAAGTATCTTTTTCTAACTCTAGCTTTTTTACACTCATCATACAGAGTCTTTCATTTGATTTATTCGGAGATATTATTAAAAGGTCTTGAGCTTGAAGATCGTTATTTTTAGACGTGATCTCAACATATGAATCTTTAATAT
This sequence comes from Candidatus Anoxychlamydiales bacterium, assembly GCA_011064875.1. Lineage (GTDB taxonomy): Bacteria > Chlamydiota > Chlamydiia > Chlamydiales > SM23-39 > JAAKFX01. Next base: position 15,227 of record JAAKFV010000002.1, on the reverse strand, counting down.
TAGACATTTTTTGTCTTCTTTGTAGTAGAACAATGGGATTTACAGAGGTATTTTTATAAAAAAGCTCTTTGGATTTATATCTACATATAGGGGTAAGCTCTGAAGCTATATAAAAGTTAAATAATGATAAAACCATTGCAAGGAGTAATAGGGGAGCTAAAAGTTCTTTTAGAGACACTCCAGCTGCTCTAAATGCTGTTATTTCATGCATCGTAGACATTTTTTGAAATAATAATATAGATGAGATCAAACATGATATTGAGATAGCGATAGGAAGGATATGGGGGATTTGATATAAAACAAATAAGATCAAAGATAAAAAATCACTAGCGAGTGTTGCAAAAGTAGCAATTTGCTTTAGTCTTGTAATCAAAAGAATGGATATAAATGATAAAATACATAAAAAAAATACTTTCAAATACTCTTTAAAGAGGTATCTCCATAAAATAGGCATCTAGCATTTTTTCCTTATTTTCTTTATAATAATTCTCAAGTTTATAAGATTTTAATTTTAATTAGTATATTTATGGATCTTTTAAAAAAAATCAAAAAATTTTTGAGTGAAAATTTAGATTTTAAAAAGCCAATTCTACTCGCTTATTCAGGAGGAGTGGACTCAACATGTCTTTTGGATCTTTTATTGAAATATAGAGATGAGTATAAGATTGATCTGCATGTAGCGCATGTAGATCATGGCTGGAGAGAGGAGAGTTTTTTTCAGGCTTTAGAGATTCAAAAAAAGATGAAAAGCTTAAATGTTACTTTTCATCTAAAGAGGTTAGAGTTAGATTTTAAAAAAAATTTAGAGAATGAAAGTAGAAATCAAAGATTATTGTTTTTTAAAACACTTTTTAAAGAATATAAATTTCAAGCTCTGATCACAGCCCATCAAAAAGATGATTTAGCAGAAACTGTTTTAAAAAGATTTTTAGAGGGCGCTAATATCTTTTCTTTAACTTCCATGCAAAAAGTATCAAAATTTGATAATTTTACCATTTTTAGACCACTATTAGATGAATCGAAAAAAGATATTTTAGCTTATCTAAATCAAAATAATATTAGCTACTATATAGATAGTACAAATGAAAATACTAAATTTCTACGAGCTAAAATGAGAAAGGATATCTTTCCATTTTTACAAAAAAACTTTAATAAACAAATTTTAGATAATTTAGCTCAAATCTCTAGCTATAGTTTGGAGTTAAATAGTTATTTAGAAACAAAAACATCTAAAATTTTTGAAAAAATGAAAATTAGCCCATTTGGGCTATATATAGATTTAAATGAGTGTGATCAAAGCTTGGAGCTTAAATTTATTATAAAAAAGATAGCGAAACTAAAAGATATTGATCTTTCAAGAAACATTTTACAAAAACTAGTTCTATGGCTTTTAGAAAAAAAACCAAATCTAAGATTAAATCTCAAAAATGGAGATATCTTTGTAGATCGAGGCTATCTATTTATTCTGAAAAATGATTTTAAAACCTTGAAAAGAAAGATTTTAGTTAAACAGGGGAGTTTTGATTTTGGTATTTGGCAAGTGAGAGTTACAAAAATTAAAAATGATGGTGATATGAAGTTTTCTTTATCTAACTGGCAAAATCTTTTCTCAAGCTCTTTAAGTATTTATCTTCCTGAAAATAAGTATTATATGAACTATCCGAGTCCAAGTAAATACCTTAAAAAACTATGGGAAAATAATAAAGTACCCGCCTTTTTAAGAAGACAAGTTCCTATTGTATGTAGTGAAAATAAAGAGACTTACGATTTTTTATCGGGTAAAAATTTTAAATTAAAACATAAAAATATTTTCAAAATCGTAATTAAATTAAAATAAACTTTCAAAAAATATAATAAGTTTGTTATACAAATGAAATTAGAGAAAGAGTTAATATTGGACTAGTCTTGGGCTATAGATCTTTACAAAATAGCCTAAAAGTGATTTAATTTTAACTCTAGGGCATTGAAATTTAATATAAAATTATAAGAGTTATTTATGAATGATAATAAAAATCAAAAAGAGCCAAGAAAAGGATTTCCTGGAGGCTTTTTACTACTTGTTGTAGCAGTAATATTAATAATTTTAACTGTGCAAACTTTAACAGGTGATAAGCTTGGTAAGGTATCTTTTTCGCATCAGTTAGAGCATTTGGTGAATTTAGATCTTCTAAAGCCAGATAGTAATAAAAAGATTGCTCAAAATGATAATTTGGTAACTTTTTCATCTAAATTTAGAGAAGCTACTACTCAAGATGGTGAAAATAGATTTAATTATTTAACTCTTTTAAATCAAAAACATGAGTTCACTACTCAAGAAGATGAGACCTCAGACGAGCTAAAAGCTCAAAAGAAAAATGTTATAAAAGCGGCTGAAGTTTTTTTATATACTTCTGGAATAGATTTATCAGAAGCAAGTTTTAATGTAATTAGCTCAGCTTATGACACAGAAAATCAACAAAACTCTATTATTATAAATAGCCTATCTCAAAAAAATAGCCCTAATCTAAAAACTTTAAAAGAACAATTTGTTTGGATTAAACACAATCCTTCTATAGAAAATACATCTCAAATGCAAAAAGATCTTACATCTATAACAGATATATATAGATCTCCTGGAGTTGGAATAGGATCAGAGTCTATTAAACAAAGCTTAAAAAAAGTCTCTTCTGAACTAGCTGCTATAGACTCAACAACGCCCCTTAATCAAAGAATCAATATTTTTAATACTACTTTGACAGAGTTAAGTGCGGTAGTTTCTGGAATTATTCAAAATCAGGATGGTACTAGGCTTTTGCAGCTCAGATCTGTTAGAGCATATTTAGAAACGCTTCAAAGATATGATGGACTCCAAAAACAAGTTGAGAAAAACTCAGCAATGCTTACTAATGCAAGAGAAAAAGTAGCTACAGATTTTTGGTTTTTCAATGATAAAGAGATTTCGACAAAAGCTTTAGAAAAACAAGATGCAGATACCTTTTCTCATTGGTTTCAAGGCTCTAAAAAAGAGTGGGCAGCCTTTTCTGAAAATCAAGGTCTTGCTATAAAAGCTGCTGAGCAACCAAGAAACTTGGTATTAGAAAAACAATTCACATCTCAAGAACCGACGCCTAACTATTTCAATTACATCTTTACTTTTTTACCAATAATTATTGTAGTTCTACTCTTATATTATCTATTCTCTCGTCAGATGAAAGGAGCGGGTTCTTCTGCTATGAATTTCGGAAAGTCGCCAGCTAGACTTTTAACTAAAGAGACTAATAAAGTAACTTTTAATGATGTTGCAGGAGCAGAGGAAGCTAAAGAAGAGTTAGAAGAAATTGTTGACTTTTTAAAAGATCCACAAAAATTTACAACGCTTGGAGCTAGAATTCCAAAAGGAGTTCTATTAGTTGGCCCTCCCGGCACTGGAAAAACTTTGGTTGCTAAAGCGGTAGCCGGTGAAGCTGATCGTCCATTCTACTCAATCTCAGGTTCTGATTTTGTAGAAATGTTCGTTGGAGTTGGAGCATCTAGGGTAAGAGACTTATTTGAGCAAGCTAAAAAGAATTCTCCATGTATTATTTTTATGGATGAGATCGATGCTGTCGGTAGACATAGAGGTTCTGGTATCGGTGGAGGCCATGATGAAAGAGAGCAAACTCTAAACCAACTACTTGTTGAAATGGATGGTTTTGATACAAAAGAAGGCGTTATTCTAATGGCAGCTACAAATAGACCTGATATTTTAGATAATGCTCTACTTAGACCGGGTAGATTCGATAGAAGAGTTATGTTAGATCTTCCAGATGTTAAAGGAAGATATGAAATATTAAAAGTTCATGCGAGAAAAATAAAAATTGACCCATCAGTTAATCTTATGGATATTGCTAAATCAACGCCAGGCTCTTCCGGCGCTGATTTAGAAAATATCTTAAATGAAGCAGCTCTTTTAGCCGCTAGAAAAGCTAGAAAAGCTGTAACTTCTCAAGAAGCTATGGAAGCTTGTGATAAGGTAAGATTTGGAAAAGAAAGAAGAAGCTTAGAGATGGATGAAAGGGAGAAAAAAACAACAGCTTATCATGAATCAGGCCACGCTATAGTAGGCCTCGTTGTTAAGAACGCAGACCCAGTTGAGAAAGTAACGATCATTCCAAGAGGTTTTTCTCTAGGTGCGACTCATTTCATGCCACAAAAAAATAGATTAAACTACTGGAAAAAAGAGGTGCTAGATCAATTAGCTATATGCATGGGTGGTAGAGTTTCAGAAGAGCTATTTTTGGGAGACATGACATCAGGAGCTCAACAAGATATATCTCAAGCTACAAAACTAGCTCGCGCTATGGTTTGTGAGTGGGGGATGAGTGATCTTGGTACTGTAGCTTATGATGAGGGTAGTGGCAACAAATATTTAGCGTATCAAAGCTCTCAAGAAAGATCATATTCAGATGAAACAGCGAAACTCATCGATAAAGAGGTAAAATCACTATTAGATGTTGCTTATAAAGCAGCTCATAAAATTGTTGAAGAAAATAAGGATAAAGTTGAGCTTATGGCTAAATCCTTAATTAGGTTTGAAACACTCTATTCTGATGATGTTAAAGAGATCATGGAAGGCTCTTTCAATGAAGAGGAAAAAAGTAAAAGATTAAAAATTGCAGATGATTTGCAAAAAAAACCACCTCCACCTCCTCCTATGGAAGATAAGCCCTCGCCGAAAGATAATGGACCAAGGCCACAGGAAGCTTAATTTTTAGAGGATTATGTCTTTCGTTTTAAGTCTTTTAAAATAATAACTACTAACCAGTAAGCTAATTAATTTATGGTTATTGTCATAAGTTTTTCGATATTAGTAGTTTATCTATTTTTAATAAAAATCTATCGATTAATAGTTAAAATAAAAAAAATGTTGAAATTATAGTTATAATTTTGTAAAATATAATTGTTATCAATTTAATAAACTAAAATATAATAAAAGGAGATTAAAATTATGGCCTCTACAGTTAATGCTAGCTCTTCAGGTGGTCCAGTTTTTAAGAGAAGAGTTACAGGTTTTGAAACTAAGTATAGGAGATATGTTAAGATACCAGAAGATAGTAGAAGTTTTAATCCGGTAAAAATAAAACCAGATGATATTGTTGCGGATATACAAAATCTCAAAGATAAGGAGCATGAAAGATCTGAACAAAAGAAAATATTTGCTGAAAGTATGCGCTATGCTACTCGTTTATTAGCACAAGCTAGATCTTGTAATATTAGATATCTACCTGATGAAATTCCGGTAAAAACTCTTGATGAATTTATTAGTAATCCAACAAAGTTAGATGAATTTATTTTAGATCTTGAAAATTTAAGAAATGATTATGTAAATCCAAAAAAAACTGAAATAATGAATAAAGCCGAAGAAGTTACAGAGGATCTGGAAGATCCGAATATAGAGATTGCTCAAAGATTATTAGGAAAAGCAAAATTCAATAAAGTTAAAGATATACCTGATGAAATTCCGACAGATGAGAAGGATCTAAAAAAGTTTATTAAAAGTCTTCAAAAAGCTATTCGAAAACATAAAGAAGCAAAAGAGGAAAAGGCACTCGAAGCCATTCTTGAAATGAGAGCTGAAAAAGAGGCAATACAAGAAGAAGGTTCTTCAAATGTTTTAAAATCCAATTGTATGACAATAGCCCTGCCTTTGATTGCTATTACTGGCGTATGTTTATTGGGAAGTTTATTATAGGCTTGAGCTTTAAGGTTTAAAAGAATCGATATGGCAAATTAATTGATCTTAAAAATTTCAAAAGAGCCTGATTTTTATCAGGCTCTTTTAATAAAATTGCTTTCTTTAAAATTTTAAAAAATTATTCTTCAGTTTTTTTACTAAGAAGAGCTTTATGAGATAGTCTAACTTTACCTCTATCATCAATATCTACCACTTTTACTTCTAGAGGATCTCCTTCTTTGAAAAGATCATAGATATTTTCGATTCTAGTATGTGATAGCTCAGATATATGACAAAGTCCTTCTTGATTGAAGATTTGTACAAATAATCCAAAAGGTTTTATAGAAGTAATTTTACCATGGTACGTTTTACCAATTTCAACTTCTTGAGTTAAAGAAGTTACAATATCTTTTGCTCTTTTCATGGATTTTTCATCGTTAGATACTATGCTAACAATTCCCTCATCTGAAATATCCATCTCAACGCCAGTCTCTTCTATAATAGCTCTGATTTGTTTACCTCCAGGTCCTATTACTGTGCCAATTTTACTTGGTTTGATTTGTATATTTACAATTCTAGGAGCGTGCAAGGATAATGTATCTCTAGACTGTGGACATTTCTCTAACATTTTTTTGAGGATATGAATTCTTCCTTCTTTTGCTTGGATCAAAGCCTTTTTCATAATCTCTTTAGTGATACCTTCAACTTTGATGTCCATTTGAAAAGCTGTGATACCATTTTCATCACCTGTTATTTTGAAATCCATATCACCCAAAGCATCTTCTGTTCCCATTATATCTGATAGAATTACAAATTTTTCTTCTTCCAAAATAAGTCCCATAGCAATACCAGATACAGGTCTTTTTATAGGAACTCCAGCATCCATTAAAGATAAACAGCCAGAACAAACAGAAGCCATAGAAGAGGAGCCGTTAGATTCAGTGATGTTTGCCTCTAGTCTTATAATATATGGAAAATCTTTTTGATCTGGAAGAGTGCTCATTAAAGCTCTTTCAGCTAACTTTCCATGTCCTATTTCTCTTCTTCCTGGAAAACCTACTCTTCCAACTTCTCCAACAGAAAAAGGAGGGAAAAAGTAATGCAAGTAAAATCTGTGAGCTCCATCACCGTGAAGATCTTCATATCTCTCTGCCATGTTTTCTCCTCCGAGTGTACATACAGCAATAGCTTGAGTCTCTCCTCTAGTAAAGACAGCGCTTCCATGAGTTCTTCCTAAAAATCCAACTTCAGAATCAATTTTTCTAATTTCATTAAACTCTCTACCATCGATTCTTTTATTCTCTTCTAATATCTTTTTTTTCATGAGTGTTGAGCTAATTTTTTTAAAAGCCGTAAAAACATCTCTTTTAGGATAGATAGGCTCTAAAGTATCTAATTTGTATGTTTCTATTAGCTTTGCATTAAGATCATCAAAATCTTTTTCTCTTAGTTTTTTATCTTTAACAGAAAGCGCTTCAATAATTTGAGCAGATGTTTTCTCAGCAACATCATCTATAATTTTTTGATCTATTGTATGAAGCCCTTCTCTGTTTTTCTCTTTTCCTATTTTCTCTGCCCAAGCAGAGATTTCTAAGCAGATTGTTTTAATAGATTTGTGACCAAGATCAATTGCTTCTAAAATTTGCTCTTCTGTTAAAAAATTAGAATATCCTTCGATCATTAAAATAGCATCATCTGTGCCAGATAATACCAAATCAAGATCGCTATTTTTCATCTCTTCAGCTGTTGGATTTATAACATATTCATTATCTATATAACCAACTCTTACAGCTCCAACTGGTTTTTTTAATGGTATATCAGAGATAGCAAGCGCTGCTGATGTTGCACATATTGCTAAAACATCTGGAAGATGAAGAGAATCATATGAATATACATATGATAAAATTTGTGTATCTTTGTAATATCCATCTTCAAAAAGAGGACGAAATGATCTATCTGTTAAGCGGCTTGTTAAGATCTCTTTCATTGTTGGCTTTCCTTGACGTTTAATAAATCCGCCAGGGGTTTTTCCAATAGATGAGAATTTTTCTTGATAATCCACTCTAAGTGGTAAAAAGTCTATGTCATCTAATGCTTTTTTACCTGCACAAACTGTAGATAAAATTGTAGTTTCACCAACATGCAAAAGTACTGATCCATTTGCTTGCTTTGCAATGAGACCTGTTTCTAAAATAATTTCTTTACCTTCTATCGTAAATGAGATCTTGTTTCGATCCATATATAATTTCTCCTATAAGTAAAAAGAAAAGATAAAAAAAAGATTAAAAATCAGAAAGAAAATTTCAATTTACCAATTGAAGTTTTTTTTCTAATCTCTAGTCTTTTCAAATCTTTTCTCTAATGTTAAAAAAAATATGCCAGTAAAAATTTTACTGGCAAAAGTGTAATATTTACTTTCTTAAATTTAGCTTTACTATTAACGATTGATAACGCTTTGTATCAGTAGAGTTTAAATAATCGAGTAGCTTTCTTCTTTGTCCAACAAGCTTTAAAAGAGCTAGTCTTGAGCCGTGATCCTTAGGAGCTAATTTTAAGTGTTCTGTAAGTTCTGCTATTCTTTCCGTTAAAATAGCTATTTGAACGTCAGCAGATCCAGTATCTTTCTCATGCAGCTGAAATTTTTTTGTTATCTCATCTTTGGTTCCTTTATCTAAAGACATACAAGTCTCCTACATTTTTGATTTTTAATTTACATATAGTTTAGCTGAAAAAGATTTACTAATCAAGTTTTTAGCTATTTTGAAAAAATGATTGAAATGCTTTAAAAAAAGGATTTGTTCTATTATAATGTTAAAGAGATAGGGTATGAAATTTTAATATTTATTTTGAAAATAACCTAAAATTTTAATTATGGATAAAGATAAATTTTTCATGTTTGAGGCTTTAAAAGAAGCAAAAAAAGCTTTTGATATCGATGAAGTTCCCGTTGGATGTGTATTAGTTCATGACAATAGAATTATCGCAAGAGGCCACAATCAAGTAGAAAAATTAACAGATGCAACAGCTCACGCTGAGATGATATGTTTAACATCCGGCTCCGCTCATTTAAATGATTGGAGATTAGAAGATACAACTCTATACACTACGCTAGAGCCTTGCATTATGTGCGCAGGAGCAATTATCAATGCGAGAGTAAAAAGAGTAGTCTACTCAGCGAAAGATTTAAGAGTTGGTGCAAACGGTTCTTTTATAGATGTTTTTAAAAAAAAGCATCCTATTCATGTAGTGGAGATTGAATCAGGTGTTTTAGAAAAGATATCATCTGATCTTTTGAGGGAGTTTTTCCAAAAAGCTAGAAAAAGTAAGTTAAATAAGTAGAAAATTCGTCATCAAAAAAAGCTCTCTTTTATCAAAACTACATTTTGTGTTAGTTTACTCTTAAGGGTAAATTATTATGGATGTTGTTGAAAAAGCTAAAAAGATCCTCTTAGAAGAACTTCCTGGGGTGCTAGCTATTTATGTATTTGGTAGCTATTCTTCTAAAGTGCAAAATGAGAACAGTGATTTAGATCTAGCCGTTTTATGCGATGAAAAATTAGATAAAGAAAAACTCTGGAATATATCTCAAAAGATTGCTTCTTTTATTAATATTGATGTTGATCTTATAGATTTGTTAAATGCTTCTACTGTTTTTGCTTTTCAAATAATTACTAAAAGTAAGATAATCTATTGCTTAGATGAAAAGAAAAAAAAGTCTTTTGAAAATAAAATATACTCGATGTATTTAAGATTAAATGATACTAGAAAAGGTATCATAGAAAATATAAAAAAAAGGAAAGGTATTTATTGATGGATGATGTAATTTTAAATAAAGTTGCCATCATAGAAAAGTGCATAAAAAGAATTAAAGAAGAATATATTGGAAGTGAACGTGAGTTTGAAACAAATTTTACAAAGCAAGATTCGATAATATTAAATATTCAAAGAGCTTGCGAGGCTGCTATAGATTTAGCAGCTCATTTAATTCGGTTAAATAATCTAGGTGTACCTCAAAAGACAAGAGATGTTTTTATTTTTTTAGAAGAAGGTAAAATAATATCTCAAGATCTATCTAAAAGACTTCAAAAGATGGTCGGTTTTAGAAACATTGCCGTGCATGATTATAAAGCTTTGAACTTAGAGATTGTTAAATCCATAATAGAAAAACAGCTTGGGGATTTTTTAGAATTTACAAAATTAGTAATAGAAAAGTTTTCAAATTAATGCTTAAGATATTTTTTATTTCTTTCTGAATTTATTTATAAAAATTCTTGTTGTAAATATCAGAGATCTTTCCATCTTATTTAGAACGTGAAATGGGGAGTATCTTTGAAAAATTATAACACTATAAAAGTAAGCGAAGATACTCACTGATAAATACCCAAAAAATGAAATTAAATCCATGCTAGACAATGTTGATAAAAGGTTTAAACAAATAAGTCCTAAAACTAGATAATAATGCTTGATGGGAAGAGCAAAAAATAAAAAGATTTTCGTATCACTTGGCATTAACATCATCCAAGCAATTAAAACTGCATATAATGTTATGGTAGATGATGAAAACAGATAGTTTTGATAGCCGATTAGCATAGTTAATAAAATAACAAAAGCTGAAAAAATAGAGCTTAAAAGATAGAAAAAAATAAACTGCTTATTCGATGTTTTTTCTACAACCTGAGATCCCATTACCCAGATAAGATATAGATTAAATAGTAAACCAATAATAAAGCTAATAGCTATTCCATAGCCTGGTTGGAGAAGGGTGTAAGTTATTAACTGCCAAAAAAAATAACTTTTTATTCCAGGTAGTGAAAGTGAGAAGATATATTGAATAAAATTAGTTTTTATAAAAGGGGTTAAAATAGCTGAAATTAAGCTAATTGCTAAAGTGAGTATAAGGATGGTTTTTATTATGAAGGGAGTTTTTGAAGGGCCTAACTTAAAAGATGTTTGATATGGCATAATTTTTATAATTGTTTTTATTAGTTATATTAGTTTTTTTTAGATTTTTAGAGAATGAAAAATCTAAAGAGACATTGAAAAATAATTCAAATCTATTTATTAAAATATGTTAGATGAACTAAAGAAAGAGTCTATTTTTGTGGGATTAGATTATTTTGATAAAATATTTTTTATTAATCTAGATCATCGAGAAGATAGAAAAGATTATCTTTTAAATCAATTATCTAGACTAAATGTCAAAGAAGATAAGATAGTTAGAATTTCAGCTACTTTTGATCCTTTAAACGGGCATAGGGGATGTGCAATGAGTCATATCAAAGCACTTGATTTAGCAACTGAGAAAAATTTAAATAATGTTTTGATTTTAGAAGATGATTGTATGTTTTTACAAAATAGAGCTAATCTAGATAAACTTATTAAATATTTTTTTGATACTGTGGATGATTGGGATGTATTTTTTTTAGATTTTTGTACAAATGGAGCTCAAGATACAAAGCACAAAAAGATAAAAAAAGTTTTAAAATCTATAAGAACACATGCTTATGCTGTAAATAAACACTATATACCTACTTTAAAAAAATGTTTTACTGAAGCGCATTCTCTTTTACAAAACGAGCTTTTTTTTAGCCAAACCTTATCTCTTGCAATAGATAGATACTGGCATAGACTGCAAAGAAAGGATAAGTGGTATATGCTAGATGCAGCGATTACTAAACAAGCAACTTCTTATAGTGATATAGACTATATGGAAAAAATAAGCAAATACTATAAATAAAAATTTTTAGATCTAATTTTATAAAAAATCTATTTTCTGAAAATCCTTGTTTTTTATGGAGCTTTTCGTTTAAATATATATATATTATAATTAATCGGAGAATTTACAAATGAAAGAAAAAATCCATCCTCGATATCAAGATATTTTGTTCGTGGACTCATCAAATGGTCATAAATTTGTATGTGGATCTACTCTGCAACCTAAAGAGAAAGAAGAGTTTGAAGGAAAAACGTATCCAGTTTATAGAGTTCCAATATCTTCAGCTTCCCATCCATTCTTTACAGGAAGCAAACAATTTATTGATACAGAAGGTAGAGTTGATCGTTTTTCTAAAAAATATGCTATGAAAAAACAGCAATCTTTAAAAGAAAAGGAAAAGGCAAAAGAGAATCTAGATAAAACTAAAAAGAAGAAAAAGACTACCAAAGCGGCTAAGAAAAAATAAGTTTTTATGGAAGAAAAAGTAAAAAAACTTCTTGAAAGACTTCAAGAAGTTGAATCTCTTTTGGGGAAACCTGATATCTTTTCAGATCAAAAAAAATATAAAGAACTTTCTCAAGAACACTCAAGGCTTACTGAGCTAAAAGATGCTTGGAACTACTTTGTTAAAACTAATGATGAGCTAATAGAGAGCAAAGCTCTTTTACTCACAGAAAAAGATCCAGAGCTAATAGAAGTTATAAATGAAGAGATTACAAATCTTCAAAATGAGCTAGCTATTTCTAAAGCGAGGATTGAGACGATATTAGTTCCTCCAGATCCAAATGATTCTAGAAATATAATTATGGAAGTTAGAGCAGGAACAGGCGGAGATGAAGCGGCTATTTTTGTAGGTGATTTAGTTAGAATGTATCAATACTATGCAAATAATAAAGGGTGGATAGCTGAGACTATATCCACAACAGAATCAGAAAGAGGAGGCTATAAAGAGTATGTAATGTCTCTATCTGGACAAAATGTTTATAGGTTTTTGAAATTTGAGGGGGGAACGCATAGGGTTCAAAGAGTACCGGTAACTGAAGCTTCTGGAAGATTACATACCTCAGCTGCGACAGTTGCTATATTATTAGAGCCAACAGAAGATGATGATATTGACATAGATGAAAAAGATCTAAAGATAGATACTTATAGAGCGTCTGGAGCGGGTGGGCAGCATGTTAACGTTACAGATTCAGCTGTTAGAATAACTCACATACCAACAGGTGTTGTAGTTGCTTGCCAAGATGAGAGATCTCAACATAAAAATAAAGATAAAGCGATGAGGGTTCTAAAAGCAAAAGTAGCGGAGAAAAAAAGAATAGAAGAGGAAAAGAAAAGATCAAAAGAGAGAGCGTCTCAAGTAGGAACAGGAGATAGATCTGAAAGAATTAGAACTTATAACTATCCACAAAATAGAATCTCTGATCATCGAATAAATCTAACCGTCTATAATTTAGATTTGGTTATGGAAGGGGATTTAGATGAAATTGCAACTGCTTTAATCTCATTTTATTATCAAGAAAAGCTAAAATCTTAAAACAATAATTTTTTTTAAATTACATGAAAATTTTTAATTCAAAAGATTTTGAGTCAGTTTTAAGATCGGCTATTGAGTTTTTAGATGAAAAAAATATCAAAAATGCAAAATTTTCAGCTGAAATACTTCTATCTCATATTTTAAAGATAAAAAAAAGCGATCTTTTTCTAAATTTTAATAAAAATTTTTTAAATGAAGATTTAAAAAAGTATTGGAAGCTAATTCAAAGAAGATCCAAAAAAGAGCCAATAGATTATATAATTGGGAGAATTGATTTTTATGGTTGCGAAATTATTGTAGATAAAAATGTTTTAATTCCGAGAGTTGAGACTGAAATCTTAGTAGATTTGATATGTAAAAAATTAGAAAATGAAGTTTTGGATGGTAAAACTTTAATTGATGTATGTACAGGTAGTGGCGCTATTGCCATAGCTTTAAAAAAAAGATTTCCTAAATTAAAAGTTTTTGCAGTAGATATTTCAAAAAAAGCAATAAAAATTGCAAAAAAAAACGCTCATTTAAATGAGGTAAATATTATTTTTAAAATAGGGGATTTATTAGATCCTCTTGAAGATATAAGAGCTGATGTAATTATTTCAAATCCCCCATACGTATCTGAGATAGAGTTTAAATCTTTAGATGATGATGTAAAAAAATTTGAGCCAAAAAAAGCTTTAATTGCAAAAGATAGTGGTTTAGAGTTTTATAAAAAAATTGAAAAGCAAATTTTTAAGTATACAAAGCCAAAAGCAAAACTTTTTTTTGAAATAGGTTTTTCTCAAAAAAAAGATGTATTAAAAATATTTTCAGATAAAAAATATGTTTTAAAACAAGTAATTAAAGATTTTTCTAAAAAAGATCGCTTCTTTTTTGTTGAAATAGAATAATTTTTAAGTTATTCTATTTACAAATTTTTGGAAATAATTATGTTTGATAACTTAAGTAATAAATTTCAAAATCTTTTTTCGAGTTTTTCTCGAGGCAAAAAGATTACAGAAGATAATGTTAACGATGCCATAAAAGAGGTGAGACTAGCTCTTTTAGAGGCAGATGTAAACTATTCTGTTGCATCTCATTTTGTTAAAAAAGTTAAAGAAAAAGCAATAGGCTCTGAAGTTACAAAATCAGTATCTCCTAGAGAGCAATTTATAAAAATTGTTCACGATGAGCTAATAGAGCTCATGGGAAAAGAAGAATCTAATTTAGATCTAGAAAATAAGCCATCAGTTATCATGCTCTGTGGTCTTCAGGGATCTGGAAAGACAACAACATCTGTAAAAATAGCTTCTTTTTTGAAAAAGAAGCATAAAAGAGTACTTTTAGCTGCATGTGATTTACAAAGACCCGCAGCTATTGAACAGCTAAAAAGGTTAGCTGCTGATGTCCATATAGATGTTTTTTCAATTCAGGATGAGAAAAAGGCTACTAAAGTATCAAAAAAAGCTCTTGAGAGGGCAAAAGATGAAAAATATGATGTTTTAATCTTAGATACAGCTGGAAGACTTCATATCGATGAAGATTTAATGCAAGAGCTAGAAGATATAAAAAATATTACTAAGCCATCTGAGGTTTTATATGTAGCGAATGCAACTTTTGGTCAAGATGCTGTAAAAACAGCAGCTCTCTTTGATTCTAAAGTTAGTATTACTGGCTCAATTTTAACGATGTTAGATTCAGATGCTAGAGCTGGAGCTGCGATCTCGATTAAAGAAGTTACAAAAAAGCCTTTAAAATTTGAAGCGACGGGTGAGAAAATAGATGATTTTCAAATTTTCAACCCAAACTCTATGGCAGATAGAATTCTTGGAATGGGAGATGTTATAAATCTAGTTAAAAAAGCTAAAGATGTAGTTGATGAAAAAGAGGCTGAAAGACTTGAGAAAAAAATTAAAAGTAAAAGTTTTAACTATGATGATTATATCAAACAGATGTCGATGATTAAAAAAATGGGATCTATAAAATCACTTTTAAAAATGGTGCCTGGAATGTCAGCATTATCTAGTTTAGATCTTCCTGAAGATGAGATGAAAAAAATTGAATCTATCATAAAATCAATGACAAAAAGAGAGAGATTAGAAGAGGTCGATATTTCATTTGAAAGAAGAAAAAGACTTGCAAATGGAAGTGGAACTAAATTAGATGATGTAAATCGATTAGTTAAAGGATTTAAAAGAATTAAACAGTTTATGAAAAAAATGCCTACAAAAGGCTTAGCAAAAGGTTTGTTTAGCAATCAAATGAGCAAATTCGGAGGAAATAATTTATGGCGTTAGTTATCAGAC
>JAAKFV010000019.1 GCA_011064875.1 Candidatus Anoxychlamydiales bacterium | reverse complement strand
GACCGAAATCTATACATCCGTTCGACTTGCATGCCTCATCCACGCCGTCAGCATTCAATCTGAACCAAGATCAAATTCTCAGTAAAAAAAAATTAACTTATACCACATAGTTTAAAAAAAACTATATGCACAAGCAAAGCTATATCATCATCCTTTCATTTCCACTGTCAAAAAACATATAGATGCAATTGCATCTTTTTTCTATTTAAGGTTTTTCTTAAATGAATAAAAATAATATACAAAAAAAATATCTTTTAAGCAAGAGTTGATATAAAAAATAATTATAAAAAGTAAAAAAAATATCTTTTTAAAGATTTTTTTTATCTATATTTCCTTTTGAATTCCTTTTATCCCTTTATTACATAAGAAGGAGTAAGCCTAGCTACTTTATTAGCGAGACCAGCTTCTTGAACCGCATCGACTACAATATCTACATCTTTATAAGCATCTGGCATCTCTTCAGCTATCGTTGCATATGATTTAGCAAAGACTTCTATTCCCTTTTCTCTCATATAAGTTTTGAGATCTTTTCCTTTCCATTCTCTACTAGACTGAGCTCTACTTTTCATTCTTCCAGCTCCGTGACATGAGCTGCGCCATGTTAAGTCATTTCCAAGCCCTGCTAAAATGTGAGATGCTGTTCCCATATCGCCTGGAACTAAAACTGGTTGACCTGTTTGTTTAAATATAGGATTTAACTCCTCAGAACCAGGCCCAAAAGCTCTAGTTGCACCTTTTCTATGAACACAGAGTCTTTTTGGTTTGCCATTTATGTTGTAGGTTTCAAATTTAGCGATGTTATGACAAACATCATATAGAAGTTTTATATCTTCAAAGCTAATTGAGCAAATATCGTTAATAGCGACTCTAACTAAATGAAGCATTTGCTGGCGGTTATTAAAAGCAAAATTAGCTGCTACTGCCATTTGAGAGAAATAATTTTTTCCATCTTCTGAATTTATCGGAGCAGCAACGAGTTGTCTATCTGGTAGATCCTTTGCATAACCTTTTTTAATAAATACATTTAAAACATCTTGGCAAACTTGATGACCAAAACCACGAGATCCTGAATGAATAATAACGTATGCTAAATCTTTTTCTAAGCCCCATTTTTTTGCGATGTCTGGAAGATAAATATTTTCAACTTTTCCGATTTCAATAAAGTGATTACCAGAGCCTAATGTACCGAGTTGCTTTCTTCCTCTATCTTTTGCATGATTTGATACTAAAGAAATATCTGCTCCATCTATTTTTCCATTACTTTCGATATGATCTAAATCGCTATCAATTCCATAACCTTGCTCTATTGACCATTTAGCGCCTTTTTGAGCTAAATTTAAATAATCTGAATCTGATAAATGTTTTTCACCCCTATGTCCATAGCCAACACCTGTTGGAACTAGTTCAAAAATTCTTTTAATTATTTTTGATCCATATTTTTCTTTTAACTCTGAAAATTTTATGGGAAGCAAAGCAATTCTAACACCGCAATTTATATCATAGCCAACACCGCCTGGAGAGATAATCCCTGTCTCAGCATCAAACGCAGCAACACCACCAATTGGAAAACCATATCCCCAATGAATATCTGGCATTGCAATAGAGTAGCCAACTATACCTGGAAGAGTTGCAACATTTTTAACTTGCTCAATTGATTTATCTTCTTTAATAACTTCTAAAAGCTCTTCTTTAGCAATGATAAGTCCATCGACTCTCATCTTTCCTTCTTTAGGAACTAAAAATTTTGAGGGGCCTATTTTTTTTAGATTATACATCGACAATCATCTCCCAAGATAAAATATCATCTTCTCTTTTAATATCTGAGTGAAAACTAATAGCTTTAAAAGGCATATGAATCCCATCGATTTCAGCTTTAGTTACAAGCTCATTTAGATTTATAATAACATCATCAATGTTACTAACATTTTTAAGCTCTTTATAATAATTTAAAAAAATTCTCTCTTTGAAAGAGAGAGCTATAAAAGCGTTATATAAAAGACCTGAAAAATCCTCACCTCTAATATTAAAGGCGATATCAGCTGTATGTTCAATTTCATCAAATGGTTTTAAAAATTCTTTTTTCCAAAGAGTCTTGTATTCACTAGAGCCAAGAGATTCAAAAAGATTAAAACTTTTTACATAAAAAGCAAATGGCTCAAAACTTTTTTCCCACTCATCCATTTTAAATTCATTCCTACATACGGTTACATGGGGCAAAAAATTATCTCTATTTTGTTTTATTGAAAAATTTTTATTTTTAAAAAATTCAAAAAGGTCTTTTTGAAACTTTTCTATCTTTTTATTTTTATCCATGAAATTAGCTTGGTATGCAACAAGCCTTGGATTATTTTTTGGCAAAAATAAAACTTTTTCAAAAAAACCACTTGGAGATATTTTAAAATCAAATTTTGGCAGTTCATTTAAATATTGTTCAATATCTAAAAATTTTTGCTCTGCTAAAAATAAAAGAGTTATATGCCTATTTTTTTCTTGAATTATTCTTTTTTCTTTAGGAGTTTCGAGCCAATGAGTAAAAATTTCAAAGCCAAAAAAAACTCTTTTTGTATCTTCTTGCATATTTGAAAAATTTTAAAATTTTTGTTTTTTCTTAAACTTAAAATGTTGTAATTTTATATTATGCTTTTTATGAATTATTTAAAAAAAAAAAATCCTAAAACCCTTAATTTCAAGAAGAAAAAAAAACAGTAGCGAAAAAATCCAAAACCCTATATCTAGTAATTTAGAGAAAGTAAAATACCATATGTAGTATCTCAGGGTTCTAAATCTTGAAAAACTACCTTGAGAAAAGAAAATTTAAAGGAGAAAAAAAATCATGAAGAAAAATAATACAAAAAGTTTTGAAAAAATAATAAAAAGGAATGAAAGAATCGATGATTTTGACTCTGATAAAATCTATAAGGCTATACTAAAAGCGGGTAAAGCTACAAAAGAATTTGATGAATCTATTGCCAAAACATTAACTATTAGAGCGATATCGATGGCAGAGAAAATGTTAACAGAAATTCCAACAGTAGAAGAGATGCAAGATATCGTTGAAGAGACTCTTTTATCATCTCCTTTTAAGCTAACAGCCAAAGCTTATATTATATATAGGGAGCAGCATTTTAAAATTAGAGAAATTGCAAATAAAGCCGGAGTTGACCTTATAGATCAATATTTAGAAAAACTAGATTGGCAGGTTAAAGAAAACTCTAATATGAGTTTTTCTCTTCAAGGACTCCATAACTATATTGCAGCTGAGACAAATAAAATTTATTGGCTAAATAAAATCTATCCTCCAAATATTAGAAGAGCGCATATTGAAGGTGCTTTTCATATTCATGATTTAGGAGTTTTAGCTGGATATTGTGTAGGCTGGGATTTAAAAGATCTTTTAACCGTAGGTTTTAAAGGTGTTGCAGGAAAAATTCAAAGTGCACCACCCAAACATTTTAGATCAGCTCTCGGACAAATCGTTAACTTTTTTTATACTCTTCAAGGAGAAGCAGCAGGAGCTCAAGCTTTTTCAAATATCGACACTCTTTTAGCTCCATATATTAGATATGACAATTTATCATATGACCAAGTAAAACAAGCGATGCAAGAGTTTATTTTTAATATCAATGTTCCTACTAGAGTGGGTTTTCAAACACCTTTTACAAATATAACTTTGGATTTATCACCTTCAGGCCTATATAAGGATACCAATGTTGTAATCGGAGGAGATATAAAAGAAGAAAAATATAAAGATTTTCAAAAAGAGATGGATATGTTTAATAAAGCCTTTTTAGAAGTTATGCAAAAAGGTGATGATAGAGGAAGAATTTTTACATTTCCAATTCCAACATATAATATAACAAAAGATTTTAATTGGGATGATCCCAATTTAGATCTTCTTTGGAAAGTTACAGGAAAATATGGTATTCCATATTTTACTAATTTTATTAATTCTGAAATGAACCCAGAAGACACAAGATCTATGTGTTGTAGATTACGTTTAGATACAAAACAATTAAAAGCTAGAGGAGGCGGACTTTTTGGATCAAATCCCCTCACCGGTTCAATTGGAGTTGTAACAATAAACTTAGCTAGAATTGGATATCTAGCAAACAACGAAAAAGAGTTTATAAATCATTTAAGCGATCTTATGGATTTAGCAAAAGAGAGCTTAGAGATCAAACGTAAAATCATTGAAAATTTTACAGAAAAAGGACTTTATCCATACTCTAAATTTTATTTAAGACAGATTAAACAAAGATTCGATCTGTATTGGACAAATCACTTCTCCACAATTGGTCTTATCGGCATGAATGAAGCAACTCTAAATCTTTTAGACACTCCAATTTCTACAGAGGAAGGCAAAAATTTTGCTATAAATGTTTTAGATTTTATGAGAGAGAAATTAAGTCTATATCAAGAAGAGACTTCTAACAGTTATAACTTAGAAGCAACTCCTGCTGAAGGAACAACTTATAGACTCGCTAAAATCGATAAAAAGCGCTACCCAGATATCAAATGCGCAAATGAACCACAAATAAAACAGGGAGCAAAACCATTTTATACAAATTCAACTCACTTACCAGTAAATCATACAGATGATCTTTTTGAAGCTTTTGATCATCAAGATGATCTTCAAAAAAGATATACTGGCGGAACCGTCTTGCATGGATTTATTGGAGAGAAAATTGATGATCCTGACACTGTAAAAAATATAATTAGAAAAACTTTTGAAAAATATGAGCTTCCATATTTAACTATCACACCAACTTTTAGTGTATGTTCTGATCATGGATATTTAGATGGAGAGCATCAAAACTGTCCAAAATGCTCTAAAGCATGTGAAATCTATTCTAGAGTTGTTGGATATTACAGACCAGTAGATCAATGGAATGATGGAAAAAGAAGTGAGTTTGATATTAGAAAAGAATACGAAGCTCCATCTGATAAAAAGTTAAAAAAAGAGGCTTTGTGTTAATTGGAGGACTTTTAAAATTCTCTTTAATTAATTATCCTAAAAAAGCTGCAGCCGTGATTTTCACACAAGGCTGCAGTTTTTTTTGCCACTATTGCCATAATCCCGAGCTAGTTTTAAAAGATGAATTTAATACACCTTTAGACATTGAGGGTATTTTTTCTTTTTTAGAAAAAAGACAAGGTAAGTTAGATGCTGTAGTTATCTCAGGAGGAGAACCTACACTTCAAAAAAATCTAATTGATTTTATTAAAAGAGTAAAAAATCTAAATTTTTTAGTTAAATTAGATACTAATGGTGTAAATCCTAAAATTTTAAAAGATCTAATTTCTCAAAATCTAATAGATTACATAGCAATGGATCTAAAAGCTCCACTAGATAAATACTCAAAAGTTACAAATATAGATCTTGGATCTAAAAGAATTGAAGAAAGTATTAAAATAATAATGTCTTCAAATATAGATTATGAGTTTAGATCAACTCTAGTTAAAAGCTTACATGAAAAAGAAGATATTGAAAAAATGTCAATTTCAATAAAAGGCGCTAAGCTATATATCCTTCAAAAATTTGTTGCAAAAGTTACTTTAAACCCAACTTATTCTAAGAAAAAGGCTTTTTCAGATGTTGATATGTTAGATATGCAAAATAAAGCTCTAGAGCATGTAAAAAAATGTTTTATTAGATAAGAAGATCTATTTGTACTTTCCAATTATATAAAAAAAATCTCAATGAAAAAATAGATATCACTAATAAGTAAACCATCATATAATAGTTGGTTTAGTTACTTAGAGCATAAGAGATGTCAATAAAACCTAAAATACTCGCTCCTGCTGGTTATTTCGATAGTATGCAAGCAGCTATTGATGCAAAAGCTGATGCTATTTATTTTGGTGTGAGTAAATTAAATATGCGAAAGCTTGGATCTAATAATTTTCAAAATGAAGATTTAAAAAAAATAGCTACTCTTTGTAAAAAAAATAATGTTGAGTCTTATCTAACTCTTAATTCAATTATCTACGATGATGAAATTAATTTGATGCAAAAAATTTTAGATGAAACTAAAAAAGCTGGTATTTCAGCAATTATAGCTCATGATCTTGCAACTATTTTGTATGCTAAAAAAACAGGAATAAAAGTTCATATATCTACACAAGCAAATGTATCAAATGTAGAGGCTATAAAATTCTACTCTCAGTTTTCTGATGTTGTGGTATTAGCTAGAGAACTTAAACTAGAGCAAATTGAAAACATCGTTAAAACCATTGAAAATGATAAAATTACAGGTCCTTCTGGCAACCTTGTACAAGTTGAAGCTTTTGTACATGGAGCGCTCTGTTCTTCAATTTCTGGCAAATGTTATATGTCACTTCATCAGTATAATAAATCCGCAAATCGAGGCGAGTGTTTGCAGTCTTGCAGAAGAAAATACAAAGTTATAGAAGAAGAAACAAATAAAGAACTTTTGATAGATAATAATTACATTATGTCTCTCAAAGATCTCTGCACTATAGGTCAAATAGATAAGTTAATAAATGCTGGAATAAAAATTTTTAAAATTGAAGGAAGAGCAAGATCTGCAGAGTATGTACAAACGGTAACTAGGTGTTATAAAGAAGCTGTAGATGCTGTAATAGAAGGCTCCTATACAAAAGTAAAAAAAGATAGTTGGCTAGATGATTTAAAAAAAGTTTACAATCGAGGATTTTGGCATGGTGGCTACTATCTAGGAGAAGAGACAGATATTTGGAGTGGATCTCATGGATCTCAAGCTAAAGAGAAAAAAACATATATCGGAAAAGCTACTAACTTCTTTTCCAACTTAAAGGTTGGTGAGTTTCAACTGCACTCTCATCAAATTAAAATTGATGATGAAATTATAATAATAGGCCCAACAACTGGAGCATATAAAACAAAAGTAAAATCATTACATACCGATAAAAAAGTTGAAATTGCAATCAAGGGTGAAAAAGTTGCTATCAAACTCGATAAAAAAATTAGAAAAAATGATAAATTATATTTAGTAGAACAAGTATGACTTTAAAAGATACAAGAGAGCAAATTGATGAGATAGATGAGCAAATTGTTCCTCTTTTAGAAAAGAGACTGAAATTAGCAAAAGAAATTCGAAAATATAAAAAAGAGATATTAGACTCTAATAGAGAAAATAAAATTTTAGATAAAATAAAATCTGAGTATATAAAAGATATTTATAAAACCATTTTTAAAAACTCAAAAGAAGTTCAAAGGAATTTAAAATGATATTTGAAATGATAATGCTCATTTGTTTTGGAGCAGCTTGGCCTTTTTCAGTTTATAAATCCTATAAATCCAAATCTATAAAAGGAAAAAGCATAGCCTTTTCATATGTGATTTTTATTGGATATATCGCAGGGATTTTACATAAGATTTTTCATGATTATGATTGGGTTATTTATCTATATATCTTTAATAGCATTTTAGTATTTATAGATATTTTATTATATTACCGAAATAAAAAATATAAGCAGCCTTAATTAAAAAATTAGCAAATAGTTTTGATACAAAATTATTGATCCTTTAAAGTACTTAAAATTTTTATTGAAAAGAGGAAATTTGAAATGACAACACCTATTCGTCTAAGATGTTCTTATGAAATGCCTTTTGATTCTTTTAAACTATTGGATGAAGAAGAATCAGACCATGATTGGGCTAGTATTGCAAAAATGATTAAATGTCCAATGCCTGAAAACGGCACAGAAGGATTAAGCGAACGAGAAATTTCCTATCTCGCAATAGACCATATTAAAAAGCTCGATGATCATATAGGATGTATCCAAAGAGATTTTCAAGATCTTCTAGATCAGGAATTAGCCAATATAGATGTAACGGGATTTTCTCAAGACGATATTATAAACATCCAAAATAAAATTAAATTTTTCGATATTTTTAATATCTGGTCAATAATAATAACTCTTTTAAAAACTAAAAGACTTCCAGTTACTAACCCTAAATTAGATCAATCAAACTTTTGTGATTATAAATATTTAAAGTCTAAATTCAATGAGTGGCTAACAGAAAATACAACACCTTTATCTTGTTTGAGTTCGCTTTCATTTTTTAATATTAATCTACGATATGTACCTTCATCAATTTGCAACTTTGAAAATCTACAAATATTAAATCTCAGTTACAATCATATAATTGCTCTTCCTAGAAAATTTTCATTACTTAAAAATCTTAAAGAATTAAGCCTCAAATGTAATGAACTTGCAATTGTTCCTAAATGTCTTTTTGATTTACCAAAATTACTAAAACTCTTTCTTGCAGAAAACCCCTTATATCGCCCTGAAGAATCTTTAAAAAGATTAAATGCAAAAAATATTGAAGTTGATCTTATCGAAAATGCAGAAAAACAAAAAGAATTTGATAAAGAAACAAAAAAGTTAGTTTTATTAACATTGCCATGGATGGGGGTTCTTTTGGGAGTAATTTATGTTTTGCAAAATCAAAAATTCAATGAAGAGATTTAGTTTTTAATTCTCTTTTAAAAACTCATCTATTGATACAATTGCTTTATTGAAATGTTTACCAATAAATGCATGAGCTCCATTTTTGAATCTAACAGCTTGAGCATTTGGCATTAATCTTATAAAATACTCATAAGAAGATGGATGAATTATCTTATCTTTTTTCCCGATAAGGATAAGAGTTTTAGTCTTTATTTTGGGCAGAATATCATCTAGCGTTTTTGAAGTAGTTATCATTTCTTTAAAAGCTCTTTTAAAAAAGAAGTAATTTTTAATCATTTGAGTTAGTGCATATTTTTTGAAATATGCACTCAATGCTAGAGGCTTACCTGTAAGAAAAATTGCCATCTCATCAAACTCTTCTAAATTTCTTGGAAAAAGCAAGTTTTTACCTTTTTCCATTAAAACTTGAAGATCGCTTTTCTTTTCTTGATCGATACCAAGAGGATTAATTAAGATGAGGCTTTTTACTCTATCGGGATTATTATGAGCATAAACCGTAGCGATACCTCCACCCATAGAAGTACCTATTAGATGAAAATTATCTATTTTTTTTTCTTCTATAAATCTCTCTAAAGATGCTGATAAAGCTTGAAGGCTATATTTTTGATTTTTAGGTCTTGAGCTATTTCCATGACCAGGGAGATCCATTGCTATAATTTTGTATTTATTATGAAGTTTTTTGAAATATGGCACCCAATAGCTTTTTGTAGATTGAAAACCATGCACAAAAACCATTGGCTCACCATCTCTACCCTCAACATATTCAAAATTATTATTGTCTAGGGTTATATTTTTTACCTCTAAATTTAGATCTTTAAAAGTTTTTGCAGAGTAATATTTTGCTACAAAGTGCGGAAGAAATGTATAACCAGCAAAAATTAAAATTATAAGACTTAAAAAAATATAGATAGTTTTTTTCTTCATATTCTTTTTTTTTAAACCCTTTTCTTTACTTTTCAAATTTTTGCCTTTTTTGTCAAATTTTAGCTCTCTTTATCTAAATGCTGAGCTTCTGGCTAAGAAAGCTAATTTTGAGTATAATCAATAGTTATAAAAAATTGAAATAAAAGATGAAAAACTTTTTAACTTTTAGAGAATATCTCAAAAATTTATATGGCTGCAAAGTTTATAAAGTATCAATCGATGCTGACTTTACCTGTCCGAATCGAGATGGAACAAAATCCAAAATGGGATGTATCTATTGTGATTCATATGGATCATCTTCTAGAGTTCATAAAAAAAACACATCTATTAAAGAGCAAATTTTAAAAAATATTAGAATTAGAAAAACCAGATATAAAGCAAAAAAGTTCATCGCTTATTTTCAATCCTTTTCAAATACTTACGGGGATGTAGCTAAACTCAAATCATTATATGATGAGGCTATCTATTCACATATAGATATTGTAGGTCTCTCTATTGCGACAAGATCTGATTGTATAGATGAAGAAAAAGTTAAACTAATAGCATCATATAGAGAATTTCTACCATTTGTGTCGATTGAACTCGGTTTACAAAGCATGCACGATAAAACTCTTAATTTAATAAATAGAAAAGAGACTCTAACCGATTTTATAAAAGCATATGAAATCATAAAAAAATATAACCTTCATCTTTGTGTGCATGTTATTTTAGGTCTTCCAGAAGAGACTATTGATGATATGATCAAAACTGCTAAATTTTTATCCAAATTAAAAATAGATGGAATAAAGCTCCATCTTCTAATCGCTTTAAAAAATACTGTTTTAGGAAAGATGTATCTAGCTGGGAAATTCAAATCACTTACATATGATGAATATGTAGATATTTCTAAAAAGTTTATAAATGAGTTAGATAAAAAATGTATTATTCATAAGCTCGCTGGAAGTGGGTATCCTGATGATATAATAGCCCCATTTTGGATATATGAAAAAAAGCTCAGTGTAATTAGAGATATTTCTAATTAAAATAAAATTTTAATAGACATCTATATAATATCTTTGATAATTAGAAGATAACAGGAGATTTATATGGGAAAGCAAACTAAAGCTATAATTAGCATGAATCTAAAAACTGTAATTACAGAATTAAACAAAGCGCTCGCTGATGAATTTTTAGCAGCTTATCAATATTGGATAGGATCGAAAGTTGTAAAAGGCTATTTTAGAAAAACTGTTCAAGATGAGCTTTTAGAGCATTCCAAAGATGAATTTAGACACGCTGAGATGATAACAGATAGAATTATTCAATTAGATGGAACTCCTATTATAAATCCAAAAGATTGGTATAAACTAACCACTTGTGGATTTATGCCGCCGACAAATCCAAACTCTATTGAGATTTTAAAACAAAATCTTAAAGGAGAGAGATGCGCAATTGGAATCTACAATAATCTTTTGAAAAAACTAAAACATAAAGATGAAAATACATTTCATATGGTCGCGCATATTTTAAAAGATGAAATCGAACATGAAAATGATTTAGAAGCTATTTTAGATGATATAGAAGTTACCAAAAAAACATCTTAATCTACATTTGTAAACTATAATAAAAACTACGATATTATTTGATAATATTAAACAATTCTCAATTGTTTTGGTTTGTCAAAACTTATGGTTGATTTTTGTTTTAATTGCCAAAAAACTAGCTGAGTTGGAAGATCGATTTTATAATTGGAATAGTTAAACCAATTAAATAACTGGCTTAGCGGTGGATAAAATTTTTGGTTACTATCAGGATTTTTTAATTTTCTTGCATTTCTGCCTCTAAAAGCTCCTAAAAAGGAAGCTATAATAGAGAGGAAAAATGCAAGTGCACTATTAAATACCCCTTGAATTTTACCTATTAA
Organism: Candidatus Anoxychlamydiales bacterium; assembly: GCA_011064875.1. GTDB lineage: Bacteria > Chlamydiota > Chlamydiia > Chlamydiales > SM23-39 > JAAKFX01. The sequence goes on along the minus strand of JAAKFV010000019.1, from coordinate 12,365 downwards.
AAAATTGAGCTTATTTTTAATAACTTTAGGAAAAACTCTAAAGATCGTATTTTTCAGGGATACAATACTATTTTTTATTACAGAGCCTAGATTCCTTAAGATATTGGGTGCTAAATAATATATGAGATCATGAATATATAAATCGGTAATTATTTTTTCCCCAGTTGAATATTCTACAGCATTTTTTACAAAAGAAGTGCAATTTTGTTTCAAATAATGAAACGCAATTTTTCTACCAAAATTTATATCATCATTTATAAATTTTTTACAGAAGTTGAACATCCTATCTTTCTCAATATCTCTTAAAGCGATATTTGTAATAATTTTCTTTTCACATCTTTTATATTCCCAAATATCTAAAGATCTAAATTTACCAAAAAATGTTTTTAAAATATTTAAACGAGCTTTAAATCCTAAATTATATCCCATAATATAGACTTTTTTAGATTCACCATCGATAAATCTAATATAAGGGTGTTGCATTCTAGTAAACTCTGAAAAATTAGAATTTTTAAAAGCATTTGATTTATCAAATTCTTTAGAAGTGACTATTTGAAGAACATTTCTATATTCTCGCTTATCACCTTTGTACTCTCTTTCAAATTTTTGAGCTTCAGATAGAACTTTTTGATATTCATCATCAGTTAGTTTACCAACTGGATCAAAAGCATTTAAATATGGATGAAATTTTTGAAGTCCTTTTGAATTTGGAAGATATGAAAAAACCTCATTTGTTTTTTTCTCATAAATAAAAATCTCTCTATAGTGAGATGAATATTTATAAGAAAATCTTTTTTCTATAATAGAGAATTTTGTCCAATTACCATCCAATAGTATAGCAGGCTCATTATCTATTATTTTTATACCATCAGATGTTATTTTCATTTGAGATGCTAGAGTTGATCGAAGCATAAAATCGGAAAAGTTCGGATACTTGTAAAAAATATCCTCTTGAAAGCCATAACTTTTCCATTTTTCAAAAAAAACAGAGTTTTCTTTTAGTATAAAATTTTTGTGTAGTTTAATTTGAGTAAGCGATCTATCTAATATAATCAGAGCTCTTTTAATAGAAGATGATTTAGCAAAAAGTTTTATAACTCTATTTCCAAGTAAAATAATAGGTCTTTTCATTTCTTGATTTCTGAGTGATAGCTGAATTTTTTCTAAAACGTAATTTACTATTTTTAAAGCTTCATTTTTCGAATATCCAAAATTAAATCTCTTTTTTAGTCTCGTCTTAAAATCATCTTGAACAAGTTTATCTTCTTTTAAAGAAAAAGACTTGCTTTGCAGAGCAAGCTGGGTATTTGATTTAATTGCAGTTATAGATAAATCTCTCATAATCAATGTTAAAAAATAAAAATTTATTGAAAAGAGATTATATATAAGATCATAAAAAAATCAAAATAAAATCAAACAGCGTTTTTTACCCACTTACCTTTATCATCTTTATGATACTGTTTTTTTACAGCAGCCCAAGCAACCCTACAAGCTGATTCTTCTTGAGAAGTCCCTGGTCTTCTTTTATCTGGATCTGAATATTCATCCCAAGCATTATTAAATACTTTCATATAAATTTCTTGAGCATGTTTAGGGAGATGTTTTTTAACACTATCTGGTAGATCAGAAATATATCTATATGGCATAGTTTACCTCAAAAACTTTCATTGAATTTTTCTTTAAATTAATATTTACTTATTTATTTGGCAATGTAGATATTGAAAAAAATTAAAATTAAAGATCAAAAAGGACATTTAAATGAAAATTGTCGCTTTAAAAGAGGAAAAAGAAGAAAAAAGAGCTGCTATAGTTCCAAAATTTGTTCAAAAATTCAAAAGCCTTGGGTTTGATGTCGAAGTTGAAGCTGGTATTGGAGAAGGAATAGATATTTCAGATGAAGAGTATATTCAAGCTGGAGCTCAAATTAAAAAGAGAAAAGAGCTATTAAAAGACGGTGACATCATCATAAAAGTTAATAAACCAAGTCTAAAGGATATAGAACTATTTAAACCAAAAGCTATATACATATCTTTTTTAGATCCTTTTTTTGAAAAGGATCTTATCGATAGTTTTTTACAAAAAGATATTACAGCTTTATCTATGCATTTAATCGTTAGAACAACACTTGCTCAAAAAATGGATGCACTGAGCTCTCAAGCAAATCTAGCGGGATACTCTGCAATTATTTATGGAGCTAAATATTTAAATAAAATTCTTCCAATGATGACAACACCAGCTGGAACTATATCCCCTTCCAAGGTTTTTATAATAGGAGCAGGAGTCGCTGGCCTACAAGCGATAGCAACAGCTAGAAGACTTGGCGCAAACGTTGAAGCATTTGATACAAGAGCTGAGACAGAAGAGCAGATAAAATCTCTTGGAGCAAAATTCGTAAAAGCTGATATTGGTAAAACAGAGAGTACAAAAGCTGGATATGCAAAAGAGCTTACAAAAGAACAATTAAATATTCAAAGAGAGGCTATGAAAAAAGCGATCTCTACATCTGATATTGTAGTAACCACTGCTCAAGTCTTTGGTAGAAAAGCGCCAGTTATTATCACAGAAGATATGCTAAAAGATATAAAAACACCTACTCTAATAATTGATATGGCAATAATTACAGGAGGAAATGTTGAAGGCTCTGAAAAAGATAAAATAATAAAAAAAGGAAATGTAACAATTCTAGCACCATCAAATCTCACAAATGAAGTGGCTTTGGATGCATCGACTCTATACTCTTCTAATCTTTTTAGTTTAATAGAGCATTTTTATGACAAGGAAACTAAAAAATTAAAATTTGATTTAAATGATGAGATTATAAAAACAGCAACTCTAACACACTCAAAAAAATTAATAACACCTATCTTAACTAAAGGAAAATAAAAATGGATCCTCAAACTATTATTTTTTTAGCCTTTATTTTTATCCTATCGATATTTTTAGGATTTGAGCTGATTTCAAAAGTACCATCGCAGCTCCATACCCCACTCATGAGTGGATCTAATGCAATATCTGGAATTACGATAGTCGGAGCTTTAATTGCTTGCGGGATGACAACTAACAAAATTTTAATAATAATTTTAGGAACTCTCGCTGTAACTTTTGCTATGATAAATGTCGTTGGAGGATATTTAGTAACAAACAGAATGCTTAAAATGTTTAAAACGAAAGATAACAAGGGCGTGAAAAAATGATTTTAGATATATCTATAAACTTTTCTTATCTTATATCTGCAATTTTTTTTGTATTTGGTTTAAAACTGCTCGGCTCTCCTACTAGTGCACAAAAAGGAAATCTTATCTCAGCTATAGGAATGTTAATCGCCATAATAGCAACTCTCATCAGTAAACAAATTATAGACTACACTTGGATAATAGCAGGCATTATTGCCGGTTCTTTAATAGGTATAATTGCTGCAAAAAAAGTTTTAATGACCACAATGCCACAGATGGTAGCGCTCCTCAATGGTTTTGGAGGTCTCGCATCACTCTTGGTTGGTTGGGCAATTTTTTATAACAACTTTAAAATAGATAGTTTTACTGCCGTCACAATATTTTTATCTGTGCTAATTGGAGGAATAACATTTACAGGATCTATGATCGCTTTTACAAAGCTAAATTATAAATTTATATCAAAACCGATTCTATATTCTGGTCAAATGATCATAAATTCTTTAGTTTTAATTGCTATAATCATACTCGGTGTAATTTTTTCCATATATCCTGCAACCTCATATGATTTTTTGATCTACATCATTATAGGATCTTTAATCTTAGGAATCTTAAGTGTCATTCCAATTGGCGGAGCTGACATGCCAGTTATTATATCTTTATTAAACAGCTATTCAGGTATCGCTGCCTGCGCTAGTGGTTTTGTTATAAAAAACAATGTTTTAATAGTCTCTGGAGCGCTCGTTGGAGCTAGCGGAATAATCTTAACAACTATTATGTGTAAAGCTATGAATCGCTCTATCACAAATGTTTTATTTAGTGGCTTTGGAGCTGTCAAAACTAAAGCTAAAGAGGGAGAGAAAAAAGAAGCTAAATCTCTATCTCCAAAAGATGCATACTATGTATTAGAAGCAGCACACTCTGTTGTAATAGTTCCTGGATATGGCCTTGCTGTAGCTACTGCTCAACACGTAGTAAAAGAACTCTCTGATCTTTTAGAAGAAAATGGTGCTGATGTAAAATTCGCTATTCATCCAGTAGCTGGTAGAATGCCAGGTCACATGAATGTTCTCTTAGCTGAAGCTGACGTCTCATATGACAAGTTAGTAGAGATGGATGATATCAATAGAACAATTGATACTGTAGATGTTTGTTTGGTAATTGGTGCAAATGATGTCGTAAATACATCTGCTAGAGATGACAAAGACTCTCCAATTTTTGGTATGCCAATTATTGAAGTTGACAAAGCTAAAAATGTATTTATTTTAAAAAGATCGATGGCATCCGGTTTTGCTGGAATCGACAATCCCCTCTTTTATAAAGAAAACTCTTCTATGATTTTTGGTGATGCTAAAAAAACAATCACTGAAATCGTTGAAGAGTTTTAGTTACCATGAAAAAATTGAATAGCTCCAATAGTTGTCCCTATTAAAAAACTCATCGTCTTTACTGCCATAATAGTGTTATAAAAATTTTCAGGGTTAGGACATAAATAATTATAAGTTATATCTGTTATATCGATACCTATAACTTTTAAGAGATCCTGTGGTAATAGAATACACTCAGAAATATACACAAAGCTAACGACTGTCATCATTGCAGAAATTTTAAAAGCTGTATAAAGAGTTGATTTGCTAAATTGATAAATTCCGCTTACTAAATCTGAAAATGATCCTTGTACTTGATAATTTTCTAATAAATCCTTAAAATCTGTTATTATATAATTATCGTGATATATTTGATTGCGATTATATTTTATCTTTTTTGTTTCACAAGGAATCAGCAAATATAGTTTCATAATTTTTTTTTTGATAACATTTATTATCTAATTGAATATTTTTATCTTTAGAGAAATTTATTAATAATTCTCAAAAAAATATATATTATTCTAAAGCTTTAGCTTTATCTAAATTAGCTGGTCCAAATCCCATAGGAAGAAGTTCATATAAATGTTTTTCTATAATATTTTCAGCATCGATATCTGACATAATAACTAACATATCTGGATTAAACTCATTGAGCGCTTGTCTACAGTTGCCACAAGGAGAACCTCCTCCTCCTCTAATCACAATGGCTATTGCTACAATATCAGCATTTTGTTGAAATGATACTCCTCTATTTTCTGAAGATATAGCTTTTGCAATTGCACATCTTTCTGCACAGATGGTATTTCCATAAGCTGCATTTTCAAAATTAGCTGCGCTATATATATATCCATCTTTTGTTAAAATAGCAGCTCCTACATGAAACTCGGAATAGGGAGCATAAGCAAAAGTTCTCGCTCTTTGAGCCTCTAAAATTAATCTTTCTTTAATTGAGTCATCTAAATTATCTGGAGTTAACTTTTTATTATTTGGCAGATAAATTTTAGGTATGGTCGTTTGGTTTTTTTTAGCCCATTGTTTTAGCATATTAAAAGACTTCAGTGATAAATTATTATTTAGATTTTTTAAATAGTAAAAATCCTTATAAAATCCATCTACAACAGAAAATTTTTCAATTTTTTCATTATCTGTAAAACTATTTTCCATGATATTTTTAAGATCATCAAAATCTATTTGTCTAGAAACTGGTGGATATTGATTATCTAATAGTTGAGATTTTTCATTAAAATTTTTAGTTTCTAACTCTGATGTATCCAAAGAAAAAACTTTAGTAACTAACAAAATATTTAAAATAAATGAAAACATTTTCACCTCCTATAAAAAAATAGTGATAAATATATCAAATACCCGCTATTATAGATACTTAAACAGATTTTAATCAAAAGGGTTTTTTCTATGGTAGACGTGTATATTTTTCCAATAATCTGCTCATTGATAGCAATTATCTTTGGTTGTTTTTTAGCTTATTCAGTTTTATCAAATCCAAAAGGCACAGATAAAATGCAAAAAATATCTAAAGCTATACAAGAAGGAGCAAAAGCCTATTTAAATAGGCAGTACAAAATGATTGCGTTAGTTGGTATATTTGTATTTTTATTACTTTCTTGGCAACTCGGTTTGCTCACAGGAATAGGATTTTTAATAGGATCTGTTCTTTCTGGAACAACTGGATACATTGGTATGAATGTTTCTGTTAGAGGAAATGTTAGAGTTGCTGAAGCTGCAAAAAAGGGTATTATGCCAGCATTAAATATTGCTTTTAAATCTGGTGCAATCACAGGAATGTTAGTTGTTGGATTAGCCCTATTGGGAATAACTTTATACTATGTTATTCTAAGAGCAGCTGGTATTGCTGAAAAATCCATTTTAGAAGCATTAATAGCCTTAAGTTTTGGAGCATCTTTAATTTCTATTTTCGCAAGACTAGGTGGAGGTATTTTCACAAAAGGAGCAGATGTTGGAGCTGATTTAGTTGGTAAAATTGAAGCTGGAATTCCAGAGGATGATCCAAGAAATCCTGCTGTTATCGCTGACAATGTTGGAGACAATGTTGGAGATTGTGCAGGAATGGCAGCAGATCTTTTCGAAACTTATCTAGTAACAATTGTTGGAACGATTCTTTTAGGATCAATATTTTTCAAAGATCCAGCTGTCTCTAGTAAAATGATGTTTTTCCCTTTAGCTATTGGAGCAGTAAGTATTTTAACATCAATAATTGGAACTTTTTTTGTGAAAATTGGCAAAAACCAAAATATAATGGGAGCATTATATAAAGGATTCATGACAACTGCTTTTTTATCTCTCATTGCTATAGGAATCGTAACGTATCTTTTATTTGGGTTTAAAAGTGAATATCACATAATAGATGAAATAACATTTTCAGGTCTCAATCTATTTTACTGCGCTATAACAGGACTTGTAGTCACAGGACTTTTAATGTGGCTTACTGAATATTATACTTCAACGAAATTTCATCCAGTAAAAAGTATCGCTCAAGCTTCCACTACAGGTCATGCAACAAACATCATTCAAGGATTAGCTGTTGGCATGAAATCTGCTGTTTTACCAGTAGTTGTAATATCTCTTGGCATTTTAATTTCATATTTAAATGCAGAGCTTTATGGCGTTGCTGTTGCTGCAACTTCAATGTTATCCTTAGCTGGAATGATTGTAGCTTTAGATTCATATGGCCCTGTAACAGATAATGCTGGAGGGATTGCTCAAATGGCTGGTTTAGAAAAAGGTGTAAGAAAAATAACAGATGCTTTAGATGCTGTTGGAAATACTACAAAAGCCGTAACTAAAGGTTACGCTATTGCATCTGCTGGATTTGGAGCTTTAGTACTCTTCACTGCATTTATCGAAGATTTGAGTAACTATTTCCCAAACATTGAGAGTAAATTCTATTTGCAAGATCCGTATGTAATAATTGGCCTTTTCCTAGGAGGCATGCTTCCATACCTTTTCGGAGCTTTAGGGATGACCGCTGTAGGAAAAGCAGCTTCTGCAATTGTAAATGAAGTGAGACGTCAATTTAAAGAAATCCCAGGCATTATGACAGGAAAACAGCTTCCTGAATATGGAAAAGCTGTTGATCTTTTAACAAAATCTGCTATCAAAGAGATGATTGTTCCATCTTTAATTCCTGTACTTGCCCCTGTAATAGTATTTTTCTCCATATATTTTATTGTAGATATATCTTCTGCTTTTGTAACAATGGGAGCACTTCTTTTGGGAACAGTAGTTACAGGTATTTTCATGGCTTTTTCAATGACCGGAGGTGGCGGTGCATGGGATAATGCAAAAAAATATATTGAAGATGGTAATTTAGGCGGCAAAGGCTCTGATGCACATAAAGCTGCTATCACAGGAGATACAGTTGGCGATCCTTACAAAGATACAGTAGGACCTGCTATTAATCCTATGATTAAGATAATCACAATAACATCACTTTTACTACTTGCGATTTTGTCTAAGACATTTAAGTCTTAAATAAAAAAACTTTTACACAAAAAAAACTCCCGATTTTTTCGGGAGCTTTTTTTATTTAAAATTTATCTTAAAAATATTTGATTTATGATTTAGAAAACCAAAGTTTGGTTTTCTAAATCATATTCTAGATAAGTTTATCTTTTTTTGAACCTATAGATAGTTCCATTATAGTTCACTTTCATACTCTCAATTATATTATCATTTGCTTCATCTAGATCAAAATTTATCTCAACAGGTTTTACCTTCAAAAAGAAATCTTTTTCTGTAGAAGGATACATAGGTATTTGAGGATAATATCCCCATTTTAGCATTAACGTGCTAAGATGTCCTTGGTCTTTCATCTGAATTGAGCAAGTTGATCCATCATCAATATTTTGATAATTTCCTATAAATTTATAGAGCATCATAGGAACTATAATTGCTTGTTGACGAAACTCTTTTAAGTACCATTTTTTATTTAAAATATTTTTTCCAATATCATAAATAAATGAACAAGAATTAGAGCATACAACTACTCCTTTTTTTGTCTCTGGACAAAATCCAATAAAAAGTTGATGACCGCCAGTTGCACCACCATGAAATACAATCTCTGGTTTATATTGATAAGAGATATTCCATTCATTACCAACATCTAGATATGGAAGATCTTGAGGGTGTCTTGTTTTTATAGCTTCTTGTAAAATTGGATAAACATCAGTTTTATAAAACCCTAGATTTGCTTCTATAAATCTTGCTAAATCTTTAGGAGTTGAATGAAGGCCCCCTGCTCCTTCGAAGGCTTGAATAGTCCAATGAGGAACAATTTTATCTCTGATGTGAGGAGTTGCAAATCTATTTTCCATTTCATCTGTAAGGTTTACTTTTGTGCTATCCATCTCCATTGATTTTAGTAGTCTATCAGATACTAAATCTTCAAAGTTTTGATTTGTTATTGAAGCCAAAATATGACAAAGCAGAACTACACCAACATTTGAATAACGATATTTAGTTCCTGGCTCATACTCTAGTTTAAAATTTGCTAAAAGATCATATAGATATTCTACTGTATATTCAGAAAATGGATTGTACATATCACTCATAATAAAATTCTCTGGCATATAATCAAAACCAGCTCTATGAGTAGCTAAATGACCGAGTGTCATTTTTTTCCCATTATATTCAGGAATTTTAACATCTTTTGGAAGATACATATCTATTGTATCATCAAATTTCACATCTCCATTTTTTACCATCTGAGTAAAAAGTAGTGATGTAAATATTTTAGAGATTGAACCTGTTTCAAAAACAGCATTTTCATCGATTGGAGTTGGATCATCTACAGCCATCTGTCCATATTTAAAAAACTTAGTGCCTGACTCATCGATTATTCCAATAACCATTCCAGGAGTATGTCCTTCATCTACACACTTTTTCATAATATCTTCTATCTCTGTATCTGTCATAGCAAAGCTCAAAATTGGAGCTAAAAGACAAGATAAAAAAATCTTTTTTAAAAAATTCATATTATACATCCTACTTTTGTTCAATTTAAAGATCAGAGATACTACAAAGATTTTTATAAAATGACAACAAAAGCTTTTGAAATACTATCATAAAATAAAAGCTCTTTCCCTGACATTGTAAATAATCCCTTCATATTTTAGCTCCTTAAAGCTTTTAATATTAGGACATTTTAACTTTGTTGCTACATTAAATCAGTTTTTTTTGGAAAATTAAGAATACATCAGCGATAATGAAAATATTTAAATGATAGATATAAAATTTTCTATTAAAAACAATGGAGTTATTATTATATGAATATAGCAAAAAAAATATCTTGGATTTCATTAGCTACCCTAATTGTGAGTAGTGTTTTCGCAAATAGCCAAGATATACCGAGTTACTCAGATCCATGTCCATCAAAAAAAATTGATGAGTGTGATGAATGTTATGAAATATCAATGGGTAAACCATACAAACAAGGATATGAAATATGTGAAGATGTTTTACCAATAGCGTATAATGCTCCAGCTAATATTGATATCTGCAGAGGTGTAGACACATATGTTTCAGCTAGTTTCATTTATTGGCAAAAACTCTCAGATCAATTAGATTTGGGAAGAAGTAGAATCACTTCTGATGATCCCCAAAGATATAAAGCCATTAAATTTTCAACTGAATATGAGCCAGGATTTAAAGTAGGGCTAGGGTTTCATTTTAATCATGACAATTGGCAAATGTTTGCTCAATATACAAGACTTCATGCGTTAGAAAAAACAACATATAAACCCTCTACAGTAGACCAAGGAAACTTTGTTTCTAGCTGGTATATAACACGTCCTGGAACTATTTCATTTGATGATATTTCTTCAGATGGAGTTAGAGCTAGATGGAAAATGAATTTGGATAAAATTGATTTAGAATTATCAAGGCCATTATATGTTGGTACTCATTTAATTACAACTACATTTGCTGGAGCTTCTAATCATTGGATGTATCAAAGCTATGACTTTCTTTTAGAAGAAAATACATTATCTCAACATATTTTTATAAAAAATGATTCATGGGCAATTGGTCCAAGATTAGGAATAGATACTAAATGGATTTTATACAAGCGTTTTAGTTTTTTTTTAGTAGGCTCTTTGTCTTTAATGTTTGCTGAAAATGATGTTTCAGGATCTGGCAATGAAGATGCAACTGGTTTCGAATTGGATAAAATACAAAAACTGATTTTAAGAGATGTAGAAGAACTTCAAATTGGTTTTGCTTGGAACTCTTACTTCACAAACGATAAATGGTATATGAATATATCTTTAGCATATGAAGCTCAAAGATATTCTAATACAAATTATATGAGTTATTATTCACAAATTAATGAAGACGATAGCAAGCAAGTAAAACCTGCCGATACTTTTTTGCATGGTTTAACATTTACAGCTAGATTTGATTTCTAATTTATTAGATCAAATCTTTTAAAATTTAAAGGGAAGATAAAATAACTTCCCTTTTTTTTTGCTTTTTTTCTATTTTATTTCTTTAACTCAATAAGTTAAGATCTTCTCTTTTACAAAAATATTTTTTTTCAGTTGGCAAATAATTTATCGAGATAGGCTTTTGCTTGAAAATTAATTTTTAGAAATAGTACTATAAAAAAGTTAAAGTTAAAAAAAATTAGAGCAAAAACACTTTGATTAGATTATTTTCATTTATCCTTTTTACTCTTACTTTAATTTATCAAAGTTTACAAGCTGCTACAATAATTGTAATTAGTAATAAAGACAACAATGATATTGGTACTTTAAGGACAGTATTAACAAATGCTGGTGATGGCGATACCATCAATTTTAATTTATCTGGTGATCTTGCTGCTAGAACAATTAGATTAAACGCCCACCTGCCAATTATAGATAAGAATCTGACTATTAATGGAGCAAATATAGGCGGAAAAGAAGTCATTATAAATGGAAATAATACTCATCCAGGATTTTTTGTTAAAGGTGGAAATGTAACGATTTTAAACTTAACACTGGACGATTGCATATCTAAAGGAGGTCCAGGCGGAAGTGCTACATATGGAGGTGGCGGTGGAATGGGAGCTGGAGGAGGTGTTTTTGTTAATAATGTAGCAACTGTAACTTTAACAAACATAACCTTTACTGAATGTGGAGCTAATGGTGGTACAGGTGGCAATGGAGTACGGGAGGGCGCAGCCGGAGGCGGAGGCGGTCTTGGTGGGGCAGGTTCAGTCTCAGGAATCCTTTCTAGAGGCGGTGGTGGTGGTGGTTTATATGCAAATGCAGATGGCAAAAACGGAGGTGGAACTGAAGGAGGAGATGGACAAACTTCTATTCCGGTTACGCCAGCTCAAAATGGAGGAGCTTTTGGTGGCGGTGGTGGTACTAATATCAATTTTGCCGGTTCTGCCGCTGGAGTTGGTGGCTTTGCTGGAGGAGGCGGAGGAGCTATAGCAATTAAAGGGGGCGATGGAGGTACTGGAGGAGGCGGAGGATCATCAGATATTCTAGGCGGCAATGGTGGAAAATTTTACGATAATTTCGGAGGTGGAAAGGGGGGTATTGCTACACAAGGACCTTCAGAGGAGCCTAGAGTAGGAGGCGGAGGAGGCGCTGGAGTTGGAGGCGCTGTATTTGTGAGAGAAGGAGGAGATTTAACTTTTGATTCAGATATTGAAAACAATCAATCTGTAAAATTTGGAAGAGGCGGAACAGGTAAGAGTAATGGGGCAAATGGTTCTGCAGATGGACCTGGTATATATATAATGCAGAATACAATAATAACATTGAGTACAAGTGGAACAAAAAGAATTTCAGCTAAAATC
>JAAKFV010000018.1 GCA_011064875.1 Candidatus Anoxychlamydiales bacterium | reverse complement strand
CCATGTCAGTTGGCCTATAGCAGTCCCACGAAATCTCTACCTATCTGAAGCGATTGGAACTGCAACTCATGCTCCTTTCTTTAGAAAGGAGTAATTGACGTAAAATTTTTAGAGATATTTTTACAGAGCAATTAAAAGGAAAATAGCTTTAAATTTATCGTAATTTTACTTAAAATATTACCTTTTTTATTAAGTGGAGAAAAATATGTCGTCGGCACCTTTTAGAGTTTCTACAAATGCTTTTAAACTAGATTTTACTAACGCAGGGTTTGTTAGAGGTAATCAAGAATCTAAGCATTTTCATCTGGTTGAAAAGTTTTTTAAGGGGCAAGCTAAAACTTTAGAAAAATTAAGAAAACAAGAAGATCGAATATGTGAAATTTTTAAATATGATGGGAATCCTGTTGGTCTGATTGTTTATAAAAAAGAAAATCAATCAGATGATTCTTTAAAAATAGAAAATAGCTTAGCTGTAATAAGCTTGATCGTTTTTGATGGAGCAACCAAAGAAGAAGCTTTTAGAACATGCCTTTTAAAAAGATTAGGCAAAGTAGCTGAAAAAAATAAAGTTTCTTCAATTCATATGAAAGTAGATGAAAGCGATGAAAGCTTAAATAAACTTTTAGCTGATCATGGTTTTGTTATCATTGAAAGTTCAAAGGGTGAGAAGAGAAATAAACATGTATTAAAACGATCTTTATTAAAAACTAGCTCCAGCGCTGAACCTGCAATTAAAAGAAAAAGAGCTGTTGTTGAAGCAGAAGAAATGGACAAAAAGGTATAAAAAAACCAAGAGCAACTAATGGAATATAGCTTTTAGAATACTTTTAAAATATGGCAAAATATCCAAAAAAATTGGATGTTTTGGTTTATTAAGTCTCTAAACCAATTTTTCCAGCCCAATTTAATTTAGATCTAAGAGTAGAAAAATAGTTATGTCTTTCTAATTTTACTAACTTAAATACTTTTTTACTTTTTTTAATTTTAAATGTTTCATTTGTGTTCATCTCAAAATGAACAATACCATCTGAGTGAACTTCAATTGGAGTTTTAAATTTTGATAAGTATTTTATCTCTATTTCAGTATCTGCTGTTATCACAATTGGTCTATTTGTAATAGCATGAGGGCAAATCGGAGTTATTAAAAAAGCATCTAAACTAGGATATAAAATAGGGCCACCAGCGGACAGAGAATATGCTGTAGATCCATTTGGAGTGGCAACTATTATCCCATCTGCTGAAAAAGTATTTAAATATTTGTTATCGACGCTAACACTAATATCGATTAAAGAGTGATTACAAGCTCTATGAAATACAACATCATTTGCAGCAAATGATATTTCGCCTTTAGAAGAGGTTGCTTCTATTATAATTCTATTTTCTATAGTGTATTTTTTTTTGATTAAGTCATCTAAGGACTCAAAAATATCTGTCTGAGGAATATCTGCCATAAAACCGAGATTGCCAAGATTTATTCCTAAAATAGCTGCATCTAAATCACTATATTTATGAGCGAGACGAAGTATCGTTCCATCTCCACCGAGTGAGATTAAAAACTTTATTTTTTTTTCGTTTACAGAAGATATTGAGGGGATATTTAAAACTTTTGCTTTTTTATCCTCTGATACAACTTTGATATCGTTTTTAGTTAAGTAATCAGCTATCTTTTTTGCAACGTCGAAAGAGGATTTGATCTCTTCATTTGGAAAAAGTGCAACTATCATAGGTTTACCTTATAATACTTTGGTTTCTTCATATAGAAAATTTAGAATTTTTTCAGAAATAGATTTTGCATCTAATTTTAAATCTTCAATTAAATCTTTGTATCCGCCATGTGTCAAAAACCGATCGGGTAGAGCAAAATTCATTACTTCAATATCTTTAATGTTATTTTGGATAATAAAATTATTAAAAATCGATCCAAAGCCACATTTTATTGAGTGTTCTTCTATCGTGATAACAGTTTTATGAGTCTCAAGAAGATCTTTGAATAGAGATTCATTTAAGGGTTTTATGAAGATTGGGTCTAAAATTGTTGGATCTAAATCATGGAGTTTTAAAATCTCTTTAATATCAATAGCTGTTTTATACATATGACCAATTGAAATGATTAAAATATCTTTTCCCTTGCTTAAGATATCAAAAGATCCTATTTTTCTTTTTTTAAGGGGCTTTTTAACCTCTATGGCTTCCATATTGGGATATCTTATAGCAACCGGTCTTTTCCAGTTAAATACACTGTTTAAAAGCTCTTTTAAAACATTTGCATCTCTAGGCTGCACTATTACCATATTCGGCATAGCATTTAAAAAACCAATATCATAAATACCATGATGTGTAGGGCCGTCAGGTCCAGATAGTCCTGCTCTATCTATTGCAAAAACAACAGGAAGATCTTGAAGACAGATATCTTGAAAAAGATTATCTAAACCTCTCTGCAGAAATGTTGAATATATACTAACTAGAACTTTAAGATTTTTATTTAAAGCGATTCCTCCAGCGTATGTTAGGGCATGTCCTTCTGCAATTCCAACGTCAATACATCTATCAGGAAATTTTTCGTTAAATTCTTCTAGAGAAGAACCTTTAAGCATCGCTGGATTGACAACAACTATACTAGGATCTTTTTTTGCCATATCTAAAATATGAGAACCAAAAACTTTTGGAAATGTAAGTTTAGATTTAGATAAAAAATCTCCAGTTGTAATATCAAATGGTTTTACTCCATGATATGATTCGGGATTGGATATTGCTTTTTCCATCCCTTTTCCTTTAGTCGTTATTACATGAATCAATATGGGTTTTTCAGAATTTTTTACTTTTTCAAAAGTATCTATCATCTTTTTTATATCATGACCATCAATAGGACCAATGTAAGATAGATTTAGATGTTCAAAAAAAATTGCTGGACTTACTAAATTTTTAATGGACTGGGTTAATTTTTTTCCTTGGTTTGCTAAAAATTTTCCGATGTTTGGTATTTTCTCTAATAAGGTTTCAATTTCTGAATATAACTTATTAGATCTTGGATTGCTAAAAAATCTTGAGAGTAAGTTTTTTATATTTCCAACATTTTTGGAAATAGACATTTTATTATCATTTAAAATGATTATTAGTTTTTTTGTTTTTTGATCAATATTATTCAATGCTTCTAGTGCGAGACCATTTGTAAGTGTTGCATCACCAATGATTGGAATAACATGTTCATCTCTATTTAAAAGATCTCTATTTTTAGCAAGGCCTAAAGCGAGTGATATAGCAGAGCCAGCGTGACCTAGATGAAAATGATCATGAATAGATTCATTAAAATGTGAAAAACCACAAAGTCCTTTAAATTGACGAAGAGTATCAAATAATTTATCTCTTCCAGTTAATAGTTTATGGGTATAGCTCTGATGAGAGACATCGAATATAAATTTATCATAAGGGGAGTCAAATACAAAATGCAAGGCCATACTCAGCTCAACAGCTCCTAAGTTAGATCCTAGATGGCCACCATTTTTTGATAAAACTTCAATTATTCTTTCTCGTATTTCTTGGGATAAGATATCTAAATCCTCAATTGATAAATTTTTGATATCTTTAGGATTTGAGATTTTCTCTAGCATTAACTATCCATTATTGCATCTTTTGAATATTCAAAGTCTTTAGTTTGGGGAATATTCTCCATTACTTCTAAGTTGGAGTTTCTATCTTTAATAAGAGTTTCGATTTTTTGCTCAGCGGATATTAGTTTCTTATTGCACGTTTTTATTAAAAAATTTGCTTCTTCAAACAATTTTAAAGAGCTGTCTAAAGATACTTTTCCTTCATTCATTTTTTGTAAAATTTCATCGAGCCTTTCAAAGGCTTTTTCAAAAGATATTTCTTCTGTCATTTTTTACTCTCAACTTTTGCATAAATTTTTCCATCAGATACCATAGCTAAAATTTTATCATCTTCATTGATATCTTTAGTAGATAGGATAATAGAATTATCTTTTTCATTAAAGAGAATACTATATCCTTTCTTTAAAAGGTTTTTTGGATCTATAGCTTTTAGATGATCTACTAGCTTTTCTAATCTCTCTTTTTTAATTAAAAGATTGTTATTGCAGCTTAAATTTAGTCTTTTTGAAAATTCTTTGAGCTCATTTCTGAAATCCTCAATTTTCATTTGAGGATTTAGAGACTTTGATTGATTAAAGATAAGTTTTAGAATCTCTTTTTGCGATATTAGCTTTTGCTTTATAGAAGAGTCTATTGAATTTTTCAAATCATCTAACATCTGCATCTGTTTTCCGAGAATAGTATAGGGAGATGTAAATACACTTTGGTTTTTGAAATTATCTAGTTGTAGTTTTAGATTTTCTAATTTATATGAAATATTTTTCACTATTTGAGTTTCAAAATATTTCAAAGTATCTAAAAACTGAGCTTTTTCCTTTATCACAATTTCTGCAGCAGCAGAAGGTGTAGGAGCTCTAACATCTGCTACAAAATCAGATATCGATACATCTGTTTCATGACCTACTGCTGAAATTATCGGTATTTTAGATTTAAAAATAGCTTTAGCAACTACTTCTTCATTAAACGCCCAAAGATCTTCTAAAGATCCTCCGCCTCTTCCAACTATAATTACATCCACTAAATTATATTTGTTAAAATCATCGATTGCTTTAGATATCTCTAAACTAGATCCTTCTCCTTGAACTTTTACAGGATTCAAGATCAAATGGAAATTTGAGAACCTTCTTTTTAAAACATTTAAAATATCTTGAATTACAGATCCAGTAGGCGATGTTACAATCCCAATTTTTTTAGGTAAAATAGGTAGATCTTTTTTATGGGATTTATCAAAAAGACCTTCATTTTTTAATTTTTCTTTGAGCTCATTTAGCTTTATTAAAAGATCTCCTTTGCCAGAGTATGATAATTTTCTAGCAATTAGTTGATAGTTGCCCCTCGGCGGATAAACACTCATCTCGGCTTCAACTATAACTTCATCGCCATCTTTTGGTATTTTATCTAAATTTTTAGCATTTCCTCTAAAAAGCGCTACAGATATTTGAGAGGACGAGTCTTTTAAACTAAAATACATATGCCCAGAAGATTGGTGTTTGAAATTAGAGATCTCTCCAGTAATCGTTATAAATGTAAAATTTTTTTCTAATAAAGATTTTATAGAATATGTAAGCTCGCTTACTGTTAAAACTTTATTTGTATACTCAGTTTGCATCTGTTTTTAGCTTGGTTCAAAATAAAAATATTAATACATATTAATATAGCTTGAAATTTGAATCTTTTTCAATCTATAATGTAGGTTTCAGATATTTTTATATAGGAAAAATTATGGATAAAAAAAGTATAGTAGCCGGCAACTGGAAGATGAATAAAACTAATCAAGAGGCTAAAGAGTTTATTAAAAACTTAGCTCCTCTTATTCAATCTGCCAGAGCTAGCGTATATATATCTCCTTCTTTTACAGCTCTTCAAGAATCTATTGCAGCTGCAAATAACACAAATATTATTATCGGCGCTCAAAATATGCATGATGAAACAGACGGCGCTTTTACCGGAGAGATTTCAGGGGGAATGCTAAAAGCTTTAGGGGTAGAATTTGTAATACTTGGTCACTCAGAGAGAAGACATATTTTTCAAGAAGATAGCATCTTTATCAACAGAAAACTAATTAGAGCTCTAAAAGATGGCTTGCAACCAATTTTGTGTATTGGAGAGACTCAAAAAGAGAGAGAAGAGAAAAAAACTGAAAGTGTTTTAGAAGAGCAGTTTTTAAAAGGGATTCAAAATATTTCTAAAAAAGATGCTTCAAATATTATAATTGCTTACGAGCCTGTTTGGGCAATCGGTACCGGAAAAACAGCTACTTCAGAAATTGCAGAGCATGTACACACTTGTATAAGAAAACTTATAGTTAAACATTTTGATAGTGAGATCTCAAAAAATATGCATGTCCTATACGGTGGTTCTGTAAAACCTCAAAATGTAGAAGAATTAATGCAGCAAGAAAATATAGATGGCGTCCTAGTTGGAGGAGCCTCTTTAGATTATAAAATTTTTGCTGAAATCATAAATAAAGCTTAAAGGTTAAAAAAATGTCATTTTTATTTTATCTATTTCTATTTTTGTTTTTATTTTTATGTCTCATAACCATTCTAGTTATTATGTCGCAAGAATCTAAAAGCATGGGTCTCGGCGCTGCTTTTGGAGGAGATGCTTCATCTTCATTATTTGGAACATCAACTGCTGATGTCTTAAAAAAATTCACAGCTTACTTAATAACTTTTTTCATGATATCTTGCGTTGTTTTATCACTTTGGACATCAGCTCTTGGTAGAGCTCAAGTCAAAAAAGTTCCAACAATGATTGAAGAGGTTCAAAAATGATCTTGCCTTTAGTCTACTACGGCAACTCTAAACTTCGCTCGAAATGCTTAGAGGTTAAAGAGATTACTGAAGAGATTAAACAGCTATGTTTAGATATGGTAGAGACTATGGATGCTAACAATGGAGTTGGCCTCGCTGCCATACAAGTCGGAAAATTTTTAAGAATTACAGTTATTAGACCCGTTTTAGATGATGAAAAAGGTGAGGCCTATCTAGGAGATGCTGAAATCTACATAAATCCAAAACTTTCCAGCCCAGCAGAGGATACAGTAAAGCTACCTGAAGGTTGTCTTTCTCTGCCGGGTCTTCATGAAGAAGTAGAAAGGCCTATATCCATACATATAGAAGCCTTAGATATAGATGGCAACAAAATATCTAAAGAAATAAAAGGTTATAAAGCTCGAGAAATTATGCATGAAAATGATCATTTAAATGGTGTTTTATTTATAGATAGACTTCCTGCTAAAAAAAGAAAAGAGATAGAGCCCGCCTTAAAAGAAATCAAAGCTAAGTATAATTAAACTTTTAATATATATAGTATTTTACTTTAATATTTTATTATAGTTCTTTATATTTAGAGCCTTATGTTGTTAATTGAAATAGTAGTATTTAATTGATAAATTTGTTATAATAATTTGCAATAAATTAAGTTAACAATTAAAAATATATAAATAAAGGCATATATTTATGAGTTCTTCTAGTTCTCCAGCAGCAGCTTCAGGTTTTGATATTCTACCAACTGAAGTGATAGCGCGTATGAATTATTTTCTAGAATATTCAGATCAAAATGCTTTCTCCGAAACCTGTAAAAGACTTAATTCTATAGTAAAAAGTAATTTAGTAGCTCTTGAGGATCTCAAATTTCTCGAAGAAAACATGATATCTTTAGATGGAAGGATAGTCGATTATGAAACGATTCTTAGAGATGCTGTTCAAAAACAAGATGATGCTATATATGTTCGGGAGAGAGAAGAAGATGAAGAAACGACTCTACAAAAGCAAGAAGAAGCGAATGTTGCGGCATTAAAAGTAGGTGTTGATATTTCAGATGGTAAATTAGTTGCTCAAGAAATTTTGAAAAGAAAAATTTTAGGGGTATTTAGAGATTCTCAAAACTTGCAGCTCAATAGCGCTAATGCGCCAATTGAAAGCTCAGACATTTCATATGAAAAAACTATTAAATTACGAAAAGATTATCTAATTGAGCTATATAAAGCTTTATGTAATTGTCCTAGATTAAAAGATCAATATGAATCTAAATTTAAAACTAATCTACTTCCTTTAGAATCTTTTGAAGATTTGAATGATCCAATTTTAATCGAAGTTTTAACTACATTATATAATCGAATAAAACTTTTAGTGATAAAAGATAGCTTTGATCTGGCATTTAATAGAGCTGGAGGACAAGGATTATTTAATGAAATTCAACAGCAATTGAACGTAAAAAATTTTGACAATGAGGCATGCAATGAGATCTTTGCAAAATTTCATAATTGGATAAAAAAGAATTCTGATAAGATAGCACACCTGAATCTGACAAGAGTGATCAGTGGTTATAATGTTTTAAATGCGATGTCTCTGGATTTACATTGTTCTCTTCAAGAAAAAATGTTTCCTAAGAGTTGTGTCCATATTTGGAAAAAAGAATTTTTTGAACCTATTTTTAATTGTATACCCAAAGATCAACTCTTCAATTTTTTAACTAAAGTAGATCCTAGAGGTTATACTCTATTAGATAAAGCATCAAGAACTTCTGCTTCGACTTACGACAGCATAAGGAGGACCGAAAACGGAAACCCTCTATTTATAAAATTTCTACTAGAAGAGTTAGATGAAGGAAGAAGACTTGAAGCTCT
This sequence comes from Candidatus Anoxychlamydiales bacterium, assembly GCA_011064875.1. Lineage (GTDB taxonomy): Bacteria > Chlamydiota > Chlamydiia > Chlamydiales > SM23-39 > JAAKFX01. Next base: position 15,866 of record JAAKFV010000018.1, on the reverse strand, counting down.
TCAAGTTGTAGTCGATTGCAAAGGAACACTGCAATTCATAGAAGAGTTCTCAGAGACGATATTTCATAAAATTTTAAAAACTACAAGTGATTTAAATTTAATTAAAACAATCTTAGAAACAGTTTTTAAAGATCCTAAAGAGATGACAAATTATGTTAAAGCTAATATAGGCGCTTTTAAGTTTGAACTTCCAAGAGATAAACTTTTAACAGATTGGATTGGTACTTTGTTTAGACAAGAGATAGATAGTAGATTTTCTGATATGAATAATGGAGAGTTATTTTTTTATTTAAGATTTTATCTAGCTTGTAGAGATGGAAAAGCTCTGCTATATGTATTAAAAAAGATCTCAGATGGAGCTAGAAGAGTTGATTTAATTTTGGCTTTATTTAAAAATAATTGGGAAAATCCGAATTATTTCATACGAGATAAAGTCATAAATAAACCAGATCTTATAAGGATTTTAAAACTATTACCTGAAAATGAGTCTCAAGCTAAATTTCTACAGCTTACAGGTTACTATTTGATAATTAATAATGAAGAAGTAACAGCTATTTTAAGAAAAGAAATAGCTGGTGGAAATTATCAATATTTTGAAGGACTTGTTCAATACGGTAGTATAGATCATATAGCTGAGTTTGCAGATAAAATACCTCCAGAAATATTAAAACCTATTATACTCAATAACTTTTCATTTGATCAAAAACCTGACGTTGTTAGACTTCTTTTAAGTAAATTAGAAAAAAATGAGCGAATTCAGCTAATAAAAGGAGCTCAGTTTTCTCCCAATCAGATAGCGAAGCTTAATTTATATAAGTTATTATATGATCTAGATATTTTATTTGAGTGTTTGCTTTTTACAATTGTGTACAAAAGAGGAAACCCATATCTATATTCTTTAATGTATTGTTTAGTTAATGCAGCTAAAAAAGAGCTAGAAAAAGGAGGCATGGATTCAAAAGAATCTCTTTCGTATATTTTTAAGTCGTTTGAAGGTAAAGGCAGATCTGAAGTTATTGAATTATTAAGGACTCGAGTTAATAGACCGTCTGTACATCCAACAATATATGATAGATTAATTGAACTGTATCCTGAAAGCAAAGGAAAATTAGAAGAAATGTTTCCAGGTATTGATAAAGAAATGGATCCAAAAAGAAAGCGCTCTGATGCGTCTGAAGAAATAGATGAAACAGCTCGAAGTAAAGATGATGCTAAAAAATCAAGAGTTGAAGACTCCGAAGAGGAATAAGCTATATAAATTGTGTTATTCATTTTTTTCTGAATATCAACTATCTTATCAAAGCAATCCCACCAGAGAACCTATCATCAGTGGTTGTATGAGAGTATGAAACTCTAACTTTCCAAGAAGATGAAAGATAAGTAAAGAGATCAATTTTGTATTCGTTATATGAAGGTTCATTTTTTCTATTCCAACCATGATGAGAGTGAAGCTCTACTTCCCAAAAAGGATTTAGCCTAAAATATGCATGGGTTAAAATAGTATTTCTTTTATCTGAAATAGGAGAAGAAGTTAAAACGCTCTCTTCTCTAGAAACATCCAATATAAAATTTTCATGATTAGATTTTCTATAATCAAATGACGATCTATATCTAAACTCTACTCCAAATGCTAAATCAATATTAACTGTCCAGCCAAGACGAAAATTGGAGTAATCTAAAGTATTTTTAAAAAGATTCCAAGCTGTGTTTGCTTTAAAATAAACAGATGGTAGATTCCAATATAAATCAAAATAGATTTTTTGCACTGTTTTGGGTATGAAATTTGAATCTAAAAAAGTATTAGCATAAAGGTTCGTTTCTAATGTTGGATAGGCTCTTATATGTTTTAATGAGTAGAGCTGAGATCTAATACCTGTTTTAATGAGATTTAATTTGTTGTAGCCATCTTCTATACTAAAAACATAGTAAGTATCGACTTTCTCAGTGGGCTCTGTAATTGCATGATATTGAACATATGGCTCAACTATGTGTTTGTGTCTTGAATAATCTCTATAAAAATTTGTGCTTAAATTTGCTCCATATAAAAACATAGCTTGCTCTTTAGAAGAGTTTAGAGGGCTTTTATTGTAATAAATACCTACAAAGCCAGCATATGGTGTGAAATTAGCAAAGGAGCCTTTAAATGGCCTTGAAACGATGTTGTGAGTCTCGAGCCTTGCTGATTCAAAATCCTGCAAAGAAGGGGAGAGCTTATCTGAGAATTCATAATCTAAATAAGAGGTTAAAAAATAGTTATAAAAAATGAGATTTAGATTTGGAACTTTATACGGTTTAACATTTATATAGCCAGTTGGTAAATGTTGCTTCACTGTATCAAAGCTATTTACTCTTGGTCTTGCATAGACAGAACCTATTAAAAAATCTTCAACGTGCCTAATATTTAGCTCTGTTTTTTTTGCTGTATTTAATTCAAAATCATCACTTCTAAAATCAGAGGGCATATTAATATCAGAGAATTTATCCCAAGTTGCATCCATTTTAGTTCCGCCAGACGGGCTTATTGTATGATAGACTCCTTGAACTCTATATCGAGTCTTCATTTTTAATTCTTTTGGAATTATATCTGTGGCTAAATAGTTTTTAGTTTGAAAAACAGTCCTTCCATGCTCTGGTAAATATTCAGTTTCAATAGCTCCTCCCCATCCATTTTTTATGTTCCATCCATTTTTTATTTTTAAACGGTATTCTAATCTTGTCCAAATAGCAAAATCTCTCCATGAAAAAAGTCTGTATCGAAGAGAGCCTTTAGGTCCGGTTGATTTATCCCAAGTAACTTTATATCTAACAATTGGAGTTCCCAAAAACTTTTTTAAGTTAATTTTAAAAGAAGGAAGCCAAATGGTAGGTAGTCCAAAAAATCTAAATCTTACTTTTTTAGCTTGAAGAAGATCTTTTTTTAAAACATTTACTTTTCCAGCATGTATATCCCAAGAGCTATTGACATTTTCACAAGTTGTGATATAAACATTTTCTACTCGATAGCTACCATCGCTTTTCAACTCAATTTTATCTCCTCCTAAATACCAAAAGGCTGCAAAGGTCTTTCCCTCGTATACTACACCTTTTTTTGTTGTAAAATCATACTCTAGCTCTTCTCCAACATAGACTCTTCCTTTGTACTGAATAAGAAGGTCTTTTTCAGCTTCAATTTTATGTATAAAATTTCCATTTTCATATTTTTTTATATATTGAATGGTTCTAGCTTGTATACGAATATCTTCGCCTTTAATTACTCCTCCTTCATGTGTTGTTAAAATACCATCTTTATAAGAGGGGTTTCTAAGGTCGACTATCAACTCATGAGGTTTATAAGAATTAGTTTTTTTAGTTTTATCTAAAAGTTTTGTGCCTTTTGTAAGAAGAGTTTTTTTAAATGAAGATAGAATTCTTTCCTCTTCCAAGTCTATATCCTCATTTGCAAATAAACTAGATAGTAAAAAAATGGCAAAAAAAATTCGCATGAAAATTTCTAAATCTTTTTGAAAAAAGTATATATGATCATTGAATTTTTAAATATGAAAGCTTTTATAGATCAAATGGTTATTGATTTTGATGATAAATCAAGATTAGCGGTATAAAGTTATTTAAGCTAATAGAAACACACAGAGCTTCCATATTAAATGCCGAAATAATATTTTGTTGATCAGGTAGGTTTTATATTGTAAGCATCTAATAATTAATCAGATATCAAATAAAAGAATTGAAGCTCCCTAGTTTTTTGGCGCAATACTTTTAAAAAGTGGCGCGATTTTATAGTATCGCGCCACTTTTTATTGACAAACTAGCTTATTGAGACATATAATAAGGGTAAAAGTGGCGCAATACTATTATATCGCGCCAATAGGATATTTAAAATATGGCTAATAGAGTTTTAGAAGAATTAAATAAAATATTAAATATATTAAAAATGTTTCCTGAAGGTGCTAATATTGAAGAGATTAGAAAATCTTTAAGTCATGCTCTAGCTTTCAGAACTTTGCAGCGTTACTTAAAAATCTTAGTTGATCAAAAAAAGATTTTGAGTGAAGGAAAAGCTCGGGCCAGAAAATATAAATTAATTACCTCAGATATTACAAAGGAAAAACAATCAAAAGGCTCTATTTTAATCCTTTCAAAAGAAGCTCAAAAAATTCAATTGAGAGTAACAAAACCTATTCAAAAAAGAGCTAGTGTAAACTATCATCAAAAATTTCTAGATAGTTATAAACCTAATACTACTTTTTATTTATCTAAAATTTTAAGAAAAAAACTTTTTGAAATGGGAAAAACTCCTGATGGAAGATATCCAGCCGGGACTTATGCTAAGCAGATTTTTCATAGATTGCTTATCGATTTATCTTGGAATTCTAGCCGTTTGGAAGGAAATACTTATTCGTTATTAGAAACAGAGAGATTGCTTGATCTTGGAATTGTTTCTGAGGGCAAAGATGCAAAAGATGCACAAATGATTTTGAATCATAAAGCGGCCATCGAATTTTTGATAGAATCAGCTAATGAAATTGAAATTAATCGTTATATTATTTTAAATCTCCATGCACTATTATCTGATAATTTGCTAACTGATAGAGCTTGTGGCTCTTTGCGCGCAATTGCCGTAAAGATTGGAATGTCTAGTTATGTTCCTTTGAGTATTCCTCAACTACTCTCAGAGAATTTCGAAAAATTATTAAAAAAAGCCAACGCTATTAAAGATCCTTTTGAACAGGCTTTTTTTCTTATGGTTCAACTTCCCTATCTACAACCTTTTGAAGATGTAAATAAACGCACTTCTCGCTTAGCAGCTAATATTGCATTAATTAAAAAGAACTTATGTCCTTTATCATTTATTGATGTGTCAGAAAAAGACTATATCAATGGTCTTTTAGGAATTTATGAACAAAATCGCATTGAACTTTTAAGAGATATTTTTGTATGGGCATATGAAAGGTCATGCTTTCTATATTCAACTACTAGAAATGTGCTAGGTGAGCCAGATGTTTTTCGTATGAAATATCGAGATTCTATCGTAGAGGTTATTTCTGAGATTGTTAAAAAAGGTATGAATAAATCTCAGGCAATTTTACTAATTCAAAGAAAAGCTCAAAAGTTAATTCCTTCAAAAGACTCTTCAAGATTCATTGAAATAGTTGAAAGAGAGCTTCAAAGTCTTCATGAAGGAAGTATTGCCCGTTATCGATTGCGTTTATCAGAATATGAAAGTTGGAAAAGAAAGTGGATATAACAATCTTAGAAATATTTTTAAAAAAATAAATTATTGAGTTGCCCTAATTAGCATTCCAGCTAAGGCATATCTATTTTTAGGATTTGTTTTTTTAATTGCGCTAACGATTATTTTTAAACTAGTCTCATCTTGCTTGGAAGATAGAGCTATAAACATATCCAATAAAAGTCTTGTAGATTCTTCTTTTGTTAAAGAATAAATGTTTTGAGTTTTCTCAGATTTTTTCTCGGGATTTATATTTAACTGAATTATCACATCATCATCTTGATTTTTTATCCAATCAGCAATATAGCTCTCATAAGGCCCTTCTTCTTTTAATCTATACAATGCCAAATTTGAATAATCTCTAATAAGGGGGATATTTGAAAATTTAGCCTTGTCTTTTAAAAATTCAATTACTTTTTCAGATGCAAGATTTTCTAAAAGAGCTGTAGCTGTAGGTATTAAATCACTTTGAGGTGTATCATATATAGTTTTTATTAAAGATAAAAAAGCGTCTTCATTTAGCTCTAAAGCCTCTTTTAAAAGAGCTTCCCTTATCGATAAAGAGGGATCATTTTTTATATCTTTTACCCTATAAACAGCTAGCGGCACTATTTTAAAATACATCATTGTTCTACCGATCGAGAAAAATGGTTGAAGAGCTGTATCTTTACTATCGTTAATTAAAACAGTCTTTAAAGTATCTAAGCCAGAGCTATCTTTTAAACCGAGCAAAGAAATAGCTGCATTTACTCTAATTAATTTATTTTTAGATTTTAAAAGCATTTTTAGAGTTTTTTCAGACCCTGTAATATCTTTTAAAATGGAGATAGCAAATAAGTTGCCCTCCATTGCGAGTTTTTCAATATCTGCTTTTTTAGAGCTATCGCCTAAATGATATAAGGCTCTTAGAGCTGAGAGTTTTACATTTTCAATGCTAGAAGTTGATAGCTTTTCAATATCTTTTATTGTTGAAGAATCTTTAAGTTTATAAAAGGCATAAAAAATAGCTTCTTTCTCTCCAATTGTTGAGTTAGGAAGTTTTTTTCTGATATGCTGCAGAAGATCATCTCTATTTAAATTTGCAATACTTAAAACAGTTTCTAACCTCACATCAGAATTACTATCGTTTAAAAATCTAAGCAAAAATTTTGTCGCTCCGTTAGTTCCTATCATAGCAAATAAATGAGGGAAAAACGGTTTTAAAAAAATAGGAAGCTTCATCATAAGCGATTCGATTTGTCCAATAGCATGGGGATGCTTTCTTTGAGCCATATGATACGCTGCTTCTAATCTAGTTGGTAAAAAATCAGATCTCATGGCTTGTGTTAAAAGCAAATCTGTCTTGTTGTCATTTAAAAGTGATATGAAATGTAGAGATAAAAGCTGCGTTTCTAAATCTGAAGATTTTAAGCCTATTTCTAAAATCTCTAAAGATATGTTAGATGCACTAAGACCGGCTCCAAACATAGATAGTTTTTGAGTCTCTACATCTGTGCTATTTGCTCCATTTTTTAATAGTATCAAACTCATCTTTTGTAAAATTTCTAAATCTAGGGGTTCTTTTTCCCAAGCTTTTTGATATTGATTGAGAGCTTTTTCAATTTCATTTGAATGCATCAAATATAAAATATGTCTCTTATCTATCTCTTCTGCAATTAAAGAGATAGTGCAGATATTAAAAATTACTAAAAGTTTTATGAAGGTTTTAAAAAGTCCCATAGATCTATCCCTACTTTTAAAAGAGAGTTTTTTAAGGTATCAATCGGCATACCCATCACATTATAATAGCAACCTAGCATGTTTTTAATTATTATGCTACCCGCTTTTTGTATAGCATATCCAGCTGCTTTATCCGAATAATAAAAAGATGAGTGATACTTTTTTATTTGGCTCTCTGTTAGGGCATGAAAAAGTATTTTTGTCTCTTCAATATCTGAAAAGATTTTATCTTTATGTTTGATACATATTGCAGTAAAAACTGAATGCCAGGTATTTGAAAGCTCATTTAATATTCTAAAAGCATCTTTCTCATTTTCAGGTTTTGTGTAAATTTTATTATTTGCAAAACATATAGTATCCGCTGATAAAACTATATCGTTATAATATTTATCTCCTAGAGCTTTTGCTTTATTTTCTGCAATTTCAATCGCATAGGATTTTGGATCTTTTAAAAATTTTATTTTTTTCTCATCAAAATGGGAAGGAATGCATTTAAACTTTATTGAAAAATAACTCAATATATCTTTTCTTCTAGGTGATGTAGATGCTAAAATTAACATTTTTTTCTCCTTGTATTTAATCTTAACTTATCTTCTTTTCTTCTTTGAGTGTATATTGTATGTTTTCTAATCAAAAAATGGTTTGTAATTTTATGATTTTTAACATTTAAGAGGTATAATTATGTCAACACCCGTAACAAGTGCAACTAGTTATCTGCAAGCAGTTCAAAAAAATATCTCTTGTTTAAAGACAAGAGAACGATTGTTAGAATCAACTGATGTTACATCTTTCTCTGATACTCAAATACAAGAGTTGGAACCAGAAGTCCGCTCTTGGTATCCAGTTTATAAATATTATGGTGAAAAACTCCATAAAGAAAGTTCTGTCTTTAAAAAAGCTTTAAGTTATTTTCCTTATTTTGATACTAATGGGGTAAGTTTTGTGACGTATACAAAGCTTGGACAAGATTCAGCTAAATTAGATATGAATAAATTTAGAGAGTTTTTACAAGAAGATATTAAAAAAGAAATTGAAAATCTAGCTTCTAGAATTTTAAGTGATGAGCACTTAATAGATCAGATAATGGGGTAATTAATTTTAATTTAGGCTCCTACGAGGAAGAAAGCATATATTTTTTGTTCTCTAGTAGATTAAATCGCTGAGATTAATCTCTTACGATAAATTCAATTATTATAATTGATTATATATATATTAAAATAATATATTTATAGTTTGAATTTTATATTTTTTTTATTCTTTGCAAATAATTAGATACATTGTATGTTCTCTCATCAAAAATGTTTTATTATTTTATATTTTTTTACATTTAGGAGGTATATTTATGGCAACTGCTACAAAAAGTTTAGCTATTTCATTGCAAGAAGCTCAAGCTAGAATCTTTACGCTAGAACAGAGAAAGGGATTGTTAAAATCAACTCATCCAAATGAATTAACAGATGGGAAAATATATGCTTTTGTAGAAAGCGTACAAACCTGGTATCCTGTATATACATGTTATGGCGGAGAAGTTAGAAAAACGCTACAGCACAAAATTCAATCTTTTTTTATAGATAAAAAAGAAGATGAATTGGATACAACACTTGGAAAAGCAGAAGCTGCAAAAGATATGAAAAAATTCAGAAAGTTTTTAGAAAAAGATATTATTAGAGAAATTGAGGATCTAGCTTCTGGCATTTTAAATAATCAACAATTTATTGATAGAAGAGTAGCGAAATAATTTTTTCGTTTGTTTAGGCTTTATTATAGGGAAAGAAACATAAGTTTCTTTCCTTTATTATAATTAACTTATCTTTTCTAAAATTATTCCTTTACAATACTTTGATTTTCTTATTTTTCTTCTTTGAATTTAATAATTTTCATAGTATGTTAACTCATCAATAAAAATGTGTTAATTTAATATTTAGGAGGTTTAATTATGTCAGTTCCAGACCTACTCGGAATATCAGATATAGGAACATCAGTAGCAAGAAGTCTCGATCTTGTGGATAAAAGACAAATATTAGAAGATATGATAGAGACTTCCTATTCGAAATCTGATATAGAATTGTTTATCGGAAATGTTGAAAAGTGGTATCCGGTTTATGAGGATTTTGGAAAAAATAAAATTTATCCAGAAAGCTCTTTTTTTTGGAGAATATTAACTTACATACCGTATATAAAGAATGCCAGTGGTTTTGAAAGTTTTGAAAGACTAGGAAAAGATGCAGCTAGTAGAGATATTGATAATCTCAAAACATTTTTAAGAGTAGATATCCCAAAAAAAATTACAGAACTCAATCAAAAAATAATTGACTGTCAAATCTCTGCAGATCGTAAACGAAGTTTATCTTGAATTTTCTTTAAATTTGCCTTTAAACGAGAGAAAAAGATCTTTAAATCTCTTGTTCTCTAAATTAAAGCTTTGAAAAAAAACTATCTCATTGTATCTTTTATCTCAAAATTTATATCAATCTATAAAATTAAAGGTCAAATAATGCCAAGTCCAGTTTCTCTTAGATCAAACCCATCAACATCAGCAACTACTCCAAGTTCAACCTCTTCAAAACCTACACCTTTAGGAATATCCTCTAGTAAAAGTACTATACAATCAGCTGATACTAAAAAAGTTGGTTTTATTAAAACTATAACTGAATCTTTAAGAATTATTCTAAAGTCTATATTTGAGGGTATTGGAAAAGTGTTTTTTTGTATTTTTCCTTTTTTTAAAAATATTTTTGTAAAAAAGGAAGAAATTTCTCCTGTTGAACAAAAATATTATGACTATCAAAGAAAGTTATATCGAGTAGATTCCTTATCACCAATGCTAGCTAAAAAAGAAGCAGAAGATCTTTTACCAGAATTTAATGCTTTTGAAAAGTTAGGGAAAATAAAGCTAGAAAAAGAAAAAAATAAGTCAATATTTTCGCGTTTTATAAAAAGAGAAAAACCTTCTGTCCAAGAAATAGTCAAAATTGGTAAAGATGTAGCTAAAAAAGATCATCTAAAATTAATTGCTGTTTTAAAAGAATATTATACAGATCAAATTCCAAAATTAGAAGATCAATTAAAAATAGAAAAAGAATCTAGCTAAATTTTTTTATTTCTTTTTAACTTTTTTAATAACAATAGCAGGCTCTTCAAGATCTACCCAAATAGGTGATGTCCATACTATATGAGAGTCCTCTTGAATAGCTCTTAGATAATAAAAAATAAAAGGTGGTTTATCTTCTTTTGCTTTTATACAAATATCTTTTAAAGACTCTGTGTCATCATAAATAAAATTAAACTGAAAATCATCCGGAGTGAAGCGAGTAAGGATTTTATTGTTTCTTAAAAGAATCACTTCTTTTAATTTTGTAGTTCCTATTACATAACCAGAAATATAGCGATTATATAATAGCCCGGGTTTTGTTGAAGTAGAGATTTCAGATCCCATAGGTTCATTTGCAACACTAAGACCAGCTATAATTTTTTTGCCAGTAGTAGCATAGCATGATTTTTTTTGCAAAGCTTCTATTAATGAATCTCTTGTTTGATCTTTAGCAATTATAGCACTAAGACCCTGAGAATATTGCTTTTGATTGCTATCAAAAAACTTTGAATAAATTCCTCGATCATCTAAGCCTCCTGCTACAAAACCAAATCTACAGCCAGAGAGCAAAGCTTTTTGAATTGATCCTTCTGGATTTTCTTTGACAGGGCCCGATATTGGTCTTAAATTTCCCTCTTTAGAGCTCATCTCTGATGATCCCCAAGCATTGTATATCTCTACTACCTTTTCAAACTCCTCATTAAAATCTTTAAAATCATAGACAGATTCACTTCCCATTGTAAAACTTGGAATTGCTAAAAGATCTTTGCTAGATAACGTTTTATAAATCTTTTTTAATGAATTAGATCTTAAATCTTTTTTTCTTAAAATGTTTTTATTGTCTTTTGTGAAAATTAATTCTCTAAGTCCTTCTTCTTTTAGAGTGCCAAGCCATTGAAGTCCTAAAAATGCTGTAAATCTTTCATCTTCATTAAACTCTGCGATTTGAGAAACAATGGTTTTCCAAGCAGCAGATGGGGTCTCTTCTTCCGAATCAAAGCAAGATGTCGCATAAAACTGCAAAGCTTTATCATCTCTAAAATATCTAAGACAGTTTTCAATATTTTTTGTTGCATCATACTTTTCACTCTCTGAATGAAAAGTTCCCCAAAATAAACATAAATTAGAAAAATCAAAACATTTTATAGGAGGGGAGTAGAAAAGTTCATTTGTCTTTAAATTTTTTAACTTAATCTTATATATACCAGGTTCATTAAAATAAAGATTTGGAAGAGTTATAAAGCCAGTCTCAGGAATAAAAAGTTTCCAATTCAAATTTTCTCTTAAATGTTCATAGCTAAGCTCAATTAGAGTCTCTTCATCTGTATTATTTGTTAAATTACCATATTCATCTTCAAATCTTACAACAACATCAAATCTTTTATTTCTTGCAACAAAAGAGGGCGTAATTATTTTTAAAGTTTTTAATTTAGTTCCTCTAACATCCATGTGAAAGGTTTCAGTCTCAGTTTTGCTTTTTACATTTATATGGAGATTAAATATTTTTTTTCTTTGTGTGAAATATTGACACATATTTGCTAGATTATCTTTGCCATCAATTGAGCCCATACAAATAATAAGACTCTCTCCGATTTTGATATCTCTTGGAAGAATAAACTCATAACCTATTTTTGTTGTTTTAGGATCTTTTATCTGTTTTGCAACTAAATTTTTACCATTTGGTATTTCCAGCCATATTACATTTGATTTTTTCTTTATATCTACATTTGGAAGTTGCCAATCTATTGGTCTTTTATCTGATTGCATCTCAAAAATAAGCTTGGTGTTTTTAGATAAAGCATTTGAAGGGGTATATGAAAACCTCCAAGTGCGTTTTTCTCCAGCTATTGCATAATGAGGATCTGCTTGACATATAGATCGGCGCATTTAAAATATCTCCTAAATAGTTTATTAGAGTTATAATATCTTAACTTTTATTCTTTTGCAAGAAATCAGAGCTTACTTTTCTTTTGGTGAACTTGGTGTAATTCTAATTTTTTCAATACACCTTTCATTTGAGATTAATACCTCAATCTCAAAATCTTCTAAATGGATCTTCCATCCCTTCGTTGGAATCGTTCCAGCTATATGAAAAATATAACCACCTATAGTCTCATATTCAACAGAATGTGGTATTTTTATTTTTAATTCATTTTCTAAATCAATAATACTCATTTTAGCATCTACAATGATACTGCCAGAGGGAAGTTGCCAAAATTGTTTTTCCTCTTCTACATCATACTCATCTTCTATCTCTCCGACCATCTCTTCTAAAATATCTTCTATAGTAACTATTCCTTCTGTGCCACCATATTCATTAACAATTATCGCTAAATGAATCTTCTTATTCTTAAATTCCTGAAATAGTTTTGATATTTTTTTATTCTCTGGTGCATAAATCATCGGTTTTACAATACTTTCTATACTCTGATCTAAAATATCTTTATCGTCATAGCTTTTTGAATATATTTTTAAAAGATCTTTATACATGAGTACACCGATTATATTATCTAAATCTTCTTTGTACACTGGAATACGAGAATAATTATCTTCTATTAGCTGTGAACATGCATCTCTGATAGTGGTTTTAGCATCTAATACAAATATATCAACTCTCGGTATCATTATCTCTCTTGCAACTTTTTCTTTAAATGTAATGATAGAAGCTATCGTATTTAGATCAGCTCCTGTTAGGGTAGTGCTAAGCTCTGATGCTCTTATCATCTCTAGAACTTTTCCCTTCATGACAATAGGTTTTTTCTTTTCATCTTCTTTTTTAAATTTTTTTAAAAAATATATTGAAAGAATCCAAAAAATAGATGTAAAAACTAAAAAAATTAGTATGTAAAGGGAACTGATAAATGCTATGAATTTTAGAGTTTTTCTACTGAAATTTCTAGCAATTAATCTTACAAAAAAATCTACTATCAAAAAGAAAAAAACAATGATTAAAGCAAATAAAAAAATGTAGCCGCTATGCTTGATCTCAACTGTTGGAAAAATAGTAAGTAAAAATAAAAACGCAGAGATTGCATATAAAAGATATAAAAGATGCTTTGTAACACTAATTAATATATAAAACTTTTCCCAGCTTCCTTTTAAAAGAAAGTTTTTCCAAAGAAAAACAGAGGATTTTAAAGTCTCTTTTGTCTGGTATTTGCCAAGTTTTAAAATAATCACATTAAATGCAGTTAAAGAAACTGCTCCTATCAAAAACACAATCAAAAAAATTAATGAATATATAAAAAGAGTTGTAGTTTCCATTATCTATTTTTTAAAAATATTTTTTTCCTTTAATAAATTAAGATAAGAATTTTCTTTTTCTCTCATTATCTTAATATCTTCTTTATTAATATCATCATAACCTATTAAATGCAAAATCGTATGTATAATATAGAGTGTTAGCTCATGATATGGAGTAGTTTTAAACTCAAAAGCATTTTTTATAGCTATATCTGTGCAAATAAATGCCTCTCCTAAAATATGATGTCCTGTAGTCTTGTTACTCGGTCTATCTATTGGCTGAGTAATGCAATCTGTCTCTTTAGGATCATTAAATAATTTTAAATGTAATTTTTTGATCGTTTTCTTATCAACAAAATGTAAAATCACTTCATCTGTTCTTATCTTCTCTTCTTTCAAGATAACTTTTATTTGTTTTTCAACTAACTTATCTGAAATTTTTAAAGATATTTGCTCATTTACTATAGTTACTTTCATATAACCTATAGTAATTTTTTAAAATAAAGCATTTTTAAAGAATATAAATTCAAAAAAAGATTTTTACGCTTCAATGTTACTCGGAGTCTTTGGGAGATTTGTTACTTTTTTGTTCTCTCCATCTTTCCATTTTCCCAATTTTCTTAAAACATCAATCCTTTCAAATCTCTTTAATACATTTCTTTTTTGTCCACCTTTCGATGCTTTTCCATAGCTTGGATGTCTAGACATACTCCTTTCCTTTTTTTATTTAATTTTTGGGATAAAAGCTAATGTATCTTTTAAAGCATTTGCATGCTCTTTATAGCCTTTTTCTAAATTATCTTTTTTAGGCCCTGTCTTACTATAAGTAGGGGGCTTTCTCTTTTTCGGGTTTACGTGTCTTCTCTCTTCTTGCTTGCCCTGACGTGTCATTTTAAAAACTCCTTCAATTTTATAAAAACATTATAAAATTATATCTAAAATCTTGCAAGAAATACTATTGATACACCTTAAATTTAAACATAAAATGTGTTTTTGTAAAAAAAATATTTAATTAAAAAATCTCTTTCATTTTTAAAATTTAACATTTAAGATCTTCGACAAAATAAAAAATTAACTTTAAAATAGGAGTTTTTTATGAGTGTTTTTACCTGTTCGCCCAGAATACAATTATGATCAAGTTTTTGATTCATTTAGTCATGATCCTTTTCTTAACTATCATGGTCAAATAAGCCAAGAGAAATTTTTAAAAATCTACGAAGCAATTCCAAGATCTTTAAAATATGCTTATCTTACAATTAGAGATAGATATGGTAATACAATTCTTCACTATTTTGCAAAAGAGGGAGCTTTTGAGTTAGTTAGAGAAACATTTAGTTATCTTGAAGATGTTGAAAAATACCATTGTACTTGTTTTAAAAATGATATTGGCCAGACTCCACTTCATTAGATAGTAATTTTTGGAAATAAAGATTCAGGTATTTGCATGCTAACTTCTATTGCAGATAAAACTCTAAGAGCTACTTGTTTTATGATTGAAGATAATGAAGGAAAGAACCCATTTGAAACACCAACACAATGTATTAATGCTGCAACTATAAAAAGAGATTTAAAAGAAAGCCTTGGATAAAAGTTGTTAATTGAAAAGATCCTTAAATATAAGCAAAATAGTTAATTGGATCTGTTTTTAATTGCTCTCTATCTTCAACCCAGCTTGCCTATAAACTTCAAATCTCTTTTTGCTTTTTTCTTGTTTTTTAGGGGAGGTATAATCATCAAAATCATAAATGATTTTATAAGATGTATCTAAATCTATGATCTCTTGAGATAGATTAAATAAGTAAGGAGACTTATTTAAATTTTCTTGGAGCTTTGTTATAACAATAAAATCGTCTACCTGTTTTTCTGAAACTACATGTGGTAAAAATCCCTCTATTGGAACTTTCCAAAGTAGTTCATCAACATAATTTAGTGATGCTTCATCTAAAACTTGAATCAAAAGCTTTTCTTTTTTCTCAAAATGATACATCGCTGTTTGAACAAGTTTGATTAGTTTAGTTTTGACATCTTTTATCTGAAAGAAAATAACTCTATTTTTTAAGTTTATCATCTAATTTTTCTCCAGGAAGAATAAGACCACAAGATACAGTAAATTTTACAGCATCTTCATTTTTCATATCAATGGAGAAAACTTCTTTTTCTATTGCCATTACTAAATATCCACTTATTGGATGAGGCGCTGTTGGCACAAATACAGGTTTTAACTTCTCTTTTACCTTTTTTTGACACTCTTCTGGAATCTCTCCTGATTCAAAGCCTACACAATATGAATCCTTCGACGGAAATGCAACCATCGCTGTTTTCGTAAATGCTTTGCTCCCTTTCTTCATAAATGAACTAATAATGTCTTTCAATGATGTATATATCGTTTTAACTAAAGGTATTTTAGAGAAAATTTTGTTCATTAGATTTATTAATGATCTAAAGAAAAACCACCTTGCAATCACACCTAAAACAAAAATAAATACTATCAGCATGATAATTATTAAAATTCTTGCAAATATTGTGATCACAGTTGGATTTTTTAAAAGAGTCAGAGTCTGTTCATATTTCGATAGAAAATCTATA